>DKKK01000197.1 GCA_002455215.1 Anaerolineales bacterium UBA6668 | reverse complement strand
GGGCGAGCCGATGGTCGGGCGCAATGCACGCTCCTTGCCTGAAAGTGAGCAGTTGGCGGTGCGTGGCTGGTAATCAAGAGCCATCTATTCGCTATTCAAGCGGCTGGGAGTTCTCAGCCGCTTTTATTTTTCCCAACTGCTATGCGCTAGAATCAGATACTCTTGCCATGGCGCTGGGTCTGGCGGGATTTGCACCACCTGCCAGAGCAAGGTTTGCCCCTGCCAGCTAGCTTGTACTGCCTGCCCTTGTTCTTTGCTGATTCGTTCTACCGGCTGGTTAGCCTGCCACACGTACAAATCACTATCTAACGTGTGAAACGCCGCCGAAAAAGCCAGCAGATGAGAATCTGCACGCCAAGCCAGTGTGCCCAACTCGCCAATGGCAAGGGCGGCATCAAAGGCTGTGTCATAATCTACTTCGTTTTGTGCGGTTTTAAGCTGGGGAACCAGTGTTTGCGAATGGATGATTTGTGCGGTTTGCGTATCCCAGATAAAGAGCGTCAAGCCCTGATAGCCGGGGTTGCCGCCCACCCATGCCAACCACTGCTGATTGGGGGATAAGGCAACCAAGTGCGGGTTTGCCAGCAATGGCAGGGGACTCAGTTGGACTGCCGCTTGGTTGGGAGATTGTATCCANNTATTGACAGCCAAGCAACCCCCACATTAACCCGCCGAGCGCCAGCCTTTTTCCCCAACCCATTACTTGCTTTTTTTGCTCATATAACCGAGTACAAGCAGAACACCACACACCAAAGTTACAGCTAGCGCGTATTGCAAGGTTGCGGCGGGGTTTTCCCATTCCACCAGTTCACTGACAAATTTTACGATGACGACCAAAATGACAATACTGCTCAGTTTTTCCTTTAAGCCGTTCAGGTCGTGGGCAAGCATCCAATCGGGTAGGTCTAGTTTGTCAATGAATAATTCGTAACTGCTAACAGTGAGTACATACAGGGCAATGGCAATTAGGAAGCGGTCTGCCAATTCGATAAAGTAGATGGCTAGCTTAGGCTCTTTGCCTGCGCTTTCGATGAGCTTTTGTAGCAGTTCAGAAACGCCCATGAGCGACCAGCCTATTGCACATACGGCGCTGACCAGCAGTCCGAATACGATCAACAAGCCTAAGTAGCGTGATTTTTCAAAGAAAGCTTTCATCATTTTACTGATGCTGGTATGCCCGTTTGACTTCTTCGGCAATGATGCGAATGCCGCTGATAAGCGTGTCATCGCTACCGGCAATGCTAACGCGGATGCACTCTTGCTTGTGTTGCCAAGGCTCCGGCAAGCCCGGGTAAAAATGATGTCCAGCAACGACAATGGTATTGCGTGCCTTAAGCCGTTGGTACAGTTCTTGGCTGTGGATGGGCAGGTCAGGAAACCAGAACCACAGGAAGAATGCGCCTTCTGCTTTGTGAACACGGGCAGGCGTGTCGCCGAGCAGTTCGCGGAACAGGCTTAATGCTAAGGTGGTTTTATTGGCGTAATAGGGGGCAATTAGCTCGTTGCTAATGCGCAAAATATCGCCGTTGCGCGTGGCTTGTAGGGCAAGTGCCGCCCCAAAATTGCCCGGTGCTAGGCTGTAAATGGCGTTCATTGCGCCCAGTTTTTCGGTGATGGCTTCATTGGCAACCACAATACCGGTACGCACGCCCGGCATACCCAGTTTGGAAAGGCTCATGCACAAGATGATATTCTCATCCCAGATGGGTTGGGCTTCGCTGGAGATGATATTGGGAAAAGGCGTGCCGTAGGCATTATCTATAATGAAGGGAATGCCATGTTGCTGGGAAAGTGCGTGCAAGCGAGTGACTTCGGCTTGGGTAAGTACGTTGCCAGTGGGGTTGGTGGGGCGTGAAACACAAATTGCCCCAATTTCATCGGTCACTTGAAGTGCGTTAAAGTCCACACTGTATTTGTAAGTACCATCTGCATAGCAAGTGATTTCCGGGCGGTAGGCTTTAAAGAGTGTGTTGTGAATGCCCACATCTACATAGCCGATATATTCTGGGGCCAGCGGGAGCAGTATTTTTTTGAAACTGCCGTCAGTGTAGGGTCCGCCAAACAAATTGAACAGGTAAAAGAAGGCGGTTTGACTGCCGTTGGTTAGACAGATATTACGCTCGGTAATCTGCCAGCCAAACTCTTTGGCAAACAAAGCCGCCAATGCCGCGCGAAAACGCACGTCACCTTCAGGGTTGGCATAATTGCCCACAATGTGTTCAAATTCGCCGGGGGTATCCAAAATCGCCTGCATTGCCTGACGAAAAAAATCTTGCACGGCAGAAATATAGGATGGATTGCCACCCCCCAGCATATTCAAAGAGTCTCCCCCTTGCCGGGCTTGCGCTAGGGCGCTACCCAAATCGCTCATCAGGCTGAGAATGCCACTTTCAGGGGTGAATTTTTGGCTAAAGACGGAAGGCATTGTTAGGCTAGGGTGCGAATGATTTTGCGGATGGAACTTGCGGTTTGATGCTCTCCCAAATTGATGCGCACGACACGCCTACCGGCTTGTTGTAACGCTTGGTAGTCACCCAAAGCTTGGGCGTGTGCGAGCGTGCGGAAGGTGTAAGGTCTGCCTGGCACCGGAATATCCTGTTCGGGTTCATTGACGAGCAAAACGTAGATGCCATTGTCGGGACCGCCCTTGTGCAATTGCCCGGTGGAGTGCAGGTAGCGCGGGCCAAAGCCCATCGTGGTTGGCAAGCCAAAACGGTCGGTTAGGTTGTGGCGTAGAGCAACCAACGCATTTTCTACACGGCTTCCCCCTTCGACAAATGCCAAAATGGCAACATAATCGCCGTGATGGGCATTGCGCAATTGAGAACGCAAATCGCCGACCGATGCAATATCGGGTTGCCTGCCACTGGCTTGCACTTGTTGCAACACCTGCTTGGTGAGTGTCTTGGCAGATTGCACATTGGGTTGGTCAAAGGGCTGAACATTCATCAAGTGCCCTAGAATCGCAGTGGTAAACATCCAGCGATAAAGTTCGCCGCCCAAATCGGTGCTATCTTCCAAATCAATGCGCACAATTGGGTGCCCTAACCCGCGCAGTTGGGTAGCGATTTGGTCGGTAGCGCTGTTGCGCCCGTGAGTTAGGCGTAGATAGACAAAAACGCGGTCATCAGAGTATTTATTGGGGGCGACTAGGGGTTCGGTGGCGATGGGTAGCACGCCGACTCCTTCCTTGCCAACACTTTCGGCAATTAATTGCTCTGCCCACAAGCCAAAATTTTCTAGGCGCGGACTGGTGATAAAGGTGATTTTATCCCGCCCAANNGTTGGCAAGCAAAGATGCGAGCCGCCAAGATTGCGCCGGAGTGGTTGTAAGATGGGATATCCCACTCGCAGTGCAGAAACATCTCATACGCCGAAGCCAGAATTTCGGGCACAGGTAAACCAGCCAAAGCGGCAGGTAACAAGCCAAAATAGCTCAAGCCAGAATAACGCCCACCGATATTGGGGTCATTTAATTGGGTGTGCAAAAAGCCGTATTCCTTCGCCATGACTTCTAGCTCGGTGCCCGGGTCTGTGATGGCGACAAAATGCCTGCCAGCCGCTTCAGCGCCCACCAATTGGGTGAGCTTGCCGTGAAAATAGCGAAAAAACGCATCTACTTCTACTGTAGACCCTGACTTACTGGCGTACAGGAATATGGTATGTGCTAGGTCAATTTGTTGCCCCACATCCAGCACCCAAGCCGGAACGGTGGAGTCCAGCACATGCAAGCGCGGCCAACCAAAACGTTTGGACATTGCTGTACGAAAAACTTCCGGAGTTAAGCTACTGCCACCCATGCCCATCACCACTACATCTGTAGTGCCCATCTCCTGCACTTTTTCGGCAAAAGCCAATAATTCAGGCAGTTCGGCACGCATTTGCTTAACAATTTCCAACCAACCCAGACGATTGGTGATTTCCGTGGGGCTGGTAGACCATACTGTAAAATCCTTGCGCCAAATGCGCTCAATGACTTGATTGGTTTTTAATTGGTCAAGAATTTCAGTTGTATACTCTGAGAATTTTTCAAAATTTTCGACGTGAACCATAATTTCCTTTTTGCTGATATACTCACTATACTCGACAAACTCTAAAATGACGCATTTTTCTTCGAAAAAATATGCAACCCTGACCTATGTCGAATATAGGGATAGTGAATTTGTCAGTACCAAATCAATTTTACAAGAAAAAGTAAGAACAATAAAGTAAACAAGTACTAATTAACTAGATTCAATTTTTTTCGCAACCATGAAAGTTTGTATTGAAGCCACTCCTGCACTGCGTCAACAAGCTGGTTTGGGGCGTTACACTGCAGGTCTGATTGCCGGTTTGTTGCACACCGACCCGCAAGGCACCGCCAATGGCAATTATAGCATTGCCTTTAATCAAGCCCAGCACATGCGCATCCAACACCCCTACGACAAACTGGTGCAATATCGTTCCAATCTGGGCAACAAGCCGTGGCGATTGCGTGTTGCCGCCACCTACTTTGGCTTACCCGCCTTTGACCGCCACTTTCCCAATATCCAAATTTATCACAGCACTGGGCACTTACTACCACGCTTTAAAACCATCCGCACCGTCTTTACCTTGCATGACCTGATTCCCCTGCTTTTTCCCGAATATCACTTGCCAATGAATCGCATCTTTCTAAAGGAGATGTTCCCACGCTTTTTGCGCCAAGCCAATGCGGTCATTGCCGTTTCCGAACACAGTAAACGCGATGCGATTAAGCGATTGGGCATCCCTGCTGAAAAAATCTATGTTGTGCCCGAAGGCGTTGAGCCGAGTTTTATGCACGTGCCGCAAGAGCGTATCCGCGAAGAAGTGCGTGCCAAATATCGCTTGCCGTCACGCTTTTTGTTGAGCGTTGGCACAATCGAACCACGAAAAAACCTAGCGCTCTTGTTGGATGTCATTTTGCGAGTGCGTGAAAAACACCCCGATGTGGTGTTGGCGATTGCGGGCAAGGATGGGTGGCTAGTGGAAAGTTTCTACGCAAAGTTGAAGGCACTGGGTCTGGACGATGTGAATGCGGCTGATGCCCCCGTGCGCTTATTGGGACGTGTACCCGATGAAGATTTACCCATTTTGCTCTCGATGACACAAGTTTTTTTATACCCATCGCTTTACGAAGGGTTTGGTCTGCCACCCTTGGAAGCGATGGCATGTGGCGCACCCGTAGTATCTTCCAATGCGTCCAGCTTGCCAGAAGTGGTGGGGACGGCTGGTGTATTGATAGACCCACAGGATACCGGCAAGTGGGTACAAGCCTGCTTGGGGTTGCTCGACCAACCCGACAAACGCAAAGCCATGCACCTAGCCGGTATTCACCGGGCGCAACAGTTTACCTGGCAAAATACCGCCAATGAAACGCGTAAAATATATGAAGCAGTGCTTAACTAGGCGCTGAATGCTGGCGGTTCTGCGCCCAGATAATGGGCAAACTTCGCCAGCGCCACTTCCACCGCTTGCCGAAGTGTACCATCCGCTTGCACATCGCGTTCCCACCACCAGCCATTCAGTTGCAGGTTGCGTTGCTTTTTGTCAAAGCGAAAATCCGCACGGGCAACAAAACGCTCCCCAGCGAGCACCGGTAGCACATAATAGCCATACCGCCGTTTTTCGGCAGGGGTGTACACTTCCCATTTGTATTCAAAGCCAAACAATTGGGCAATCAGATTGCGATTCCAGATGAGATTGTCCAACGGGGCAATGAAAGCGGCTTGCACAGGTGCGGGGGATGCGTTTTCTGCTTGCACCAAAGTGGGTTCATCTTGCGCCCGCAGGTACAACGTCAGTTTTGGCAAACCAGCCACTTGCACCGCCAACAATTTGCCTTGCGCCAGCAAACGAGCAATGGTCGCCCGCCGTTCTGCAGATTTTGTGCCCTGAATACCGTACCAATACTCGCCGGAACTGGCATCGGTCAGCCCCAAACTACCCACCCGCCGTAGCACGTGCCAATCCTGATACGCTTCCAATGTTGGGTGGGGATCTGATTGTGCCAGCAGTTCAGCGGGCAAGAGTTTCTCAATCAATTGAAAATAACGGCGCGATGCAACGCGGTGCGAAACCCCAATCTTGCCCATGTTGTACAACACATCCAATGCGGCACGAGCTTCCTTTTGCGCTCCCCAAAACCAGGTGACTTCGCGCTTACCTTCAAAATCCAACGAACTCAGTGCGCCCCTTTCGGCAATCGCTTGCAAAATGCCAGGGGCAGTCTGCATGAAAGACTGTTCGGCGTGGCGGTGCATGGCTTGTCTTTGCCGGGTAAAGTGCGCCCAATCCCGAGTCAGATAAATACCCTGCATTTTGTCCCAGCCATCCCATAGCACACGCTCTTGATAGAGCAATTCATTCAGCCATTTCGGCTGAAAATCTGCCACCCGACTTTGCAACACCAATTCGGCATTACGCCCAACCACATCAATCGGGTCAAATTGAATATTTTGCAGGTGCTCCAGTGCTTGTAAAATACCAGCCTTGCCCTGTAGGCTGTGGGGTGGATACAAAAAATGGTGTGCCAGTAAAAACCGGCGGGCAGTGGAGATGGAGAGGATGCGCATGGGTGGTTTAGGGTCGCAGTTGGGCAAATTCACTACAAAGCTTGTGCATTAAAGCTGGCAAACTATAATCTGCCAAAACCCGTGCGCGTTGATGCGCGGCAACCTGTTGGTAAGTTTCTGCTGATAATGCCAACGCTTGCTTCAATTGTTGGGCGATCTGGCTTGGGCTAAGGGAAGGTATTTGTAAGACAGGGGTATGCTCGGCAAAAAGTGGGGCAAAAGTGCGGTTAAAAGCAAGCGCAGGTGTGCCACATGCCATACTTTCCAGCACCACTTTATCCAGCCCACCTGTTGGGGCAAGGTTGACAGAAAATTGCGCCGCTTGGTAGTATGCGGCTGTTTGGTCGGGCGAGCACCCCCCAGCAAAGATGACCCGCTCTTGCAAGCCCAACTCTACAATGCGGGTTTGTAACTGCGCTTGGTAGCGTTCATCACTCGGCAGGGCAGGCGCACCCACCAGTACCAACTGCGCTTGCGGCACTGCTGGCAAGGCTTCTATTAATAAGTGTAAATTTTTGATGGGGGTAATGCGCCCCACACTGACAATCTGTCCGAATTTTAATTCGTTTTGTTGGAGTTTTTGCTTCGGTGCAAATAAGCGCGTGTCAATGCCATGCCCTAGCACACGGCTTTTGCGGCTTTGAAGCTGTAAACTTTCGGGGCTGGCGGTGTAAATGCGCTGAACCAATTTTTCGCTCAGGCGTAAACGCCACGTGACAGAACGGTGGGTGTACCACATGGTCATTGGGATGCCCCAGCGCCAACAAAAAGGAGCGGCGAGCAGTGGGTAGGTGTCGGACAAGTGGGAGAAAAACACATCCTTGCCGGGCAAGGCAATACCCAAAAGGTACGCTAGACGCTGTGCGCGTGCCACCCGCCCCAGCCCCAATTCCTTACCCAAAGAAAAGGCCGCAACATTGTGCGGCAAATCAATTTTCCCAACACTGAACGCAATCACCGCCAATTGCTCAACCTGCTGGGCAAGTTCTGCAACCCAAGTGTGAATGAAGCCCAACAACCAGTGGTCTTTTTCTAGGTGTTGGGTCATCATCAAAACTTTCATGCAACTAAAATTCTCTTAATAAGCGTCCAGCGCCATATACTTTATCTTGGATTCCGTTTTCTCGCAATGCCATCCACCAAGTTGCGGCATTAATCGCAATGACCGGCTTTNNGCTTGCCAAGCCAGCGTTCGGCTTCATCGGCTAGGCGCACCATGCTTAGGTTTGTGCCGGCTTGCACCAAAGCATCTACATCGGGTCCGTTTAGCTCCAGCAAGGCTTCGCGCAATTCATCTTCGCTGACATGGGCAATCGAAACCGCCGTTGGGCACTTCAAGCCCTTGATACGCACCACTTCAAAACCAATTTCGCTGAAGAACTGCACAACTGCTTCATCGCCCACAGATTGATATGGGGTGACAACGGCAATACGCTTGGCGCCAAACAGGTGTAGGGCGCGTTCACAGGCTTCAGCGCCAGTCGCTACGTTTAATCCACCACTGCGTTCCTTTATCAATTGGATAAACTTGCGGTTGCCTTCTACCCCACCCCAAAAGGTCTCTGCGCTCATCCCCATCACCATATAATCCACTGCGGCAGTGCATACGCGGTCAATGGCAAAGCCTATTTCAGCGCGAATTTGGTCGAGCAAACCAAACATGGCTTCATTGCTGGATAGGTTTTGATCGCGAATGTGGATGCGCGAAAAATGGGCAGTGACGCCGGGAACGCGCATAGTATAAAAATCGGGTTCGACAATGGTATTGGTGCTGGGGGCAAGCACGCCAAATTTGGCACGCCAGCCCAATGCGTCTTTGCTGTTCATGGAGTCTCCAATAGAGTTTTTGAGCGGCTTGACAACCGCAAATGTTATAACATTATAACAATTGTACGCTCCGATTGGTTTTTACGCAAGATGGCTGTCGTCACGAACTCATTCCCCGAATGTACACTACTTGGCAGGGTGCAGTTTTATTGGAAAGAACACACCCTTTCACGCGAGTCGCATATCACATTAAATTTCCCCCCACCCAGCAAAATCACGTTATAATCAACGCATGATGACCCAACTTTCCACCCAAATCGCTCGCATTCCCATCGCTGAACGTATCCGCAAAAACCACGGACTGGAACACGCTTCCATTCATGTGCTGACCGAGCGCGGAGTACAACGCCCACTGGCAGGTCGTTCTGACCCCAATGGTTTCTACATTTATGGCGATGTTTCTACCGACCAGTTAAACGCCGCAGTGGAAAATGCCTTGCAACGCATGAAGGCTGGTGAATACCATTTGGCGGTGCATCCGAATTGTGGCACCATGTTTGTTACATCGGGAGCAATGAGTGCGCTGGTCGCTTTCTTGGCAATGCTCGGCACGGGCGCAAACTGGCGCAAAAAGCTTGAGCGTGCAATTTTACTAGTGAGTTTGCTAACCGTCACCTTAATTTTCTCACAACCAGTGGGCTATGCCGTGCAACGCGAAATCACAACGACCGGTATTATGGACACTTTGCATGTGGTTTCCATCACCCGGAAAGTGGTTGGAGGCATGGTGACACACCGAGTAGAAACACGCCTGTAAAAAACACGATGCCATCCCCCATTCTGCTCCTGCTCCACGGTGACGATGAACTTGCCATAAGCGAGCGAGTGCGTGCCATTAAAGATGGCTTTGCCAAACAAGACCCAGCCGGCTTGAATCTAAATGAATATGCTGGCAAGAATATCCCTATTGCCGAACTGCAAAGTGCGGCAGTAACCATGCCGTTTTTGGCGGAACGGCGCTTGGTATTGGTCAGTGAACTGGCGGCACAAGTTACCGGCAAGCGCAATGCCACGCTGGACGCTTTGCAAGCGTTTGTGGCAAATTTGCCCGACTTTCTTTCATTGGTTTGGGTGGAAAAACAAGTTCTAAACGAGAAGGACCCACTCATCAAGTTGGTTTCTGCTCAGCCGTACGGCAAGATTGAAGCACATAACATCCCGCAAAATGCCCGCGAACTGGCGCAATGGATTGCCAAACGGGCGAAACAGCACAATGGTGAGTTTACCCCTGCCGCCGCAATGGAATTGGCAAATGCTGTAGCAGGTGACCCACGCTTTGCCGCAATGGAGATTGAAAAACTGCTGGCATATGTGAATGATAGCCGCGCCGTACAGCCCGCAGATGTGGCTTTGCTCACACCCGCCGCCAACACCGCTGGTATTTTCGACTTTGTAGATGCGCTTGGCAACCGCAATACCCGCCAAGCGAGTATGCTCTTGCATGGTTTGCTCTCCCAGCCATCACAAGAACCTATCCAATTGCTGGGCATGATTGTGCGCCAATACCGCCTGATGATTCAGGTGAAAAGTTTGTTGGATGAACGCCGCTCGCCCGCCGAAATCGCCACAGTTATCAAAGCAAACCCGTATGTGGTGACAAAATTGCTTCCCCAAGCACAACGTCACACATGGGCACAATTACGCCTACTATACCGCAACCTGTTGCTGTTGGATTTGTCGCTCAAAAGTAGTGCCGAACCAGAGCTGGAACTGGATCGCTTTGTACTCACCTCGGCAGGCGTATAAAATGCGGTCTATGTTCGACACGAATGGAAACGGCACTTTTTTGACTAAAGAAAAAAGCGCAAATCGCTCTTCGNNGCATGTGTGCCGAAGATAACCCGTGCCGAAGATACTTATAGAAAAGTGGTAGCTCTGACCCGTGTCGAATGTGGAAATAACCGGAAACGCCTGATAACTGGCGTTGTCATGCGAGTTTTTGGATTATGCTGGCTGGGAATTGCCCTAGCCTTGTGTACGCTGGCTTGTCAGCAATCCACTCAACTGGTGAGTTTACTGGCGACTGCCACCCCCACCGTCACGGCGACTTTCACACCATCTTCCACAGCAAGCAGTACACCCAGCCCCACCGCAACCGTGACGCCTTCGCTGACTCCCACTGCCACATTGACACCTACGCCTGCGCCTACCGCCACACCCGATGTTTACGCCAACTATACCATTGCGCACTTGCAGGGTCGAACCTACGGTGCAGGCGAACTGCAAATTGAAGAGACTTGGGGCAATAATGGCGTGTTTACCCGCTATCTGGTGAGCTATCCGAGTGATGGCTTAAACCTATACGCCTTTATGAACGTGCCCGCTGGTGAAGGTCCCTTCCCTGTGGTGTTGGTCTTACATGGCTATGTGAACCCCGATGCCTATCAGGTGCTGACCTACACCACTCGCTACGCGGATGCTTTGGCGCGAGCAGGCTTTCTGGTTATTCATCCCAATTATCGCAACCATCCACCTTCCACCACTGGCGCAGACAATTACTTTCGCACAGGCTATGCCGTTGATGTGCTAAACTTAATTGCGCTGGTGAAGAAACAAGGCGGGCAGGCGGGGGCACTCCAACTGGCAGACCCCAACCGCATTGGTCAGTGGGGGCACAGCATGGGCGGGGGTATTGCGCAAAAGGTGGCTGTGGTCAGCCCGGACGTGCGGGCAACCGTTCTGTATGGCGCAATGAGTAGTGATGACTATCTAAATTTTCAGCGTATTTACTACGTTTTTGGTGGCAATGCACGGGTAGAAGGCTTGTTTGAGCTAGCGGCAACCCCAGCCGATTATGAACGCATCTCGCCGCTCTACTATTTGCAAAATATTCAGGGGGCAGTGAGTATTCATCACGGCTTGCTAGATGAAGAAGTCCCGCCCGAATGGTCAGCGCAAACCTGCCAGCAATTACAAGCGCTGGGTAAATCAGCCGAGTGCTTTCAGTATCCTATGGCGCATCACATTTTTTATGATGCCGATGACGCACTCTTTTTGCAACGGGTGATTGCTTTTTTTCAAAGCGCATTTTTGACTGACTAAACGACCCGCTTTGTATGGCGCAGTTTCGCATCTACCGAGTACTGTCTGAGTCCCTNNTCCGCTTTCAAACGCACGCGCACCCTTGCTTTCTTGCAACTCACTTTGTATATTTTGCTTGCCGTGGGCATTGTACTGGCACAATCTTATGTGCAAACCACTTCATCCGGCACGCTTTACTTGTGTATTACCGCAGTGTTTTTGCTGGGTGGATTGATGTGCATATTACAAATCATTCGTTTTGGCGTACAAGCCTGGCAAAATTGGCGACCAACAGAAAGTCGCTTGCTGGGTATCTTGAAAACAGACCCACAACAAGTGGCTTGGCTTTACCAAACCGAATTCCCCATCCATGTACTGTTTTTTGAAGTCGCCCGCTTACCAAAGGTCATGGCTTATTTGCGTAATGGCTTATCCATTGACATTCACACCAGCCGCGCCGACCAAGCTGGCGTATTGGCAGAGCTACGCCGCCTTGCGCCCAATGCGGTTTTGGGATATAGTCAGGAACAAATGGTCACCTATCGAAAAGACCCTGCAAATTTCGGAAAAAATTAACTTAATTCTATTTTCTAACTAATCTTATGTCAAATTCAAGCAAAACCTACAGTCGTTTAACCATCGCGCTCCATTGGATTGGCGTTGTGTTGTTTCTCCTGCTCTTGACGGGCGGCACACTGATGACAGACTTTATCCCCAAAGCAGATGCGACAACCCCTTATCGTGGACATGTCACTTTTGGCTTGCTGACCGCCGTGTATTTGGTGGTGCGCATTGTGGCGCGGGCAATGGAGAAGAACCGTCTTTCTGCCCCGGCTGGGTTAGCGGGTTGGAATTTGACGTTGTACAATGCGATACATGTTTTGCTGTATGTTGTACCCGTTGCCATGATTTTTACGGGCGTTGGTATGTTACTGCTCAGCGGTTTGGGGCTATCCCCCGCCAATGTCACGCCAGATGCGATTGGAAATGTTGCGCCGCGTGGTGGGCATGACATTTTCAGCAAAATAATGATTTTGCTGGTGCTTTTGCACGTGGGCGGGGTCTTGCGTTATCAATTCACCAAAGGCGATATTCTTGGACGCATGGGGATGCCGTGGTTTAAGAAGTAATTTTTTGTGTTTTAGTGGCTGGCGTGCCGAGTACAATTGAGCAGAGTATAGATTCGCCAAACGTAAAAACCGCGCTTAAAGCGCGGTTTTTACGTTTAATTAGCACCCTATTGGCTGAGAAGTTGATTAGGATAGCCCCAAAACTGCCAAATAATTGACTATTTGGGTGGGAGGGGGGGTAAAATAACAGAAACAAAACCCTTTTCAGGAGATTTGAGATGAAACGCACACTCTTTTGGTTTGGAAGTATCATCAGCCTAGTGATTGTGGTTGGGCTGACTGTCACCTTGTGGTCTCGCCCACAAGCCCCTGCCGCAGTTGCCCAGATAGATGCCGACACCGCCAGCCCTAGCCAGACTTGGGAAGGACTGCCACCCGATGCAGATATTCTTGCCACCAATACGGCTTTTCACCTGTGGCTAACCGCCGAAGCCACGCTTCGCACCCCACCCCCCACCCTAACCCCCAGCACGCCCAAAGTGCCAGCTTGCCAGTTTGGCGCGGGCATCTTTG
>DKKK01000189.1 GCA_002455215.1 Anaerolineales bacterium UBA6668 | reverse complement strand
ATTGTGTTGGGTGATTGCGACCGTTAATCATCAACCGCAAGGAGCGCCAACCCGGTTCGGTAGGCACTCCTTGCACTGGACGAAACACTCACTTGCCAATACCTGCTGACTTTGCAGTTGGCTGTTGGTTTGTTGTTTTTATAAAAGTTATTCTTGGCTTTCGGAGAAAAAACCTTGCTCGCCGAAAAATATCCTACCCAAATCGAAAAAATCCTGTCTCGTTACCCGGCTGACCAAAAACGTTCAGCAGTGATGTATTTGCTGTATCTGGCGCAATCCGATGAAGGCTNNATTGCTCAGATTTGCGAAATCGAACCCACCCAAGTTGCGGCAATTGTCGGTTTTTACACCTTGTATTATGACAAAAAAGAAGGCAAAAACCGCATTCAGATTTGCACCGACCTGCCCTGCGCGTTACGGGGTGCCGAAGGCTTTGCCAAGCAGGTGTGTGACCATCTGGGCGTAAAGATGGGTGGCACAACCCCCGATGGAAAAATCACAGTCGAGCACGTCATGTGCCTTGCCGCCTGCGACCGTGCCCCCATGTTCCAACTGCAAAATGCGGATGGCATCGCTTACCACGAAAACCAGACGATTGAAACCGCCAAAGACCTAATTGCCAAATTGCAGGCGGAGGGCTAACCCAATGACGCAACAAGTATTCCGAATTTTGCGCCACCGTGAAATCGAAAATCTCGACCAACTGGATGTTTATCTAAAGCAGGGTGGTTTTGAGACGTTTAAGAAAGTCGTCACCACGATGACACCCAAGCAAGTGATTGACGTTGTCAAGGAATCTGGCTTGCGTGGACGTGGTGGGGCGGGCTTCCCAACCGGCGTTAAGTGGGGCTTTCTCACGCCCAACAAGTTTCCCCGCTATGTGGTATGCAATTCCGATGAATCTGAACCCGGCACGTTTAAAGACCGTGAAATTTTGGAGAAGAACCCTTTCCAATTTTTAGAAGGGCTGGCAATTGCCGCTTACGCCGCCGAAGCCAACACCGCTTACAACTACTCACGTGGTGAATTTTGGACCCTTTCGCACAAGCTGGAAGAAAAAATCGCCGAGCTGATGGAACGCGGTTTGCTAGGCGACAATTTGTTTGGCACCAGTTACAGCTTGCACATCTTCTGCCACTTGGGAGCCGGTGCCTACATCTGTGGAGAAGAATCCGCATTGCTGGAATCACTGGAAGGCAGGCGCGGACAGCCCCGCTTAAAGCCACCTTTCCCAGCCGAANNCGAGCGGCCCGAGGTGCGGACGCGCCCGCCCTTCCCCACGGTCGAGGGCCTCTTCCGCAAGCCCACCATTGTCAACAACACCGAAACGCTCACCAATGTCCCGCTGATTTTGCAAAACGGTGCGGCTTGGTACAAAGAAGTGGGAACCGAAAAAAGCCCTGGCACCAAAATTGTGTGTGTGAGTGGGCATGTGGAAAAACCCGGCAACTACGAAGTGCCGCTCGGCACCACCTTCCGTCAGGTAATTTTTGGCTTGGCGGGCGGGATCCGTGGTGGCAAAAAGCTCAAAGCAATCTTGCCTTCGGGTGCATCTGCCCCAATCCTAGCCGCCACCGATGAAGTGTTGGATACGCCCCTCACCTACGAAGACGTGCGCTTGCGGGGCAGTGAACTGGGCTCCGCCTCGGTCATTTTGATGGATGAAGATGCCGACATGAGTTGGGTGGCATACAAGACCACACAATTCTTTAAGCACGAATCCTGTGGCAAATGCACGCCCTGCCGTGAAGGCACTTTCTGGATGTTGAACGTGTTAAAACGCATTGAAAGCGACAAAGGCGCAAAAGCCGATGTGCAATTGCTCCAAACCGTTGCCAGCCAAATTCAAGGCAAGTGCTTGTGCCCGCTGGGCGAGTTCAGCACCAGCGCGGTGGTTTCTAGTCTAAAGCTGTTTAATGCAGATTATCAAAAGCATGTGAGATAATTTTGTGGTGAGTAACCTTGAGTACATTACCAATTCTCTGGCAATGTACTCAAGTAGGTTTAATCATTCTCTATTCGACACGGTTTATATTTGACACATGTACTGAGTAAAACTGCGTTTCTTTTCTTGAAAGAGAACAACACATCTTTCATCCGTGTAGAATAACAATAACCTTGAATTTTGGTATGGAAAATATGAGTAATAAACTTGTTTTAACGATTTTTATAGTCGGGATATGTTTATTATTTATTTCTATGTTTATGATGAGCCCTTTTGTAGCACTGAGTCAACGAGAAAAGCAGGCTTGGGAGTTAACAAATGTTGCTGATATTATGCAGTTAAAAACCATTGTTGCTGATTCAACAGACAACCCAGCTTTAGCGACAAGTATGAATGAAAAATTACAATTGGCTGAAGTTAATTCCACACAATCTGCACAACAGCTAGAACTTGCGCTAAGCGAGAATGGTCAACTGATTGCTGTGAGAACCATCGCGCTAAGCCCTACGACTGAGCCTTACTATGAATCTAGACCTATGGGTTTAATGAGTGCCCCCGACCCATTTTACCCAGGATTGGCGAAAACTTTCGCTTCGTATCATTTTCTTAGCGATTATGGCGGTTATGCGGGATTACATTACTATCGAATTTTTACAGGATATGATAAACAAAACCCACAGACGGGAATTGTCACAATTCAAATTTCTAAACCAATATACGATGGTGTAGCTTCTAATTGGCTAAATTATCTGTTTGCACATGGCAGTATTCGTATTAGAAAAGTTGAGAATGATATTCTTGTGGTTGAGTGCTCAGATAAAACGATACTTTATTTAGATTTGACTACTCTAAGCTGGTATGATGATGAATCATATACCAAAACTTATTTACTGGGATCGGAAACGAAACCTACAATAACCATCTTACCCACAAATGACCTTTCAGCCACATCTACCGCAGTATATAGTGCCATGCTAACTCAAACTTTTAGGTCATTATCACCGCAACCTTAAGATTTTTCCTAGTTATTTTCTAATCCCAACGGCAGTATCCGTGGACATTTTGTAACTCATGCATCCGACATCGGTTATTTTCCGTAAACGTTCATCACTATTGAGATGTTAATGAAATATGGCAAACGAAATCACGATTAAAATAGACGGCAATGCCGTCACCGTTCCGGCAGGCACCATTGTGGTGGATGCCGCCAAGCGCATTGGCAACGATGTGCCAGTTTTTTGCTACCACCCCAAGATGGAACCCGTGGGCATGTGCCGCGTCTGTTTGGTCGAAATGGGTATGCCCCGTGTGGACCGCGAAACGCGCCAACCGGTGCTAAAGGCAGATGGCACCCCAGAAATTGACTGGATGCCCAAGCTAGTCACGGGTTGTACCGAGCGCGTGCGCCCCGGCATGGAAATCCGCACCAACTCTGAAAAAGTTAAAACTGCCCGCCAAGAAATTCTGGAATTTTTGCTCACCAGCCACCCGCTCGATTGCCCCATCTGCGACAAAGGCGGCGAATGCCCATTGCAAAACCTGACTATCCAACACGGACCAGGCAATTCGCGCTTTCTGGTCAACGAAAAATTCCATTTAGATAAGCATGTACCCCTGGGCGACCTGATTTATCTGGACCGTGAGCGCTGTATCCAGTGCGCCCGCTGTATCCGCTTTCAAGAAGATTTGGCAGATGACCCAGTGCTGGGCTTTGACGAGCGTGGACGCGCCACCCAAATTGTCACCTTCTCAGAGCCGGGCTTTGATAGCTACTTCTCTGGCAACACCACCGACATCTGCCCGGTGGGCGCACTCACCACAGCCGACTTCCGCTTTGGCGCACGAGCTTGGGAAATGCAAAATTCTGCCAGCATTTGCAATGCCTGCCCAGTCGGTTGCAACACCCACCTAAACACCCGCCGGGATGGGCTTTCGGGCAATTTTGCCATCAAGCGTGTCATGCCCCGCCAAAATGAGCAAGTCAACGAATTGTGGATTTGCGACAAAGGGCGTTTTGGGCACCACTTTGCCACCAGCCCAGACCGCCTAAGCGTGCCCCAAATTCGCAAAAAGGGGCAGTTGGTGCAAGCCACTTGGGACGAAGCCCTCAGCCTAATTGCAGAAAAAATGCAAGCCGCGGGTAGCAGTATCGCCGGCATTGCCGGTGAACGTTTGGCAAACGAAGATTTGTTCACCTTCCGCAAGCTCATCGAAGGGCAGGGGGGCAAGATTGCCGCCTTCCCCGGTGAAATGGCTGGCGGTGATTGGGTGCAACAAGTGGGAATTGCCGCAGGCAGTAACCTGAGCGAATTGGGCGGCGATAGCGTGATTGTGGTGGTTGCCAACGACCTAGAAGAATCGGCTCCCATTTGGTGGATGCGGGTTCACCAAGCAGTTGAAAAGAAAGGCGCAACCCTAGATAAGAGCAAAGCCAGCTTAATTGTGCTCAACGCTCGCCCCACCAAAGCCGAAGGAAGTGCCAACTATGCCATACACTATGCCTATGGTGAAGAAACTGCCACCGTGCAAGCACTGTTGCGTGCCGCGCAAGGCAATTCTGTCGAAAATGAAACACTAACCGCCGCTGGAAAAGCCATTGCCAATGCCAAAAATCTGGTGGTTTTCTTGGGCAATGAAGGGCTAGACTATGCGGACAGTGCCGCACTTGCCCAAGCCTGTGCCAACTTGCTCATTGAAACCGGGCATGTGGGGAAGCCCAACAATGGCTTAATTGCCGTGTGGAACAAGGGCAATACACAAGGTGCCTGGGATATGGGGCTACGCCCGCTGGCTGGCACAACCGCCAATTTTGTGGGCAAAAGCAAGTTCATTTGGACTGCCGCCGCCGACCCCATTGGCGATAAGCAAACCCTGCCAGAAGACACCTTCCTAGTGGTTTCCGAACTGTTTGAAACTGCCACCAGCCGCCGTGCCGATGTTGTTCTGCCAGTGCAAAGCTTTGCCGAGCGTGAAGGCACCTACACCAGCGGTGAACGCCGTGTGCAACGCTTCTACCCAGCCGTGCCGGCTCGTGGAGAATCCCGCCCAGATTGGCTAATTTTCAGCCATGTGCAAGTGCGCGTGGGGCAGATCGACAAAGCTCCCGTATCCACTTCGGTTGTTTTTAGCCAAATGAGCAAGGAAATATCCTTATATAACGGATTGAACTATCGCGCTTTAGCCCAAACCCAAGAGCAATTCCCCCAAATCATGGGTGAAGATAAATATTACGGGGGGACAGCCTTTGAAAATAGTGCTGGTTTGGGTGTGCAAGTGCGCACCAGTGCCGACCTTGGGCAAAAACCTGCCAGCCGCAGTGTTTCCAGCCGGTCAGCCATTGACGGGCTAACTGCCGTCCTAACCCAAAAATTGTATGACCGTGGCACGCTACTCATGCGCTCCTATCTTCTGCACCCGCGCTTGGCTTTGCCAGTGGCACACCTTCATGCGGAAACTGCCGCAATGCTGGGGGTTGCAGATGGGGAAGATGTGCAAGTGCAAGTGGCTGGGCAAAAGGGCAAATATACGGTCTGTGTGTCTGAAGATACCCCGCAAAATGTGGTACTACTACCCAATAGTGTGGGAGCATTGAATTTTGTGGGCGCACAACCGGCAGAAGTGGTCAAAATCGCCGAAACTGTAGGGGCATAACATGAATGAAGTGACTGTAATTATCATTGATGCCGCGATCAAAGCCGCGGTGATGGCACTGGTTTTGCTAACTGGTTTCGCCTATATGACCTATGCCGAACGCAAGGTCATTGCCGGCATCCAAGTGCGGCGCGGACCCAACCGTATCGGTCCATTGGGCTTGTTGCAACCAGCCGCCGATGGCGTAAAGCTCTTCCTAAAAGAAGACATGATGCCGACTGGCGCAGACAAGCTGATGTTTAATCTTGCCCCCATCATCACCAGCATTCCCGCCTTGGTGATTATGGCGGTGATTCCGGTTGCACCCGATTGGATTGTGAATGGTTACACGGTGCGCTTTGTGGTGGCTGACCTAAATGTGGGCGTGCTCTACCTATTGGCGATTGGCTCCATTGCCGTGTATGGCATTGTGTTGGCAGGTTGGGCATCGGATAGCAAATACTCGATGATGGGTGGCTTGCGCTCCACAGCTCAGGTGATTAGCTACGAACTGGCATTTGGCTTAAGCATGGTTGGTCCGATGCTGTTGGCGCAGTCCATGAGCTTACGCGACATTGTTCACGCTCAGGAAGCACGCGGCATCTGGTTTATGTTTTTGCAACCGATTGGCTTTTTGTTGTTCTTCATCACCGGTTTGGCAGAGCTTAACCGCGCTCCGTTTGACATGCCCGAAGCCGAGCAAGAACTGACCGCCGGCTATTTCACCGAATATTCGTCCATGCGTTTTGGCATGTTCTTCATGGCAGAATATATCAAGATGATTGCCGTAAGCGGAATGGTGGTGACTTTATACATGGGTGGCTATCTTGGACCCTTTGTCAATCAATTCCCGCCTTTGGGCATTGCCTACTTCTCGGCAAAGGTCTTTTTCTTGCTGTTTACCATGATTTGGATCCGCGGCACACTGCCGCGTTTGCGCTACGACCAATTGATGAGCTTTGGCTGGAAATTTGCCCTGCCGGTGGCAATGCTCAATGTGTTGGCAACTGCCATTGTGCTGGTGTATGTGATGTAACAACGGGTTGTTGTGTCAACCCTTTTGGAGGTAACTGAATGTTTACAGAAATTATCAAAGGACTCGGTACAACCATCAAACACATGTTTGAAGAACCGATTACCATTCAATATCCCGAAGAACGCAAGCCCGTTGCCAAACGCTTTAAGGGGCGTCACGAACTCAAACGCTACGACAATGGTTTGGAAAAGTGCATTGGCTGTGCCTTGTGCGCCGCCGCTTGCCCAGCAGACGCGATTTTTGTGCAAGCGAGTGAAAACACCGATGAGCAACGCTTTTCGCCCGGTGAACGCCATGCCAGCGTGTATGAAATCAACATGCTCCGTTGCATTTTCTGTGGCTATTGCGAAGATGCTTGCCCCACGCAAGCCATTGTGCTAGAGCACGATTACGAATTGGCTTTCTTTGACCGCCAAAGCGCCATCTATACCAAAAAAGAATTGCTGGTACCGGTTCCGGATGGTGGCAAACCCACCCCGCAACAAGTAGCACCCGGCTCATTCAATTGGTCCATCCCACCCATGCAAGACGCAGAATAATTCCCATGCGTCATCAGTTCACAGGAGTTCTATGACAGTTCAAGTTGCCTTATTCATTGCCTTGGCGGCAGTCGCAATTGTTGCGGCAATTGGTTTACTGCGTGCCAAAAATGCGGTCTATGCCGCCCTGTGCTTGGTTTCCAACTTTGGTGTGGTGGCAGTCTTATATATTTTGCTGGGTGCGCCATTCCTTGCCATGGTGCAAATCACCGTCTATGCGGGCGCAATCATGGTGCTCTTCGTATTCGTCATCATGCTATTGGGTGCAGAACACTTGGAACACGAAGACCACCTGCTTTTGCAAGGTCCGCTGGGCTGGTTGCTGGGTTTGGGCTTGGCTGGCTTGGTGACATTTGCCGCCATCTCTGCCAATTTGTCAGCACCCGCCGAACTACCCGCGGAAGTGAGTGCCAACTTTGGCTCACCGGGTAGCATCGGGCACTTGCTCCTCACCGAGTACGTCTTTCCTTTTGAAGTGATTTCCTTTTTGCTGTTAGCCGCAATGGTGGGGGCAGTCGTGCTCACACTGGTTCAGCGCGAAAAGAAAGCACGCCGCTCCCTCCGCAATCCGCAACAATCATGATTCCCACTAGCTATTTCATCATTCTATCTGCAATCTTGTTCACACTCGGCGCGATTGGTGTGCTGGTGCGGCGCAATGCCATCGTGATTTTTATGGCAATTGAGTTAATGCTCAATGCCGCCAACCTGGCGTTTGTTGCCTTTGCCCGCCAATTTGGGGCAGAAAACGGTCAAGTGTTAGTATTCTTTGTGATGACCGTTGCCGCCGCCGAAGTTGCCATCGGCTTGGCATTGATTGTCGCCATTTTCCGCAACAAGCAGTCTATCAATATTGATGACTTGCACGAACTGAAGGGCTAAACCGTATGGCATTTTCTTCTCTCGCTCCCCTAATTTTTGTTTTTCCAATTGCCGGCTTGCTCATCAACCTGGCATTTGGCAAGAAACTCGGCGAAGGCTGGGTTTCAATTGTGGCAGTGGGTGCAGTTGCACTCTCCTTTGTCATTGCACTCACTCAAGCCATTGGTCTTCTCAGTAGCGGTTTCCAAACACAAATCGTTCACTTGGCAGATTGGATCCACATTGGATCGCTCAACATCCCGTGGGAAATGCGCATAGACACCCTGTCTGTTACCTTCATGTTGTTGGTTTCGGGTGTCGGCTCGCTCATTCACCTGTTTGCAACCGGTTATATGCACGGTGATGAACGCTTTCCCCGCTTCTTTGTCTATCTCAACCTGTTCATCGTTGCCATGATGTTTTTGGTGACGGGCAACAACTACCTAATTTTGTTCTTGGGCTGGGAAGGTGTGGGGGTGTGTTCCTACTTGCTCATCGGCTTCTGGTTCGACCGTGGTGCGGGTGGGGTNNAATGCCAATGCCGCTCGTAAGGCATTCATCACCAACCGCGTGGGTGACTTTGGCATGGTGCTGGCAATGTCCTTGATTTTCTGGACAACCCACTCCTTGACCTATGACAATGTGATTCACGCGGCAGAAACGGGTGTGATTACGGCAGGTGTGGCAACTTTGATTGCCTTGCTACTTCTGCTGGGGGTTTCTGGCAAGTCAGCGCAAGTACCGCTCTACATCTGGTTGCCAGATGCCATGGCAGGTCCCACCCCCGTTTCAGCGTTGATCCATGCCGCAACGATGGTCACGGCGGGTCTGTATCTCATCACCCGCTCTGCCGCCATCTT
>DKKK01000034.1 GCA_002455215.1 Anaerolineales bacterium UBA6668 | reverse complement strand
TGGCTCTCCCAGCAGAGCAAGCATTTTCCACGCTTCGAGTTTTTTCCTGCTCGCAAGCGTGCCACAAAGTAGCAGTCCACGCCCGCCCCCGCGCAGGTAACGCCAGCCGTTAGGCATTTATACAGGCACGATTTCGTGGACTTATCATTTAGAGAAGGAGAAAGTAACATGGCTGATGAAAATAGCATTGCACCGAGTGTTCAAAAACCATCTCAAGTAAAGTTGGCAATTTCTCTTTTCTATGCCTATGCCGTACTCAACCTGGTGATCCATTTGACATTGAGTATTCTGTATAGAGATTTCTCATTTCGTTTGAATCTAACGCTGGTCGTTAATTTCTTGATTAACCTTTTCTTGATATCTACTATTTCCAAAGGAAAGACTTGGGCTAGAGACATGTTCTTGCTTATGTTTGTTGCAAGTATTTTCGCAAATCTGTATTTGGGAGCCAGTATCAAGGCTGAACTTCGATACCAGGTCGTTGTTTCAGTTGTAACATCTTGTCTTGCCTTAATACCTACCGTGATGTTATATCTGAAACCCGCCAAAGAATGGTTCGAGAACTTCAAACAACCTCCATCACAAAAGACTTGATTGAAACGCATGGTCTAATAATCGCACATAACAAGAGTTCGAGATAGGCAGGCAATAATAAGGCAAGATAGTTTCATACACTCAAACCGCCAACACAGCGTTATCAGAAATGACAGCGTGCAATTCTGACCCGTGCCAAATATAGTACAATAGCGCGATGGAAACAACACATCTGCAATTGCTCGAAAATCTGCTCAAACACTACTCCCCTTCCCATCACGAACAAGCCGCAGTGCAATTCTTGGTGGACTGGATGAACGCCCACGGCTTTTCGGCATACATTGACCCGGCTGGCAATGCGGTGGGCACGCTTGGGCAAGGCGCAGTGAAAGTGCTATTGCTCGGACATATTGACACAGTAACAGGTGAAATTGTGGTGCGGCAAGAAGGCAATTTGCTCTATGGTAGGGGCGCGGTGGATGCCAAGGGACCGCTGGCAACCTTTGCCGCCGCGGCATCGCTGGGAGCAATTACTGGGGTGCAGGTGTGTGTGGTAGGTGCGGTTGGCGAAGAATCCGAATCGCACGGCGCAAGCTACCTGCGCGACCACTGGCAAGCCCCAGACTATCTCATCATCGGCGAGCCTAGCCGCTGGAACCGCATCACGCTAGGCTATAAAGGCAGTGCATGGGTAACATTAACCGCCCAAACCGAGACCGCCCACTCCGCCAGCGGGCAAACCACCGCCTGTGAACTGGCTGTGCAAGCTTGGAATGCGCTCAAAGCATGGTGTGACGAATACAATCGCCCATCTTCCGACTCAGTATTTACCCAACTCACCCCAACCTTGCGCCGTATGAACAGCCACAGTGACGGATTCGCAGATACCGCCCGCCTAGAGCTAAACTTCCGCCTGCCCCCAAAATTCGATTTGGAGACACTCTACACCGGCATCACAGAACGATTACCCGCCGGAGTCACCATGAGTGCCCGCCCAGATGGCGTACCCGCCTTTCGTGGAGACAAAAACAACCCGTTGGTGCGCTCGGCATTGCGGGCAATCCGCGCAATGGGGGAACAACCCGGCTTTGTCGTAAAAACCGGCACCAGTGATATGAACTTGGTTGCGCCTATTTGGAACTGCCCCACCATTGCTTACGGTCCTGGCGACTCTAGCCTAGACCACACACCCAACGAGCATATAGACATGCAAGAATACTTGCAGGCAATCCGTGTCCTGCGCAATCTGCTGGAAGGGCTTGCAGAAAAAAGCTAATTTGACAAGCTATATTCGGCGCAGGTAGAAACTGCACTTTTTTAGCAAGGAACAACGCCTATATTCGACCCGTGTCAAATACAACGATGATTGCGGTAACCCATTACACGTGTTTAGTCTATATTCGACTTGGATGGAAACTGTTTGAGAAATTCTCTCGCCCACTTCACCTCATCGTGATTGATGGTATGCGCCATATTGGGATAGATACGCTCGGTAACGCTGGCATTCATTTGTCGTAAAATCTGCGCTGAAGCCTGCAAGCGTGCAAGGGGAATGTGTGCATCCACATCGCTACAACCCAAGAAAATCGGCGTGCCTAATAAATCGCCTGCAAACGGGTACGGCGGTTGTGACAACCCAATCAATGCGCCACTCAATGCCAACACCCCACCAAAGCGTTGCGGGCGACGTGCCACACTCTCCAGCGCTAAACAAGCGCCTTGGCTAAAACCGAACAGCACAGTACGGGCGGGCGAAATACCTGCCGCTTGAATGGTTTCCAACAAGTGCGCCACTGCTTGCAAGGCGTCACCCAATGCGGGTTGATTTTGCGCTTGGGGGGCGAGAAAGCTAAACGGATACCAAGTGAAGCCTTCTGCTTGAGGGGCGAGTAAAGCAAATTCGGGCGGAGCGACTTCCTGCGCCAAAGCCAACATGCTCTGTGCAGTACCACCCCGCCCGTGAATTGCTACAATCGCGTATTCTGCAGAATCCAGTGCTGTGCCCGCGGTCAACACCGACATGGCACTATTCTGCATTTACCAATTCCAGTTCAACACCACCCACAAAACGCGCGGCAACGTTATAAATCAACGCTCCAATTGCCCCGCCAATAAAACCGACAATGGCATACAAAATTGGCAAGCCACACATGATACCCAATCCTATTGCAATACTACCCGCGCCACCCAGTGCGGCATCTGAGCCGCTCACACTGGGATCCATTCCCGCCAAGCTCGCCATCATGGTTGTCCCAAACAGCGCAAAAATAGCACCATAAGGAATGCTAATCAGCAAAGATGTAACAAACATGACGATTGCATAGATTTTTGCAACCGATAAGACACCGACTTTCCGAATTTGAAGTTTTTGCATGATAATGAATCTCCGAAAGAACGAAATTGCACAAACTCACCTGTATTTGGCGCAATGATTAGGTGAATCACATACCGATGAAGTTTTGCAGTAGATTAACAAACTATTCTTTTCTCCATTTTGACTTCATTATACATCATTCCGATTTCACCGCAAACCGAATCTGCGCTTGCACTTCCTGTCCATCTGCTGTTTCTGCGACCACCCGCAGTTGCCATTGCCCAACCTGCAATTGCCACAAAACCTGCCAGGGCGACTGCGGCACACTTGCCAGCAGTTCGTCGTTCAAATAGCGNNCACACGCGAAAAGGCAGTTTGCCCCACCACCCGCAAGGCAATCAACTGATTTTCACGGGGCACCAATGGCGAAAGTACAAAGACCGTACCGTCATCGGGGGAAGTAATTTGCAGGGCAGAAACACCCGACTGAGCGGAGTTGCCTGCTAGCGCGGGCGGCTGTGGCAACCCTTGAGCGACTCCCCAACTTTGCGCGGCATCGGGGAGCACCAAAAACACCTGCTGGCTGACAAATTCGCGGGGGGTATCGGCTTGGGCGAGCGAACCATTGCGCGTATCCACGGCAAATGACTGGAAGAATGTATCCAACTGGGTGGGTTGCGTACCGGCAATGAAAGATTCTTGAACGCGATGGGGGCAGTTTTCAGTAGGAAGCAAACCGCTCAAGGCGCACACTTCGGCTTGCACAATGCCTGCGGGTTGTACAAACGCCTGCACAGGGCTTGCCAGCAAAGCCGCCCGCATAAAATCATGCCAAATTGGCGCCGCACCTTCCACACCAGAGATACCTTCCATCGGGTCATTGTTGGGATTACCCACCCACACCCCCACCGCCAGATCTGGCGTGTAGCCCATTGTCCAGTTGTCGCGGAAATCGGTGGTAGTGCCAGTTTTCACTGCCGCTGGACGCCCAATATTGAGTAAACTGTACGGACCAAAAGTTGCCAGGCGTGCAGAATTATCACTCAAAATATCGCTAATCAGCCAAGCCACCCGTTCATCCAACACACGCTCACTGGGTGGGGCTTGCCAAGCGTGCAAAATCTCACCATTGGCAGAGCGCACTTCTAGCAAAAAGCTCGGTTGCAGGCGAAGTCCACCAGCCGCAAAGGTGGCATACACGGCAGTCAAATCGAGCAAACGCACCTCCCCGCCGCCGAGCGTCAGCGCCAGCCCGTAGCGTTCCGAGTTACCAAAGGTGGTGATGCCCATGCGGGTAGCGGTGCGAATCAGTTGGGGCAAGCCAACCGAGTCGAGTGTTTGCACAGCCGGAATATTAAGTGAGCCACCCAATGCCTCACGCACCCGCACGGGACCGTGAAAGGCGCGGTCGTAATTTTGCGGCACATAGCTGGTTCCCTCGCGAGTGACAAAGGCACTGCGCACATCCAACAACACGGTAGCCGGTGTCCACGGGCAGTGTGGGGCAATCACCCACCATGCATCGGGATTTTCCCACTCGCCACACAAAGCCGGGTCAAAAGCGGCGGCATAAGTGAGCGGTTTGAGTGTGCTTCCGGGTTGGCGCTGTGCCACAGCCATATTCACCGCCCCGCTGTGACTATGGTCGAAATAATCCGGGCTACCCACCATTGCCAAAATTTGCCCGTTGACTGCATCGATCGCCACCAACGCACCGCCCACCGGCGCTTTGCCGCCATCTCGCTCACCTAGCCGTAACAATTGCCGTTGGATTAAATCTTCTGCCTTGCGGTTTAAATCTAAATCGAGCGTTGTGGTCACAGTTAAGCCACTGTACAGCACTTCGGGCGGGAACATCTGCTCTAACTGTTGCCAGACCCAAAAGGCAAAATGTGGCGCTTGCACCGGGAAACTGGTACTCGCCAACTGCACTGGCTCTTGCCGTGCCTGCTCCATTGTGGCATTATCCAAATAGCCCGACTTTTGCATCAGCCCCAGTACCACCGTGCGCCGCTCCAATGCGGCGGCGGGTTGTGTCAGTGGGTCGTAGAGTGCCGGGGCTTGTGGCAAACCCGCCAGAAATGCGCATTGCCCCACGCTCAGTTCTTGAACGCTCCGCCCAAAATAGGTGGTCGCGGCGGCTTCCAACCCATAGGCTAGGTTGCCGTAATAGGTTTGGTTTAGATAGAGTTCCAGAATTTGTGCTTTGGAATATTGGGTAGAAAGCCGCCATGCCAGGATTGATTCGCGTAGTTTGCGGCGCAAAGTGCGCTGTGAGCGTTCCTGTGGGTCGAGCAAGGTATTGCGGGCAACTTGCTGGGTGATGGTGCTCCCACCTGCCAGTGTTTCCCCACCTTGCAAATTGATCCACATTGCCCGCATAATCCCGCCCAAATCTACGCCCGGATTTTGATAAAAGTTAGCATCTTCGGTGGCAATGGTGGCTTGTTGGCAAGCAAGTGGAATTTGCGCCAGTGCTACGAAGGTATGATTTGCCCCTGCTGGGTCGGTAATTTCGTACAATTCCCGCCCATCTCGCGCCAAAATGTGGGTGCTGGGGGTGAGTAAACGCTCGGTGAGTTGGTCTGGCGTGGGCAGGTCGGTCAGCAACCAGCGTGCCAGCAGAACAGCCCCAGCAATTGCCAAGAGTAACAGGCTCAACAAAAAACGGCGGGAGAAGGGAGAACGTAAACGTTTTAGCATGGTAGTAGGATGGGTAGGTTATTCACCCAATTGTACCGAACAATACGCCAGCGCACATGAATCCGGCATTAAGAGCGTACCTAGCCAAGCCGCTTACCGGCACTCCTTGCGTGTCGGATTGTTATCGCTTGTGCGGCTTTGCAACCGCTAACACTTTAATAAAAAATAATGCAAAATAGCCTCTGTACTTTTTTCAAAAAAAAGGTAAGATACACTATTCATATCTTCGGCACGCTTAGAAATTGCGCTTTTTCTTGAAAATGGCGCAAGTCTGACCTGTGTCAACTATACAAATATCATGGCAAAGGATTGTGCCCAATGGAAAATCGGCACACTTCGGTAAAGTAGCCTTTTTAAGAGAACTTATGGCTTTATTTGGAAAAGAATTCGGAATTGACTTGGGTACTGACAATGTACTCATTTTTGAAGGCAATGACATTGTTTTGCACGAGCCTGCCATTGTCGCACTTCAAATCAGTGAAGACAAAGTGGTCGCTGTAGGGCAAGAAGCCCGCGAGATGTACGGGCGTACCCCTGAAGAAATTATTGAAGTGATTAAACCCATTCATCATGGGGTGATTGCCGACTACGAAGTAACTGAAGCTTTGCTCCGCACTTGTATTCACAAAGTGAGTGGCGGAGGGTTTCGCTTATTTCGCCCAAAGGTGATGATTAGCGTGCCGTGGGGAGTGACCAGCGTAGAAAGCCGTGCAGTGTATGCCGCCGTTTCGCAAGCTGGGGTGAGTAGTGCCGCGCTGATTCAGGGTCCGCTCGCCGCCGCCATTGGCGCGGGCTTGCCCATTGGGACACCCTCTGGCAATATGATTCTGACTTGCGGGGCGGGCGTCACCGAAGCGGCAATCATCGCCATGAACGGCATTGTGTCGGCGAAGTCGGCACGGGTGGGCGGGGGCGATTTAGACCAAGCCATTGTCTCGTATGTGCGCCGCAAGTATGGCTTAACCATTGGCGAACTCACTGCCGAACAAATCAAACTACGCATTGGTGCGGCGTTACCTTTGGACGAAACTCTTTCGCTAGAAGTGAATGGGCGCGACCAAGTGACTGGCTTGCCGCGTGCCATTAAGCTAACCAATGATGAAGTCACCGATGCGCTTCAAGAAACGCTGGCGCAGATTGTTAGCGTGGCACGCGCCGTGCTCGAAACCACCCCGCCTGAACTCGCCGCCGATGCGATTGACCGCGGCATGATTATTACTGGTGGTACGGCTCAGCTTCGCGGGATAGACCGTTTACTGACCCGCGAGACCGGTGTGCCCGCCTACTTAGCCGACAACCCCATGGCTTGTGTGGCAATTGGCTGTGGGCGTGCGCTACAAATGTACGAAACTTTGCGCCCGATGTTGCCCAAAGTCAGCTAATGAAAGTTTTTGGCGTTGATGCCAGTCGCGCCCTGCTACAACAGCGCACAGGCACAGAAACCTACGCCCGCGAGTTGATTCGCGCCTTGCTGGCACAGCCCAACTCAGCCGTGCGCTGGCGCTTGTACCTGCGTCAGCCTGCCCCCCCAGTTAGCTTTCCCGCACACGCTGAACAAACCGTTTTACCCATGCGCCGTCTGTGGACGCATGTGGCGCTTGCCCGCGAACTGGCACAACGTCCACCTAGTGTGCTATTTGTGCCGGCCCATGTGCGCCCGTTATGGTGTCCGGTTCCCAGCGTGATTACCTTGCATGATTTGGGGCACTTGCACTTTCCCCGAGCGCACACCCGCTGGCAAAGGTGGTACTTGCATTGGAGTACTCGCCACGCTGTGCAGTACGCCGACCACTTGCTTGCTGATAGTGCCTGCACTCGTCAAGATTTACAAACCTATTACGGCGCTGACCCGGCACGCGTCACGGTTGTCTATCCGGGCTTTGACCCCACACCGTTTGAAAACCCCAGCCCGTGCCAACTGGCACTACCCCAACACTATCTGCTCTTTGTCGGGACTCTCCAGCCGCGCAAGAATCTGGCACGCTTGCTAGATGCCTTTGCACAGGTTGCCCCCCACTTCCCGCAGTTGCACTTGGTCTTGGCGGGGCGGCATGGCTGGCTAAGCGAACCGATTGTGCAAAAGGCACGCACTTCACCACTGGCGGGGCGCATTCAATTGCTTGATTATGTACCCGATAGCGACTTACCCGGTTTGTATGCTGGAGCGCAAGCGTTTGTCTTTCCTTCGCTCTATGAAGGCTTTGGCTTTCCCATTTTGGAAGCGATGGCGGCAGGCGTGCCGGTGGTGTGTTCGGATGGTGGGTCATTGCCGGAGGTGGCAGGGGTATCGGCGGCACGTATTGTCCCCGCGCAAGATAGCGCCGCCCTTGCCGATGCGCTGGCACAGGTATTGAGCCAGCCCAGTTTGCGCCAAACCTTGATTGCGCACGGCAAGAAGCGTTGTCAAGAATTCCGCTGGGAAGAATCTGCCCGGCAGGTGTTGGCGGTGCTGGATAGGGTGAGTTGACCCTGCTCAATCGGCATTCGGGAGGGAGTGCAACTGGCGCAAGGTGCTTTGCAATTTACGATTGTTTTCAAGTTTGCCAACTATCTATTCGACATAAGTTATCGGCTAGAGCGTCATTAGGATAGCGCTGACGCGCAAAACTTGCAAACATGCCTACTTGGAGTATACAATAGGGTTGTGTTGCCAACTTATGCTCCTGAGTTGCATGTCTCGTCACAAAGATGGCACTGCATTTCACACAACATCACCCCCACTATTTTAAGAGTACCCCTATGAAATTACGCACGCGAGACTTTACTGCCATTATGCTAGCAGGCATTTGGGTAAATGCATCCGAATTCTTTCGGAATCAAATACTTCTGAACGCCGACTGGGTCAATCACTTTCAAGCGTTAGGCATGATTTTCCCATCCGCACCCCTAAATGCCTTGGTCTGGGTCATATGGGGATTTGTATTTGCCACAACGATTTACGTCATTTCCAAAAAATTCACGCTTTTTGAAACCACTATGCTTTGTTGGGTAATGGCTTTCCTTATGATGTGGCTTGTTACTTGGAATCTAAACGTTTTGCCATTAACCATTCTAGTTTATGCGATTCCACTGAGCTTATTGGAGAGTTTTGTTGGCTCTTACATCTGTAAAAAATTACCCCCCAAATCATAAGCTCATTGGGGGTTAAGCTGACCAATATCAAGTATAGTACAATCTCAATCTGTATCAAATACAACTCAATGAAGCGCAATTCGTCCACCCTGTCACGCTCCTGCAAAATGACAGGCATGTGGCAACATCATGCCCTTACTTTCCTATCGCCTTTTGCACCAGTTGGCGAATTTGTGCTTCTTCCTGTTCGCCGATGCTTAGCAAAGCAAAACTAGTTGCCCATAGGTTGCCTTCATCCAGCACAGCATCTGGCTGAAAGCCGAAGGTGGCGTACCTGACATTGAACTTGCCAGCGGCTTGAAAAAAGCAAATCACCTTGCCATCTTGATTGGCGTAGGCGGGCATACCATACCACGTTTTGGGGAACAGTTGTGGTGCGTTTTGCGTGACCAATTCATGGATACGTTGCGCCAGCATTTGGTCGGTATCTACCATTTGGGCAATCGCTTCCAATAAAGCACGTTCCCCTTCGGCGCGGTTTTTGCTGGCTTTGGCTTCGGCTTTCATCTCCTGTGCCCGCGCTTTCATGGCACTTTTCTCCGCCTCGCTGAATCCTTGCGCATCTTTTTCAGTCTTCTGTTTGGGGGTGGCTTTTGAACTCATTTTTTTCTCCGATACATTTATAATATGTTTTGAACAACGAATGTAAAATTACTTTGTTGTATTCGCTTCTGCATCTTTGGAAATTGCTCGAACCGAATAGCCAAAATTGAATTGAAGTAAATCCAGATAAAAATTCCATTCTTGCTGTAGAATAATTATCTCGATTATAAAGATACTACACAAAAAAGGTAATGTCAAGAAAAATGTATGACAAATTCAAACAATTCCGAAATTAAAAAACGTGCTTTGGCGGCGGTTCGAGAATATGGCGTTCAACTCTCACTATTTCGCAATGCAATGAGCGAATGGGCGGGTTTTAATTCCACCGACTTAGAGTGCCTACGCTTTTTGTTTCAAAAGCAGGTAGCAACCCCATCCGAATTATCCAAGCACATCGGACTCACCACCGGTGCGACCACCGCCCTGCTGGACCGTCTGGAAAAAGCCGAATTAATCGAACGCCATCCCAACCCCAAAGACCGGCGGGGTACACTGATTGTGCCAGCCCAATCGGCACAGGAGCGGATGGCAAATTGGTTTGCTTCTGCAAGAATTGCACAAGATGAATTGCTCTCCAGTTATTCGGAAGCCGATTTGGCTTTGATTGCAGATGTGTTTGAAAAATTTTCAAGGCTGTGGGAGCAAGAAAGGGGCAAATTGAAGGCGTAACCGCGTTTGGAAGGAGTGTGGGGTGGTGGTGATATTCTGCTATGGTCAGTCTATATTCGACACGGCTGGAAATTGCGCTTTTGGGTAACTTCAACATCGCTTAAGATTGTCTGATCTTTAAGTCATTTCGACCAAAGGGAAAAATCCGGGTGCGGTTCAGTTTTTCGGANNTTTTCGTAACTGCTCAGCCTGGTTTGACAAAACTGGCTAAAATCTAAATGAGCCTGGTTCGTTGCCCCAAAACGTGAGCAGGCGGGGAGACCAAGGCACGGTTTTGTAAAGCCACAATGCGTTGCGTCTCATAGGTATCAATCGGTTCAAAATAAGTTCATTCTCGCGGTTGTACTCGTAAAAACATCTAAATATTAGCCAGCTAGCCACGCCTGAGCAGTTACAAATCCGCAATCTGTGACCGTGTTTAGTGAAGCACGGTCACCGCCCTGCCGCCGAGTGAAATACGCCTACCCCACTGCCCCGCTCGCCCGCAGGCTGGCAATTTCGGCGGGGGTGTAGCCCGCTTGTTGCAAAACCGACTCGGTGTGTTCTCCCACAGACGGGGGAGAATTGCGCAAATCCCAATGCTCGTCCCCCAGCAAAATGGGGGTGCGCGGCAGTTGCACGCTCTGCCCGCTGGGCAATTGCACATCCAGCAAGCTGTTGCCCGCCAAAAGTTGTGGGTCGCTGAACAAATCTTCTGGGCGAGTGATGGCGGCAAACGGCAGTTGGGCTTGCTCGCAGACAGCCAGTGCTTGCGCCCGTGTCAGGCGGGCAAACATTGCATGCAAATCTGGCAAAAGCCACTCGCGCTGTTCAATGCGTCCGTTGTTACTGCTCAGCCGCGCATCTTGCCACAAATCTGGACGCTGAAACCCTTCGCAAAAACGTTGCCACTGCTGGTCGCTCGTCACCCCAACAAAAATCAGTTCATCATCGGCGGTGCGGAACTGGTGGTAGATAGCCCACGCACTCACCCGTGCCGGCATGGGTGGCACAGGCTGACCCGAAACCGCGCTGTATGCCATGTGGTGTCCCATCACAAACGCCGCTGTTTCAAACAGTGCCCCACGCACCAACGTGCCCTGCCCGCTTTTTTCGCGCTCTTGCAATGCCAACAGCACCCCCATTGCCCCATACATCCCGCCCATGATGTCTATCACGCTGGCGCCCGCTCGCAATGGTTGCCCAACCGGACCTGTCATGTATGCCAAGCCGCTCATCATCTGCACCACTTCATCCAACGCCATGCGGTGCTCATACGGTCCGGGCAAAAAGCCTTTCAACGAGCAATAAATCAACCGGGGGAATGGCTCTTTCAATGCGTCATAGCCCAACCCCAGCCGTTCCATGGTGCCCGGTGCAAAATTTTCAATCAGCACATCGCTGTCTGCCAGCAAGCGGCGGGCAACCGCCAGCCCTTGCGGGTCCTTCAGGTTGAGCAAAACACTCTTTTTATTGCGATTAAAAAACGGATAGTACCCCATGCCAAAGCCTTTGAGCTTGCGGGTAGGGTCGCCATTGGGGGTGGGTTCAATGCGAATGACTTCTGCCCCAAAGTCTGCCAGCAACATCCCAGCCGATGGACCGAACACGGCATGGCTAAATTCGAGCACGCGCACGGAGGAAAGTGGCAAATTGGACATAATGAGAGGGAAAGGTTATTCGGTGGGGTATTGACCGTGTTCGCGCAGGTAAGCCACCAACCCACCTGCCTGCAAAATTTTGAGCATGACAGTGGGCATTTTGGTTGCGGTGTAGGTGCGCCCGGTGGTGTGGTTTTTCACCGTGCTGGCTTGCAAATCCACCTGCACAGCGTGCCCCGGCAAAATATCGTGCTTGCCAATTTCCACGGCGGGTAAGCCAATGTTGATGGCATTGCGAAAAAAAATGCGGGCAAAATATTCGGCTACCACCACCGAAACCCCCGCCGCCTTGAGGGCAATGGGTGCTTGCTCGCGGCTACTGCCACAGCCAAAGTTGCCACCCGCCACCAGCACATCCCCCGCCTGCACGTTTTTGGCAAAATCGGCATCCAAATCTTCCAACACATGCGCGGCTAGCTGGCTTAAATCCAGCGTTTTGGTATATTTGCCGGGGATAATGCGGTCGGTATCAATGTGGTCAATGGGATAAACATGTGTAGTCATGGTGTGTATCCTAAGTGCCTAAGCTTCGACATTGGCAATTTCGCCCGCCAAAGCGGCGGTGGCGACTACTGCCGGGCTGGCAAGATAAATATGGGCATGGGGGTTGCCCATGCGCCCGCGAAAGTTGCGGTTGGTGCTGGAGATGATGGTTTCATGGTCGCCGGGAATGCCGCCCAAAGAGCCAACACACGGACCACACCCGCTCACCAAAAAGGTTGCGCCCGCTTCGGATAAGGCGGCAATGGTGCCATCTAGCAAGGCGGCATTAAATACGCGGCGGCTGGCAGGGGCAATGAGCAAGCGCACGCCGGGCGCAATGTGTTTGCCACGCAAAATCTGCGCGGCGACTTGCAAATCTTCGAGACGCGCATTGGTGCAACTGCCAATAAACGCCATGTGAATCGGTGTGCCCAGCAATTCGTCAATCGGTGCCACATCATCTGGGGTGTGCGGTCGGGCGATTTGCGGGCGCAGGTGAGAAATATCCACCGAGTGGGTGGCGCGGTATTGGGCAGAGGGATCCGCGTGGAGGGGTGTCCAAGCATAGGGCAATTGCAAACCGGTCACGTCCACCAGCCCTGCTTTTGCCCCCATCTCTGCCACCATGTTTGCCAGCACCATGCGGCTGGCGAGCGTCCAATCGTGCAGGGCACTACCGCAAAATTCCACCGTCTCGTAAGTTGCGCCCGCAATGCCCAGCCGCCCCACCACTTGCAAAGCCACATCCTTTGCGGAAACACCCCGCGAGAGAGTGCCGGTAATTTCCACCTTGACAGAAGTGGGCACTTTGAGCCAGGTTTTGCCGGTCAGCCAAGCGGCGGCAAGGTCGGTGGAGCCAACCCCCACGGCAAATGCGCCCAACGCACCATAGGTGGGCGTGTGGCTATCGGCACCCAGAAAAATATCGCCGGGTTTGACATGCGCAAACTCCACCATCAATTGGTGGCAAATGCCTTCGCCCACATCATAAAAATGACACCCTTGCTCGGCAGAAAAATCGCGCAAGAGTCGGTGCAAGTTGGCAACCCGCTCATTGGGGGCTGGGGTGGCGTGGTCGAGAATCAGGCTGACCTTTTGCGCATCCCACAGGCGGGGGGCATCTGCCAACTGCCGAAATGCCCGAATGGCAAAGGGTGCAGTGGCATCGGTTGCCATTGCGCCGTCAATCGGCACAATAGCCAGTTCACCCGCTTGTACCGCATAGCCACAATGTTGAGAGATGATTTTTTCAGAAAGGGTTTGTCCGCTCATTTGTACAACGTCCACACCTTGCCGGGCAGTTCTTGCCCAAAGAAATCAGCCACTTGGCGCGTGACAGCACTTAATTTGGCAATGTCAATGCCGGTGGAAATGCCCATTTCGTGGAGCATGTGGGCAGTGTCTTCAGTGGCAATGTTGCCTTTGGCTCCTTGGATAAAGGGGCAACCGCCCAATGCCCCGAAGGCGGTGTCGAAACGATTGACTCCTTCTTCGATGGCGGCGAGCGCGTTGGCAATGCCCAGCCCACGCGTGTCGTGCAGGTGCAAGACAATCGGCACGCCGGCGGCTTTTGCCAGTGGCTGGATGGCTTGCAGAGTGCGGCGCATTTGGCGGGGGTTGCCCAAACCAGCCGAATCGGCAATGGAAAGTTCATCTATGCCCATTGCCAAAAATTCACGGCACAGCTGAACGACCCGCTCCAGCGGAATCTCTCCTTCATAGACACACCCAAAGGCACTTTGCACCCCTGCCCGCACGCTCATGCCCGCCTGGCGTGCCATGCCAACCATGTTGCGCATGCGTTCCATGCTTTCGGCGATCGTGGCGTTGACGTTGCGCAAGTTGAGCGTTTCGCTGGCGGCAACCCCCATATCCAGGGCGGTGACGCCGGCTGAGCGGGCGCGTTCCACCCCTTTTTCGTTGAGCACCAATGCGGAGAAGGTGACGCCGTCATAGCGGGGCAAAGCCGCCATTAGTTCGGCAGAATCTGCCATTTGCGGCACAATTTTGGGGTTAACAAATGAACCCATTTGAATGTTCTTAACGCCCGCTTGCACCAATCCATCTACCCACTGCAATTTCACGGCAGTTGGGACCATTTTTTCCATCGTCTGAATGCCATCGCGCAAGCCAACTTCGACCATTTCGGCAGTGGCAGGCAAGGCGGGACCTGCCAGTGGGATGATGCGTTGCCAATCGCGGGCAAAGTACAGCACGGGTTCACCCGTTTGGACACTGGCGTCCAGCACTTCGCCGACAAAAATGGTGTGGTCGCCGCCATCATAGACTGCCCACAGGCGACAATCTAGCCAAGCGAGTGCGGTGGACAAAAGCGGGGCATTGGTGGTGGCGGTGGTGACAGATAGCCCGGCAAAGCGGTCATCTTGGTTGCCGCCAAACCCGGCAAACACCATGCCGACGTCTTTTTGTTGGGTAGATAGGATGTTTACGGCAAAATAGCCACTCTCCCGAATGGCGGTGCCGGTGAACAAATGGTTGGCTAGGTTAATTGCAATCAAAGGCGGTTGCAAGCTGACACTGGTGAAGGAGCTGACGGTCACACCTAGGGGTTGTTCTCCATTGCGGGTGGTAACAACCGTCACCCCGCTAGCAAATTGTGCCAAGGCGGCTTTGAATTGAGAAGATGAGATAGACATAGACAGATTTCTGATATTTATAAAATTGCCCACAAACAAGTGGGTTGTTCGTGGGCGTAAGAGATGGTTAATTTTACATGAATTATTTTTTTCGTTCTATACTGGGCTGGATAAACAGGGCACCTTTAAGCGAANNCATTTCGAATGGGTGCTAACAACGTAATGTTAGCAAGAGTGAGAAATCTTTGATATTCGGCACGGGTTATATTCGATATACATACCGAATAGCGATTTGCATTTCCCCCTTAAGGAAAAAGCGTAGCTTTCGCCTGTGCCGAATATAGCACAGTGGGTAGGATTTCTCCCTGCGGTCGAAATGACCCAAAAATCAGCCCATCTTAAGTACTGCTCCATGTTACGAAAAAGCGCAATTTCTAGCCGTGCCGGGTATAGAAGCAAAAATCGCTGGGCAGGGAAGAGCCTAAGCGTACAAATCGCGCTGGGTAAAGCGGGCGGTGGCGAAGCGCCACAACACTTTGCCACTCGTTAGCCAGTTGAAGCTCGCTCCATTTTTGCGGTTGCTCAGCACGCGCTCTGCCAGCCACGGGGTGACGGTTTCCACTTTGTCGCCCAGGATGCTAAAAATTTTCTTGGCACTTTCAAAGCCTTGCGGGTCTGCTTTGTATGGGTCGCTCAAAAATTCGGTGATGACAATGCCGGGCGAAAGCCGCCCCACTAGCACAGGTGTGCCTTGCACTTCGGCGGCGAGTGTACGGGTGAGATAGGTGCACGCCGATTTGGTGGTGCCATACACGCTTAAGCCAGCCCGCAACCTGCCATCCGAGCCAAATCCTTCCATGTTAAACAATTGCCCGCTTCTTTGTTGGAGCATTTGGGCAATTGCCACCCGACTGCCATATAGGACGCCCATCAGGTTGGTTTCCACCAAGTCGCGGTAGCGTTCTACCGGCAGTTCCCACACCTTTTGCATGGGGTGTCCAATGCCGGCATTGTTAATCCACACATCCACTTTGCCAAAGCGTGCAGTAGCGGCAGACCATAGGGCGTTGTGGTCGGAAAGATGGGTGACATTGCAAGGACAGCCCAGAATGTTGTCGGGGGGGAATTCGGTGAGCAAGGCAGACGCCGCTTTTTCGGTGCTGGCGGGGGTGCTTCCGCTGACCACCACTTGACAGCCCCGCGCCAAGAATGCGCGAGCCAAGCCGTTGCCAATGCCCCGTGATGAGCCTGTAATGACAATTGTTTTCATAAGATTAATAATGAGCGGTCAACACTTCTTCGCCAGCCGTCCAGCGGAGCACACCAAAGGTCATGTATTGGCGTTTGTCCGATGCCAGCCAGTCCCAAACTGCCGAAAGGCTGTATTCATCGTCAAAGAAAAAGTCGCGCGTTTTGAGCTTAAGTGCTTCTCGGTAGAAATGTTGGCTGGTGTAGAGCGGTCGCCCGTAGGCAATGCCATTGCCAAACACGTCGGGTCCTTCAAAGGTATGCCGAATGCCGTTGCGCCCGCGTTGGGTCGTCCAAGTGCGGTTAATCACCCCTGCAATTTGCACCTGCCATTCGGCGCGGAGCAAGGTTAGCGGGCGATAGTGGATGGTGACCTGATTGACGCCTACTTTTTGTTGGTTGGCATCATACACTTCCATCTCACCTTGCCAAGTGCCAGCATGTTTGACTGGTAGCAAGTGCAGGCGTTGCCCGTCGGTTTGCTCTTTGGCAACAAAAGCATCAATATGGGCGCGGGTTTGCGGGTTAGTTTCGTAATCGAGTGCATTTTTGTACACGCCATTGAACACGCCACTGATGGTGGGTCCGTCATAGAGCAGGCTGGAGTACACTTGGGTTTCGCCATCTGGCAGGATGTGAACCATTGTGCGCAAGTCGCTTGTCCAGCCCGGCGAGTAGTAGTGAGCATCTACCAACATGCCAAAGGGGTGTCCAGCGCCAATGAAGTCGGGTCCAAGATAAATGCGGTCTTTGTCGCCATCTTGCACGCCAAAGGCAAAGGTTGGGGCTTCGTAGCGTGCGTAAAGCGGACCGCTGGCAAAGGTTTCGGTGTCCATGTAGTAGGTGGTGCGCCCGTTTTCAAAAACGCTGGAACGGTGGACGGTGTGGTAACCCACCCAATTGCCGCTGGCATCATAAATGGCGGGTCTGCCCCACCAAGTGCCCGTGATTCGTTTTTGCCAAGAAGAAGGGTCTGTCGTCATTGCGGGGTGTTCTCCTATTGTTCCAGCAACATGGCACGCATCTCTGCCACCGCTTCTGCGCCCACCAAGCGGGTGACCATTGCCCAAACCGGGTCCACTTCTGGGCTGAAGATGCCCGCTCGGTTGCGTTGGTCGCGCACTGCCAATTCGGCGGGGCTGGCGGCGGGCAAAGCGTCTGCGGGAATGCCTTTTTCCACCAGCCTCAGCCAGTGTGCCAGATATTGCGTCACATGCGCATCAATTTGGGCAAAGGCACTCTCGGTGGCACGGTAAGCCAACATCCACGGCGACATCAGCGCATATTGACGGGGTGACAAAAAGGCCGGGGTGAGTCCTTCAATTTGCTTGGCACTGTCAAAAAGCGGGGTGAGTGGGTGCAGGGCGTGGTTCATATACGCCAAGTTTGCGCCCAAATCTGCACGGGGAATCAGGTCTAAGTGAAAGGCAAAGGTGGGTCCGGTTTGCACAGAATCGAGCGTGAAGTGCGGGATGGCACTTTCACTGGGGGTGAAAGCAAAAATCATGTGCGAATCCAGCCCAATGGGGGGAACCACCAGGCTGATGGTGACCAATTTGGCAAGTGTTTCGCCACGAAAGATGCGCATTGCCCCCACTGGTTCCGGCGACATCGGGCTGGTGAACGATTTGTACGGTGCGCCGTCTTCTTGCAAATGCAAGCGACTGACAATGGTGGAAAGGGTGTGTTGGCTGAGTTGGGCTGGCAGTGACATGGGAGCGTTTGGGAATGAGATGTTTTTTTACCGCAGGGTGGTTGCAAAGTTAGTCATTGGGTGTCTAGTGGGGCATCATCTGGCACACAACCCTACAGCCCTTTGTAGGTTACTCATGTGAGTCGGTATCTTTGAGTTTACCCGGCTTTTTGTAGGGTACTTCTTTCATCACCCATGCCTTTGCCAGTTCGGGGACTTCGCGGCGGGCAGGAGACGGAATGACAACCGCCTGTTCGCGAGCAAATTCAGCTTCAATGCGGTGCGAATCAATGCCCCAACCCATGTCAATATATTTGTTGCGCATTTGGCGGTAGGCAATTTGAATGGCATCCGATTTTACATGCAATTCCGCTCCCAAATCATAGGGCAGGAGTTCGGGGCGTTGCGCAATGACAATGGGGCGGTCTTCATTAAAAATCTTGACGACACGCTTGTGCGCATCGCGGTCTGCCCAATTGCCCTTGAAGAAGGTTCGCAAGTTGATGTACTTGGTCACTGTCTTGGTATCGTCTATTGGGATGTGGAAATTGAGCAAAACCATGAGCCCCAGTGGCAAGTTGACTTCCAGCAAGGTGACGCACGGCATGAAGAAGCCGGCACGGGTTTTAACGCCGGGTCTCTCTTCGTCATACATTTTGCTCCAGCTACCCTTAATGTTTTTTTTGGGTGGCTTAAGGGTCACGGTCATTTCCGCGCCAAAATCGTAGTAATTAACTTCATAGAGTGGGATTTCCGGTTCTTCGCGGTTGCCAAAAGCCCCCCCATGCACAAAAGGTGCGTGGGCGGCATCCATCGAATTTTCCAATGCACGTTCATAAAGAACAGGCCAGTGATATTCGCCATAGATGGCTTTCATATCTGGGCGACCGTAATGGGGCAGTTCGGGCAGGGGTGGGCGTTCTGCTTCGGGCAAATCGCCCAAAAACGCCCACACGAAGTTATACTTCTCTACTGTTGGGTAAGAATCTACCCGCGCTTTCTTGGGAACTGGCACATTTTTGACATTGGCAGGCACTTTGACACACGCGCCATCGGTTTCAAACTCCCAGCCATGGTATGGGCAAACAATGCAATTGCCGTTCATCCAGCCATCCGACAATGCGCCCCCCCGATGAACACACAGATCGCTCAACACGTGCGCCATTTTGTCTGGGGTGCGATATAACACAAATTCTTGCTTAAGGGCGGTGATGCGCTTGGGTTTTTCGGTAATTTCATGCGAAAAGGCAAGGGGCCACCAAAAATTTTTTAACATAAAAACTCCTTCATTGAGATGACATTCGACACGGGGACAAATTGCGTTTTTCCGTAGTGCCAACCTTTACTTGAGCGGGTCTGATTTGTGGGTCGTTTCGACCGAAGGGAGAAAAATCCTGCCCATTGTGCTATATTCGGCACAGGCAAAAATGAAAATCGCTATTCGATATGCATGTCGAATAGAACCCGTGCCGAATATCAAAGATTTC
>DKKK01000001.1:5290-6527 GCA_002455215.1 Anaerolineales bacterium UBA6668 | reverse complement strand
TTACTATTATAAATAACGTCTAAGGTTAATATAGTGGAGTTCTATCCCCAAAAAGCAAAAATCTGCAATTTGTGACCGTGCTCAGTATATAATTTATCCATGCTTCCCACCCTTTTGCGAACTGCCGTGCTGGGCGTCAGTGGCTCTGGCAAAACCACCTTTGCCCGTTCGTTGGCAATGCGCCGTGCTTGCCCACACATCGAATTGGATGCACTGCACTGGCAAGCCAACTGGACAGAAACCCCACTGCCACAATTTCGCCAGGCGGTGGAAAATGCCATTGCATCGCCCCACTGGGTGCTGGATGGCAATTACAGCAAAGTGCGTGATTTGGTTTGGGCGCGTGCAGATAGCTTGATTTGGCTGAATTATCCATTCCACTTGGTTTTTGGGCGAGTGTTTAAGCGCACCTGCCAGCGTGTTTTTCTTCGCCAAGCGTTGTGGGCAGGCAATCGGGAAACGTTTCGCCTTGCCTTTCTCAGCCGCCATTCCATCCTGTGGTGGGTGGTCAAAACCTATGCCCGGCGCCGTGCCGAATACCCACTTTTGTTTGCCCAGCCTGCCTACCAACACCTGCACATCTTGCAATTTCACACACCCGCCCAAGCGCAAGCCTACCTAGAGTCACCCACCCCATGAACCATCTTGCCCAAGCTNNGCCTGCCATTGGTGCCATGTCATGGAGCATGAAAGTTTTTCCGATGCGCGAACTGCCGCATTGATGAACCAGCGATTTATCAACATTAAGGTTGACCGCGAAGAACGCCCCGACTTAGATAGCATTTATATGACGGCGGTGGTGGCAATGACCGGGCAGGGCGGGTGGCCGCTGAGCGTGTGGCTCACCCCAGATGGCAAACCCTTCTATGGCGGAACCTACTTCCCGCCCACTCCTCGCTTTCGCATGCCTGCTTTTACCCAAGTGCTGAGTGCAGTGNNCTGAACCCACCCCCATTTCCAGCCAAACCCTACTCGCGGCAGTTGGCGAGTTGGAACGGCACTTCGATGGGCAGGCGGGTGGCTGGGGAGACGCGCCAAAATTTCCCCAAGCCATGACCATTTCCTTCCTGCTGAGCGAATTTGTGCGCAGTGGCGTTTCTCCCTGCCTGCCAATGGCAGAATTTACCCTACAAAAGATGGCAGAAGGCGGCATGTATGACCAAATTGGTGGGGGCTTTCACCGCTATTCTGTGGACGCGCAGTGGCTGGTACCGCACTTTGAAAAAATGCTCTATGA
>DKKK01000001.1:0-5271 GCA_002455215.1 Anaerolineales bacterium UBA6668 | reverse complement strand
AAGTGCGAGCTGTGCTGGGCGACTTGGCAGAATTGTTTTGCGCCGCTTACCATATCACCGAGCATGGCAATTTTGAAGGGCGCAGTATTCCCAACCGCCTCCACACCCCCACCACACTGGCACAAACTTTTCACCTGACAGAGCCCGACCTGGAAGAACGGCTGNNCCGCCTGTACCAAGCCCGCCGTGAGCGAATTGCCCCAGCCTGCGATGAAAAAGTGCTGACGGCGTGGAATGGTTGGTTTTTGTGCGCCCTGGCAGAGCTTGCCACCGCCACTCAGCACCCAGATTACACCACTGCCGCCGTGCGCAATGCCGAATTTCTTGCTCACACCCTGCTCACTGCCGATGGGCTTGTGTACCGAACTTGGCGGGCGGGCAGTTCTGCCCGTCTAAACGGCTATTTGGAAGACTATGCCGCACTTGCCAGTGCATTTTTGGCTGTCTATCAACTGACTTTTGATGAAAATTGGTATTTGCGGGCAAAGCAGGTATTTTTGCAACTCTTGGAACGCTTCTCCATGCCGGATGGTCTGGGCTTTTACGACACCGCCCACACCCACGAACCATTGGTGGTGCGCCCGCGTGATTTGCAAGACAATGCCACCCCCAGCGGCAATGCCCAAGCCGCCCTGCTTTTGCTGAAGTTTGCCGCCTACGAAGGCAATTCTGCTTATCGGGTGCGGGCAGAAGCCATGCTGGCAACTTTGCAAGCGGCACTGGCACGCTACCCCAACGGCTTTGCATATTGGTTAGCCACCCAATGTGTGGCACTGGCTGGCTTGGACGAAATTGCCATCGTGGGGGATTTTGCAGACCCGCAAGTGCAGGGCATGCTGGCACGGGTGCGCACGGGTTTTCGCCCGTTTCAGGTAGTCGCTTATCACGCCAACCCCAGTGCCAGTGTGATCCCGCTTTTGCAGGGAAAGGTGGCAATTGACGGGCGGGCAACCGCCTATGTTTGCCGCAATTTTGCCTGTGAGCTACCGCTGGTCGAGTCATTGGACGGTTTGTAAGCGCTTGACGGCTACATTCGACACGCATAGAAATTTCGCTTTTTCTCTATCTGGAGAAGAGCGTAAACCTGCCCGTGTCCAATAGTACATGCGGGTACTTTCTCCCTAAATTTATTAATCATCCATTAATGAATAAGTGGACTGTCGTCCGTTATAATACCATCCTAAATAAATGGACTGTAGTCCGTATAATTCTAGGAGTTTTATAATGAACTGGCAAATTGATTCTTCTCATACTCGCATTGGCTTTAAAGTACGCCACCTGATGGTGAGCAACGTGCGCGGACAATTCGACCAATTTTCGGGCGCGGTGGTTTATGACCCTGCCCAACCGCTTGCGACACAAGTTTCCTTTAAGATTGACGTAGCGAGCGTCAACACGCAAAACGAACAGCGCAATGCGCACCTGAAATCGCCTGATTTCTTCGACGCCGCCAATTACCCCGAAATATTATTTACTAGCACTCAGGTCGGTGACACGGCAGATGAAGATGAATTCTGGTTAGATGGAGCGCTTACTATTCGTGGCATTACTCGTCCGGTACGCCTAAAAGTAGAGCGCAACGGCATTGGCAAGTCGCCGTGGGGGCAAACTGTAGCAGGCTTTGACATTGAAGGCGAAATCAACCGCACCGATTTTGGCTTGGATTGGAATGTTGCTCTTGAAACCGGTGGTTTCTTGGTAGGTGAAAAAATTAAGCTTGAGATTCAATTGGAAATGATTGCGGCATAAATGATTCGCGGATGAAAAGAAACTGCTCTATCGAATGGTACTTTTTTAAGGGAAAAAACGCAATTTCCGTCTATCTCGAATATAAACTTTGATACAATCTAATTAGGCAAACTCATTCTTACACAGGATGCGGGTGCGCCAAGCAGACAACGACTGTTGCTTTTTCACAGTCGTTACTGCCAAAAAAACCAACAAAGTATCCCAGTACAGCCCCCAAAAGGTGTTTTGCTGGGATATTTGTATTGCCAAGCGCTGAGCAAGCCTGCAAGCTAGTATTTCGATGGGGCAGATTGGCACTTTTTTGCTTAAGGGAAAAAGCGCCGTTTCCATCTGTGTCGAATATAGCCCACCTGCCACTCAGGCTTGAAACTATTTTCATTGCGCAATCGCTCTTCATTCCATTATGACTTCCATCTCCAATAAAAACATTTTGCTCACTGGTGGTTCACGTGGACTAGGACCCTTCCTAGCCCGTGCGCTTGCCCAAAAAGGCGCAAACCTTGCGCTGGTTGCTCGCGATGAACAAGCCCTACAGTCGGTTTGTGCCAAACTGCAAGCGTTGGGGGTAACAGCCGTGGCAATTGCGGCTGACCTAACTGACACATCCCGCCTAACCGAAGTGGTCGCCCGTGCCCGTCAGGTATTGGGCTCGATTGATATTTTGGTCAATAATGCCGCCATCGAAAGCGAAGGCGAGTTTGAATTGCTAACCAGCACTGACATTTCCAAAACTATTTGCCTAAACTTGGAAGTGCCTATGCTACTAACCAACATGCTTCTGCCTGAAATGCTTGCCCGCAAAAGTGGGCATATTCTTAATATAGGCAGTGTGGGCGGCAAAAAAGGCGCGGCGTATGATGCGCTTTACTGTGGCACCAAAGCCGCTATCAGCGAGTGGTCTATTGGGTTAGCCAGCGAATATGAGAGTACGGGCGTGCAGGTGTCGGTCGTTTGCCCGGGCTATGTGGAAAATGCCGGCATGTTTGCCAAATTTGGGATGGAGTCACCTGCTTTGCTAGGTAGCACCACACCGGAAAAAGTAGCGGCGGCAGTAGTGCAGGCAATTGAAACCAACCAGTTGGAAGTAATTGTCAACTCAATCCCTGTGCGCCCGTTGTTGGCGCTGAACGCACTCTCGCCAGCAATTGGCAATTGGTTGGTGGCAAAATTGGGTGTAAAAGAATTGCAAAAGCGTAAAATTGCGCTAGGCAAGCAAAAAAACGCTTAAACAGAATTTCCTGCAAGCGTTTGCGTTTCAACTAGCTGGGCAATGGTTTGCACGGCGGAATGGATTTCAGCTAGGGTGGTTTGTCTGCCCACAGTGATGCGCAGTGCGCCCATTGCCCATTCCCGCGCATAGCCAAGTGCCAACAAGACCGCGCTCGGTTCGGGGTTGCCGGTGTTACAAGCGGAGCCAGAGCTAGCCGCAATGCCTTGCAAATCCAGGTGCATCAACAGTTCATTGGCATCTACCCCACGCAAGGCAAAACTGGCATGATTGGGCAGGCGTTCAATGGGGTGACCCGTCAGCACAACTTGTTCCGTCCCCAATCGCCCAAGCAAATCGGCAATGCAGGCATCTCTCAATGTTTGAAAGTGAGATGCCCAATGTGTGCGTTCTTCCTGCAAAATTTGAAACGCCTTTGCCATGCCGACAATCAACGGTAGATTGTGCGTACCAGCCCGTAGGTTGTTTTCTTGAGCGCCACCCGTCTGGCTGGGGAGCAGGGGTACGCCTTCCCGTACATACAGCAAGCCTACCCCTTTGGGTCCATAAAATTTGTGTGCCGCTAGGCTGAGTAAATCCACCCCCAAGTCTTGTAAGTCTATGGGCAGGTGGCTGGCGGCTTGGACGGCATCGCTGTGAAACCACACCCCATGCGCATGGCACACTTGCGCCAACTCACGGATGGGGTTGATACTGCCGATTTCGTTGTTGCCCCATGCCAAAGAAACCAATGCCGTGTCGGGGCGGATGGCATCTGCCAATTGGCTGGGGCTGATTTGCCCATCTGCCGAAGCGGGCAAGACCGTTAGCGTACAGCCAAACTCGGCTTGCAATTGCTGGGCAGTCGCCAAAATGGCTTTGTGTTCGATATTGCTGGTGATTAGGTGCTGTTTGCCGAGTGCGCGGCTGGCGGTAAGAACGCCCCGCAATGCCAAATTGTCCGCTTCACTGCCACCGCTGGTAAAGACAAGCTCACTTGCCGCACAATTTAGCCCATTTGCCATTGTTCGGCGGGCATTGGCAAGCACAGCAAAGGCGCGTTGCCCCTGCCGATAGACTGCCATTGGGTTGCCAAATTGTTCGGCAAAAAAAGGGAGCATTGCCGAAATCACCCGCTCATCACAAGGGGTAGTGGCGGCATAATCTAAATAAAGCGGTTTTGACCTGCTCACATCTGAAAACCGCTACGAGCAGGCACTATGCGCTGGCTGAAATTTCTGACATACGTCAACAGTTCCTTGAGTAATTCTTCCCAAGCACCACTTTCTAGGGCATAAAACATGTGCTCAGCATTGGCAGTTACCCCCGCTACCAAAAATTTCGGATAGTCGCCATATTGGGTGAACCAGGCTTCAGTTGGTTCAATACCCAACTGGCGTAATCCGGGTACGAAGCGCCGTTGGTTAAATTCAAAAAAGGCTTCGCTTTGGTCTGGCAAAACGTCCCAACACAAAATTAATTTGGTGGCTTGGTCACTCATGCGGCTTCTTTTTGGCTTAAAATGATGGTTTGAGTTTCTTCAGGTAAGCTCGATTTAGTGACTTTGAAACTGTCCACTACCGTGGGGTTGGTAATGCCCATTTCTTTTAGGAACTTGCTCAGGGGTTCTAGTTTGAGATTCAAGTCGTCAGTTTTGTAGTGCATCGGAATCACGATGGATGGCTCGATGAGATTGATGACTTCTGCCGCATTGGAAGCATGCAAAGCGGAACCACCGCCCACTGGTACTAGCAAAACATCTACCGTGCCGAGTGCTTCAATGCGAGATTGGCTGGGTACATGGTCTAGGTCGCCCAAGTGGGCAACGGTAAGCCCTTCCACTTCAAAGACAAAAATGGTGTTGCTACGCGTCTTGGAAGGTGTGGCAACCCCGGTGATGAACACGCCGCCAATCTCATACTCACCGGGACCGGTCAGTACCCGCGCACCCTTTGCCATTGAAAGGTTGGCGTGACCGGGGGCAGTGTGGCTGGAAGTTAAAATATCTGATTTTAATCTGGGCACTTTAAGCCCAATTGTTTCGTCAAAAGGGTCTGTAACAATTGTGGCAGTCCCGCGTTCGGTCATCCGAAAGCAAGCTAGCCCGTACCAAGTAATTTCCATGGGGTAATATTCCTGCAATGTGAGTTAGTGTACAATCACCGGGTATTATACCATTGAAAAAGAAATGGAACAAAAGTTCTGTCTGTGGGCTAGGCTCGTCGGACTAGGGACACCAAGGATTTTTTTTCTAACGGTGTATTCGTTCTTGAATTTCGTTCTAAAAAGACCTAACAGGTCTCAAAATAATCGTA
>DKKK01000005.1 GCA_002455215.1 Anaerolineales bacterium UBA6668 | reverse complement strand
GTGCCGGGAGCAGATGGCGCACTCGCCCTAGCGGGTGACCCCATCAAGGTAGCCCTGCCCGCCGCTGGAGCCACAGCCTTCGCCTTCACCGCGCCGGATTGGAGCAAACTAAAGGCGGGCGACAAAGTGGAACTGACAGGCACAGGCACGCCCGGCAGTGAAGTGGATGTGCTGGTGGATGGTAAATCGGTGGGCAAAGTCAAAGTGGGAGCGGATGGCAAGTGGGAACACTCCTTCAACCTGCCGAACACGCCCAATTTTGACCTAAGCTTCAAAGTGCCGGGGGTAGATGGCGCACTTGCCCTAGCGGGTGACCCCATCAAGGTGGCACTGCCTGCCGCTGGAGCCACCGCCTTCGCCTTCACCGCGCCGGATTGGGGCAAACTAAAGGCGGGCGACAAAGTGGAACTGACAGGCACGGGCACGCCCGGCAGTGAAGTGGATGTGCTGGTGGATGGCAAATCGGTGGGCAAAGCCAAAGTGGGAGCGGATGGCAAGTGGAAACACTCCTTCAACCTGCCGAACNNGGTGACCCCATCAAGGTTGTCCTGGCAGTTCCCGCCAAAGCCCCTGTCATTACAACTTCCGACAAATTTCTACCTGCTGGCAAGAGTGAAATTGCCGGTACTGCTGACCCCAACGCTGTTATTGAAATCGTACAAGATGGCAAAGTTGTGGGCAAAACGACCGCCGATGCACAAGGCGCATGGAAATGGGTTGTTGATTTAGGGGCAGGCAATCACCAAATTGTTGCACAAACCCCCACCAGTGGCAAGCCACTCACTTCGCTTGCTTTTGCCACAACGGTGTTAGCGGTTCCGACTCTCGATAAATTACCCGCTCAAACCGCTGGTGCAGTCACCTTGAGTGGCACCGGAACGCCCGGCACAATGGTAGAAGTATTTGTAGATGGAAAATCAGTGGGCAAAGTTAAGGTGAGTGCAAGCGGTAAGTGGAGCTTGAAAACCAATTTGACAGCGGGCACACCCAAAATCACCCTAACTGCTTTGGATGGCAATGGCAAAACCATGGCAACCTCTACTCCTACTGCAATCACCGTTAATGCCGCAAAAGCCAGTGGTGGTGGAGGCGGTTGTGGCGGGCGTGGCTCGCAAAATGGTGGGGTGTGGACAGTAGATGGCTGTGACACCTTGTCGCTCATCAGCCGTGATACGGGCATTCCATTACAAGAGCTGATTGAGAGCAACCCACAAATCACCGATCCCAACGTAATTCACCCCGGACAGCAAATTGTTCTGCCCGGACAATCTGCCACCGCAGTGCCAACTCCGTAAGTTTTGTGTAAAAGTCAATGAAAACAGCCTGCTTCGGTGGGCTGTTTTGTTTAAGGAATGACGTTTGACGTGGGCAAAAATGATAAATGTTTACGAACCGCCTTTCGCAAAAGATGGTTTATCGGCTAAAATTAGCACAGCAAACTAAAAATTTATGCAGTCAGCACAGCAGGCAATTCTCACTTCGTTGAGCGAGAGTGGTTGCTGTATTGTGCTGACTGCTATTTAGAAAATTATACAACCGGAGCAAAAAATGGAAACTCGAACCGAAAAAGATTCTCTTGGCGAAGTCCAAGTCCCCATCCATGCCTACTATGGTGTGCAAACTCAACGCGCGGTGCTGAATTTCCCTGTCAGCGGAATGCGTCCCTATCGTGCGTTTGTCTGGGCAATGGCGGCAATCAAGCGAGCCGCCGCCGATGTCAACCACGACTTGGGCTTGTTGGATGACACCCGTGCCAAAGCCATTGCCCAAGCGGGTAGCGAAATTATGGAAGGGCAATGGTTGGACCAATTTGTGGTGGACCCTTTTCAGGCGGGCGCGGGTACTAGCCATAATATGAATACCAATGAAGTGATGGCGAACCGCGCAATTGAGATTTTGGGCGGCAAGCGGGGCGAGTACAAAATTGTCAGCCCGAATGACCATGTAAACATGGCGCAAAGCACCAACGACACCATCCCGACAGCCATTCGCTTGGGTTGTTTGTGGCGGTTAGAAGAACTGTGCGACACCCTGGGCGGGCTGGCAAGTACCTTTGAACAAAAGGCAGTTGAATTTGATGATGTGGTTAAGTCGGGGCGGACTCACTTGCAGGATGCAGTCCCCGTCCGTTTGGGGCAAGAGTTTGGTGCCTATGCCAAAGCCTTGCGCCGCGATGTGGAGCGCATTCAGCGTGCCGCCGAAGGGCTTCGCCGTTTGGGCATTGGTGGAACAGCCACCGGAACCGGATTAAACGCCCACCCGCAATATCATGCCGGCATGGTGAAGCGTTTGAGCGAAATTACTGGGTTGGCACTTTATACTTCTGACAATTTGTTTGAAGGGATGCAAAGCCAAGCCGATGCCGCTGATTTTTCGGGGAGTATGCGTACTGTTGCCATTACACTGACACGCATTGCCAACGACATTCGCTTGTTGGCATCTGGTCCCACCACTGGGTTAGATGAAATTCGCCTACCCGCCGTGCAACCTGGTTCTTCCATCATGCCGGGCAAGGTCAACCCAGTATTGGCAGAAATGCTCAACCAAGCGATGTTCCACGTGCAAGGCAATGACCATGCGGTGGCATTGGCAAGTCAAGCTGGGCAGTTGGAACTAAACGTAATGATGCCGATTATTGCCCACAATTTGTTCGAAATGATGCAAGTGTTGATTGGGGCAGTTGGCGCGTTCAATCGTTTTTGTGCGGTGGGGATTACCGCCAACCGCGAAAAAGCCGAAGGCTGGTTGGGCAAAAATGCCATCGTTGCCACCGCCCTAAATCCATTGATTGGTTACCTAACTGCCGCCGAATTGGTGAAGAGCGCGATGAAAAACAATACCACCATCCGCGAAGAATGCTTGAAACGCATTCAGGATGGAAATTTTGTTCACAAGGACGAAGGTCGCCCAGTGACGATTGAAGAAGTGGATGTCGTGTTGAAAGATTTATATAAACTGACCGAAGGCGGCATTGCTGGAATCGCGGGTGGGGGATAGTGGATGGCTTTAATCCTATACTCGGCACGAGTTGCCTTCGGCAAGTGTGCCAAAGTCGGCAAGTGTGCCAAGTTGCGCTTTTGGGGCTTAGGGAAAAAGTACAATTTCCAGCCGTGTCGAATCTAGCTTAAGTGTCATTTCTCGCATCGAAATGACACCGATTTGCTAACGTTGTATTTGTTCTTGAATTTCGTTCTCAAAAGACCTGTTAGGTCTTTAAGACCTAACAGGTCTCACAATAATAGTACTCCCATCTACTATTGTGATAAACCATTCAGCAGATTTGTTTATCGGGTGCGGTTCAGTTCTTTGAAGAAAGAGAATTGATATCTACCAAACAGGTTTCGCTATTTTTTGTGTCCCAAACTCATTACTATCGTTATAGTCGGCATGTGTGCCAAGTTGCGCTTTTTTGTAACTTCAACATCACTTAAGACGGTCTGATTTTCAGGTCATTTCGACTGAAAGGAGAAATCCAGCCCGGTGTGCGATATTCGGCACAGATGAAAGCTACGCTTTTTCCCTTAAAAAGGCGAAACGATATTCGGC
>DKKK01000149.1 GCA_002455215.1 Anaerolineales bacterium UBA6668 | reverse complement strand
GGGTGCTATTTTTAGGTTGTTTGTTTTACTTCCTGACTATGCCTTGCCAAGCACCATTGCAAGCAGTGCCATGCGCACATACATACCGTTTTCCATTTGGCGGAAATACGCGGCTCGTGGGTCCGAATCGACTTCGGTGCTAATTTCATTTACCCGCGGCAATGGGTGCATGAGAGTCAACGATGACTTTGCCTGGCTTAACACTTGCGGGGTAATGACATAGCTGTCCTTCACCGCGTCATAATCTGCCACATTAGCAAAGCGTTCCTTTTGCACCCGTGTCACGTACAGCACATCGCTCTCTGCCAAAACAGGTTCCAATTGAGTGTATTCTGCTTGCGGAGTGCCAATTTTGGCAATTTCCTGCATTAAATCGGCTGGCATTCGCAAACTGTCGGGCGAAACGTAATTAATCTTTGCGCCAAAATGTGCCAACAGTTGCGAAAGGGAGTGGACCGTGCGCCCGTTTTTCATATCGCCTAACATCGTCACGGTCAATCCATCCAACCGACCCTGCTCCGCCAAGATTGTGTACAAATCCAGCAAAGCCTGGGTGGGATGTTCGCCAATGCCATCGCCGGCGTTGATAATAGGCTTGGGCGAATATTCTGCCGCCAAAGCCGCCGCGCCTTTTTCGGGGNNGGCATCGCTGTAGCTGGCAAGGGTTCGGATGGTGTCGGGCAGGCTTTCACCTTTCGAAACCGATGAAAATTGCACGTTGTTAATTTGAATGACACTGCCCCCAAGCCGTTCAATTGCCGCCACAAAGCTGGATGAAGTGCGGGTAGAAGGCTCGTAGAATAAGTTGGTCAGCACCTTGCCCTTCAGCAAGTCAAAACTGCCCACTCTTTGCACCATCGCCTTCATTTCATCTGCCACTTGAAAGACATTTTCCAAATCATCGCGGCTAAATTGTTTAACCGATAAGATGTGTTGATTATAAAATCGGCTGTCACGCTTTTCGCCAAAAGGCAAGTGTTTGTTGAGAATTGGGTTGAGCATAAGAATTCCTTTTTGATTTAGTGAATGATGATTAGAGTTTTGCTTGATTTATGCGTTGACCACAGCCCGGCTGAGCCAGCACCTGACCGCCTTGATAAGCCAACACCCCCCGCAAGGTAACCCGTTCCACCCGCCCACGCAATTGCCAGCCTTCATAAGGTGTCCAACCACAGCGCGATTGCATTTCACTCGCACGCACAGTCCACACAGCATCGCTATCCAACTCCACATAAGTGTCTGGCTGTTCGGCTAAGTGGAAGATTTCACGCGGACGGGTACACATCCAGTGGATTAATGGGTCAAATTGGATGCGCCCATCATGCACGGCACGCAACATCAAAGCCAGGCTGGTTTCCAAGCCGGGGAAGCCGGGCGGTGGGGTAGAGCTATCTTTTTCGGCAAGGGTGTGGGGCGCATGGTCGGTGGCGATGCAATCCACCACCCCATCCTGCAGGGCTTGCCACAGTGCCGCTTGGTCAGCCGGGCTGGCAAGGCGCGGGCGAACTTCACAGCGTCCTGCACCCAGCCAATCCATATCTGCAGTGCTCAGGAACAAGTGGTGCGGACCCACTTCGCAGGTCACGGGCAAGCCTTTTTCTTTTGCGGCGCGGATACAATCAATCTCGCTCTTGCGGCTGACATGGGCAATGTGAACCGGGCGGTTGTGCAAGTGGGCAAGCAAAATTGCCGCCGCCACCGTGCGCTCTTCGGCATGGCACACCAACGGGCGATTTGCCTGCCAGTTGGCAAAATGCGCGTTCAGGGTGGTTAGGTCGCGCCAATCAATGCGCAGGGTGCCAAACGTATCGTCTAAATACAGCTTTAAGCCAGCCACTAACTCTGCCAATTCGGGCGCGACCAGGGTATTTTCAACCGTGCCCCCCAGATATACGCCATAATCACACACCGCTTTGCTTTCGGCGGCAGATAGGCTCATTTGAACGCTGGCAAGGTCGGTCAGCGGCGGCTGGGTGTTGGGCATGGCAAGCACGGTGGTAATGCCACCCGCCAATGCCGCACAAGTGCCCGTGTACCAGTCTTCTTTGTGGGTGGCACCGGGTTCGCGCAAGTGAACGTGAGGGTCAATTAAGCCAGGGATGCGTAAGGTAGTCATGGCAATTTTGGGGCGTAAAAAAAGAGAGCCTATAGGCTCTCTTTTACCATCAAAAATAAAAATGAAAAAGCGAATCCACCAAAGGCAGATGCGCCTGCGCAAAAGGCAGGGCAAGGGGTGGATGGGTGAAACACAGGCGATATTTCATAGCAAAACCTGTCAAATTCTATGCAGAATGGCTTATTTGTCAATGGTTTTGATAGAAAAAACTTTCCACACTGCTTACTAGTGCTTGCAGTCCATCTTCCTTGCGGATGGCTTCGCCCAAAGCCTGAGCCTTGACATGAAAAGTGGGATTTTCCTTAAGCTCTATCAATCGTTCACGAACATTCTTCACCGTCAAATTTCGTTTGGCAATTGGAGCAGGAGCAACCCCTAATTCATAGGCACGTTGCCCCCAGAATGGTTGGTCGCCAAAGAAGGGCGTCACCCAACACGGCACTCCCGAGGCAAACGCACTGGCAGTTGTGCCCACACCCCCATGATGTACAAGCCCGGACATGCGCGGAAACAGCCACTCGTGCGGCACATACCCACTCATGTAAACATTCGCCGGTAAATCGTTGGCTTGCAAACCACCCCAGCCCGCCGAAAAAATTGCCCGTTGTCCTGTATATTTCAGTGCGCTGATAAAAAGCTCGGCGGTCGCTTTGGGGTTTTGGCTGAGCATACTGCCAAAGCCGATGTACAGTGGGGCTGTTCCCGCCTGAATAAAATCGGTTAGCGAATTGGGGGGTTGCCAAGCCGGATTGCTGGGCAAAAACCAAAAACCGGTTAGGCGAATCTTTGCCTGCCAATCGTGTGCTTGTGGAAGCACTGCCGGGCTAATTCCAATGAGAATGGGGAGCGTGCTATGATCCAGTGCGTTGAAAGGACCCCAAAAGGGGGCTGGTGGTAAGTGCAAAACTTCTCGCCGTGCGCGGTTATCGGACAAACGCAGGGGTTGCCACACCGCTTGGCGGGCAAATTGGTGNNATTGGTGTGAGATGTGGTTGAACACACGCGGCACTTGGGGGGTGAGCACACTGGGAAAAGCGTGCGTTGGATGAATGGGCAAGAGATGGGCTTGAAGCAAAGGAATGCCCAGCTTTTGTGAAAGCGCAAATGCAATGAATAGCCCACCCAACCCGCTAATGAGCAAGTCACTCCCTTGCACAGTTTGCAAGCCCACTTGGCTGGCATTGACTGCCATTTGCTCAGCGGCAACCCCCATTTTGCGCATAATTTGCAAAAAATTACCTTTCTCTATCTCCAAACGGTTGGCGACTTCTTGGATGCCCGCCCCCACAACCACAATCGGCAGGTCATGGCTCTCGGCAAGTTCGCGAAATTCCGCCGTATCTATCAGTTGCACCCGATGCCCCGCTTGCTGTAACGCATTGCCTAAGGCGATATAGGGCTGTACATCGCCGCGACTGCCTAGTGCAAAAAGTGAAATTTTCATAAATATTTTAAAACCCGCTAAAATTCATGCCAAATTTGGCACATCTCAAAATTGTGTCTTGTCTGAAAAAAGCGTGCAATGTTAAAGCGTGCCAATGCACACTTACTAACTGGTAAACAACACGCTGAGTGATGATGGACAAGTGTCGATATTGGTTAAATTTTCCCAAATCTTGCACAGAAGTCAATCAACAGTATTGCAAAATTGTCGAGCAAATGACGAAAAACAATCCCCACGACCCTACTCGCGCCGAACAAACCCGCCAACGGTTGCTCAATGCCTTTTGGCATGTGCTTTTTCAACAGGGGCTAAAAACGTTAGCAGTTGAAGACATAACCCGCCAAGCACAGCTAAACCGCACCACCTTTTACCTACATTTTGAAGATAAATACCGCATTGCCGAAGTTGCCATCGGTGAAAAATTGCAAGCCGACTTGCTGTATCATCTGTCTCAAGCCCAAACACTCTCGCAAGCCACACTTGCGCAAATCATGGAGTTGATTTTTCAATCATTTATCGTGATTCGTAGCAAAACCCCAATCGCCGATTTTCAACTAGAGACACTCATTGAAGCGCAAATCAAACAGCAAGTGGCATACTATTTGTTTGGCGAACTGGCGAAGATAAAACCAACGGCGGAAGCCCGCCAACTCGCAATTGNNTGTCAGCTGGGCAATGTATGGCTTGGCAGAAAATTGGTATGAAAATGAAAGGGATATACCCAAGCAAGAACGGATTCAAATGACAAGCCATTGGCTCGCACAGTGGCTAGGTGTGTGAAACTGTGCAAACCGCCAAACGAGTGGTTAGAAAATCTGGTTGTTTTTTTTAGTCAATACCTGCTATAATAGCGACACAAACTTATTTTCCATTAAGGTTAGGACTTTAATTATGCCATTTCAACGTTCCAGTGGGGTATTGTTGCACCCCACCAGTTTTCCAGGCAAATACGGTATTGGTGATTTGGGGTCAGCCGCTTTTCAGTGGATCGATTGGCTCAAAGGGGCACGCCAAAAATTGTGGCAAATTTTGCCACTGGGACCCACTGGCTATGGGGATTCTCCCTATCAATGTTTTTCTGCTTTTGCGGGAAATCCTTATTTACTCAGCCCAGAACTGCTCTTTCAAGATGGTTTATTAAGCCAGCAAGAGCTAGACGAAACCCCGAACTTTCCCCAAGAACGGGTGGATTTTGGTTGGATTTATGATTGGAAGATGCCGCTTCTGGAGCGGGTTTATCAACATTGGGTGGATGGGCACGCCAAAAGTGAGTTAAAGCCGGCTTTTAAAAAATTTCGGCAAGAAAATGCAAGTTGGTTGCCCGATTATGCCTTGTTTATGGCATTGAAAGACGAGCACAACGGCAGTGTGTGGAGCACATGGGAGCCAGACCTGGTGCAACGCAAACCCGCCGCCCTGAAAGCCGCCCACAAACGCCTTGCCAGCCAAATTGAAAGCCAAGAACTGCGCCAGTTCCTGTTCTTTCGCCAATGGCAGACCGTGCGCGAATATGCCCACCAAAATGGCATCCAAATTATTGGCGATATTCCCATTTTTGTGGCGTATGACAGTGCCGATGTTTGGCAAAATCCCGAACTGTTCTATTTGGATGCAGATGGCAAAAGCACAGTTGTGGCGGGAGTACCCCCAGATTATTTCAGTGCCACCGGGCAATTGTGGGGCAATCCGCTCTACAATTGGGAGAAACACCGCGAAACTGGCTATGCTTGGTGGATTAAACGCATTCAAGCGGTACTCAATTTGGTAGATATTATCCGCATTGATCACTTCCGCGGCTTTGATGAGTATTGGGAAATTCCAGCCACTGCGCCCACGGCTGTCACTGGCAAATGGGTGAGCGGTCCCAAACACGATTTCTTCAATGCCATGCGTGCCAGTTTGGGCGACCTGCCCATCATTGCCGAAGATTTAGGACTGGTCACACCCGGCGTGCAAAAATTGCGTGACGATTTCCAACTGCCCGGCATGAAAATCTTGCAATTTGCTTTTGGCGGCGACCCCAACGAACCCTTCTTGCCACACAATTACCCCGAAAACTGCGTAGCCTACACCGGTACGCACGATAATGACACCACTCTGGGTTGGTATTTGTCTAGTTCTAACGAATCTGAACGTGATTATTACCGCCGTTATTACAGTGTAGATGGCAACAATGTGGTGTGGGATTTAATTCATGGCATTTGGCGAAGCCGTGCCAACCAAGTGCTGTGCCCCTTGCAAGATTTGCTGTGCTTGGATAGCTCTGCCCGCATGAACTATCCCGGGCGAGCGGCAGGCAACTGGACTTGGCGTTTTAGTGAAAGCTTTTTTTCTGACCGAGATTTGCAAGCCCGCTTGCGCTTCTTGACCGAAGAAACCGGACGAACGGCTTAATTTGTCAAAAAAGACGTATCCAGTGCGCTTCATGGACAATGGAGCGCACTTTTTATTTAAGCGCGGTCGGCAGAAAATCCGACTGAGTTAACACAAAAATAAGCGGCAATTACGCCGCGCTTTTCGGAAAAGCAATAAAATACCGTTATTCGGCTACGTCTTCGATGCGTAGACCTTGCTTGCGGACATAAGCCATTAAACCGATTTTGTCCACAGTGCGCATGGCGGCAGTACTTACGCGCAAACGTACAAAACGTCCCAATTCGGGAACATAAATACGCTTGGATTGCAGGTTGATATTCCAGCGGCGGCGGGTCTTCTTTTGGGAAAACGGAACATTATTACCGTAGGATGGCGCTTTGCCACTTAGCTTGCATTTTTGAGACATGATAAAAATTCCTTTCAAATAAAATAAAAACTGTTCCAAGAGAAAATGCCCACACAAATCGTTACGCAGACACCCTATTTCTCTGAAAGTATTGGAAGTGCCAAAAATAATTTCATGGGTTTGCCTATTCCGTGAGCAAACGGTTGAAATTACCAAACGCTTCCTTCCAAGCGCAATATTTTACCATAAACCCGAAAATTGCAAGGGAAAAAATACACCAATTCTGCTGAAATTTCAAATTAAGTTGCCGGTGAGTCGGGCACAAACTTTGCAACCGATGTAAACCTGTATTTGACATGCACGGAGATTGAACTTTTCGTTAAGAGAAAAAGGCATAACTCTGAATCCTGTCGAATCCGTCAATCGCGCTATAATAATCACCCCAGCAACCAATCGTTACCAACGAGACGTAATGAAGAATTCGGTTTTCTCCTTATTTATTTGGGTTGCCCTATCCATTTGGGCGCTCTTCACAACTGTGCCCAGCGCGACCGCCCAGCAAACTACCGGTTATACTAGCCAAGTAAACCAAGTTTTTGGGGAAAAGCTTACCTTCAGTTTGACCGGCATGCCTAGCCAAGCAGTTCAACAAGTACAGTTGGTTTTACGGCTACCATCCGAAAGTATTTTGGTAGTGGAAATGGTGCCTTTCACCGAAAATAACAAGAGGTTTTCGGCAAAGGTAGATATGGAAATATCTAGGTTGGAACTGTTGCCTTTTTCGGTGGTGGAATATTATTGGCAAATTCAATATGTGGCGGGAGAGAAGGAAAACACGCCGCCTACTTCCTATCACTATGCAGATGACCGTTTTACCTGGCAGACAGTGGAACGGCAACAGGTGCGGGTTCACTGGTATGCTGGAGATTTGGCGTATGCGGAACAGGTGGCACAGTTAAGTGAGCAGGTGATTCATGAAGGCAAAGTGGAATACGGCTTGGATGAAATTCCGGTCATAGAGATGTATTTGTATGCGCGACAGGGTGATTTGCTCAATGGTTGGGCGGATGCACCCGCTTGGGTAGCCGGACACGCTTCGCCCGCGCAAAATATTACTCGTTTGGCGATTCCCCCCGGTAGCGGGGCAAGCCTTATCATGGGCGAGTTGGTGCCGCATGAACTCACCCATTGGCTAGTCTACCAAGTTCCGCCAGTTGGCTATCGCGATATACCAGTCTGGCTAAATGAAGGTTTGGCGGTGTTGGCACAAAAACAGGTGTCTACTCAATTGTTGGGCACACTGCAAACTGCGGCGGAGCAAAACCAATTACTATCATTTGAAGATTTGTGTACTCATTTACCACAGGATGAACATTTAGTGCAGTTGGCATACGCGCAAAGCTACTCGTTTGTCCGCTATTTGGCAGAAACATACGGACGGGAAAAGCTCCTAAATTTGCTGGCGGCATATAAAAATGGCGTTCACTGTACGGCAGGCGTGCAGAAAATTTACCAAAAAGATTTTACAACACTTCAAGCTGATTGGCTTGGCTCGCTTGTCCCCCAAAATTTTATCCTAGCTACCCTGACAACCCCCTATTTCTGGCTTGCCTTGCTTTTGCTCTTGCTCCCGCCACTTGTTTGGGTTGGGGCGCGGCACAAGTAAGAGCAACGGTACTCTTCAGCATACGCACTCAATATCAAGTTGCGCTTTTTCGTAACTTCGACATCGCTTAAGAGTGTCTGGTCTTTAGGTCATTTCGACCGAAGGGAGAAATCCTGCCCAATGTGCTATATTCGGCACGGGTGAAAACTGTGCTTTTTCCTTAAGGAAAAACGCAAATCGATATTCGCTATACATACCCAATATAACCCGTGCCGAATATCCAAG
>DKKK01000166.1 GCA_002455215.1 Anaerolineales bacterium UBA6668 | reverse complement strand
ATCTGTGACCGTGCTAAGTATATGTTCGACACGGGTCAACATTGCGTTTTTTCTTTAAGGGAACAAGCGCAATTCCCATCTATGTCGAATATAGAATCGAATCGTCCCGTTTTAGGTTATTTGGAGCGATAATCGCCCGTGTGAACAATCTGAACAAGCAAAATGAAGATTTCTCGGTCTTGCTTTCATATCGAGTGCAATACGTCTTGTTGGAAAACTCCCGGAAGGCTATGGGCGCAATCCTGAAATACGCCGAAGGTGACGTTTGGCTTTTCCAAAGTTTTAAACTCTCCGCATTAGTATCTCGTCTGGTTGCTCCTGTTCAATGATATAATTTCTGACATGCTTAACTACAGTTTTCCATCGAATACACAAAAATTATATCAAATTGCACTTTGGCTAGCAGTTTTCAGTATTCTTTATAACTTCATCGAAGGCATCGTTTCCACCCGCCTTGGCGCAGAAACCGAAACGCTCAGCCTATTTGGTTTTGGGGTAGATAGCTTTATCGAACTCATTTCCGCCATTGGGGTACTGCAAATGGTTTTGCGCATCCAAAAACAGGGCGAAGGCGCACGCACACGCTCCGAAGTGCTGGCATTACAAATTACCGGCACAGCCTTCTATCTGTTGGTAATTGGGTTAATCGTTGGCGTTATTTTGCAAATCTGGCAAGGCTACCGCCCAGAAACCACAATCGCCGGACTCATCATTTCACTGGTTTCCATTATGGTGATGTGGCTTCTGTTATCTGCCAAATTGCAAGTGGGCAAACAGCTTAACTAGACGGCTATCATTGCCGATGCCAATTGCACACGTGCCTGCATTTACATGTCAGTGGTTTTGCTAGTAGCCAGTTTGCTCTACCAACTGACCGGAATTGCTTATGTAGATAGTTTGGGAGCACTGGGCATTGCCTGGTTTTGCTACAAAGAAGGGCGCGAATCATTTGAAAAAGCACAAGGAAAATCTTGCTCCTGCGAAGATTCCTGCAATTCGCACTAACTGCATCCTGTACTCGACACGGACTATATACTAAACTTAACGAACTTATGGCATTTTTTCGCTCATTTACTGAAGGGCTTAATCGCACCCGCCAAAATATGCTTGGCAAAATTGCCAATGTGCTCGGCGTTACGCAAATTGATGAAGATACCTGGGACGACCTAGAAGCCGTGCTCATCCAAGCGGATGTTGGCGTGGACTCTGCAGGTGAAATTATCCAGCGTTTACAAAACTACACCGAAGAAAACGGCATTACCCGCACCAGCGACCTGCAAAAACAATTGTTTATCGAGCTACGCAGTTTACTGGAAGCACCACCCCCACTCACCTTTCCCGGCAACCCATGTGTGCTAATGATGGTTGGGGTGAATGGCTCAGGCAAAACCACCACATCTGCCAAGTTGGCACAGCATTTTCGCCAGCAATATGGGCTGAGCCCCATCCTAGCCGCCTGCGACACCTTCCGTGCGGCGGCAGTCGAGCAATTGCAAGTGTGGGGTGGACGGCTAGGCGTGGAAGTCATTTCCAGCGTACATGGGGCAGACCCCGGAGCCGTTTTGCACGATGCCATCTCTGCCGCCCGTTCTCGCGGCAATAATCTAGTCATTGCCGACACCGCTGGGCGCTTGCACACCAAATATAACCTGATGGAAGAGCTAAAAAAGGTACATCGGGTCGCCGGTCGAGCTGAAGCAGGCGCACCCCACCATGTTTGGCTGGTGCTGGATGCAGTCACCGGACAAAACGCCATGCACCAAGCGCGTGCTTTTAAAGAAGCCGCCCATGTGACGGGGGTGGTCATTACCAAATTGGATAGCTCAGCGCGTGGTGGGATGGTCTTTGCCATCCGCCAAGAACTCGGCTTACCCGTATATTATTTGGGGTTGGGAGAAAAAGTGGAAGATTTGCGCCCGTTTAATCCCGACGCTTTTGTCGAAGCGTTGGTAAAAAGCCGCGAACCAAACGAATAGATTTGTGAATGAACTTATGGACGACTTGCTTGCCCGCCTAAACACCGCCAATGTCACGTTGCAAACGCTTCGTGACCGTCTTTGACTTACCCCAAAAACAAGCCGACCTAGCTCACCTGGAAAGACAATCCAGTGAACCTACCTTTTGGGACGACCCCAACCAAGCCCGCCAGCTCATGTAACAAGCGTCAGATTTGCGTGCCACTATTGATTCCATCACACTGCTCCACAAACGCATCGGCGACACCATCGAACTAATCGAATTGGAAGATACCAGCCTAGCCGATGAGTTAGCCCAGGAGACACAAAGCATCGAACATGCCGTCAGCGAGATGGATTTTCAGGCAATCTTATCTGGACCGTATGATAAAAGTCACGCAATACTCTCCATTCACTCCGGCGCCGGCGGGGTGGATAGCATGGATTTTGCCGCCATGCTCTTGCGCATGTACCTACGCTGGGCAGAAAGGCGGGGGTTAACGGTGGAATTGGCGGATGAATCGGAAGGGGATGTGGCGGGGCTAAAGAGTGTCACACTCATCGTGAGTGGTGCTTATGCCTATGGCTATCTCAAAGCTGAAGCGGGCGTACACCGTTTGGTGCGCCTTTCCCCTTTCGATGCCAACCATCGCCGCCACACCAGTTTTGTGTTGGTGGAAGCACTCCCCGAAGTGGATGATGCCCGTCAAGTGGAGATAAACCCCAATGATTTGCGCATTGACGTGTATCGGGCGGGTGGCGCGGGTGGGCAAAATGTGCAAAAGAACTCGAATGCAGTGCGCATTACGCACATCCCAACCGGCATTGTCACCACCTGCCAAAACGAGCGAAGCCAAGCACAAAATAAAGAAAACGCCATGAAGGTACTTCGCGCACGCCTATTTGAAATCGAATTGCGAAAACGCCAAGCCGAAATTGATGAAATTAAAGGTGATTATGTTAAAGCAGAATGGGGCAGTCAAATCCGCTCTTATGTCTTGCATCCCTATCAAATGGTGAAGGACCATCGCACCGAACACGAAACCGGCAACACCCAAGCCGTATTGGACGGGGATTTGGACGCATTCATCGAAACTTACCTGCGCCAAACTGCCAGCATTCCCTAACGGAATCATCCCATGACTTCTCAGTTTGTTTCTGCCCCTAACTCTGCTGACCATTGTATCAAGTGCAATCTATGCCTTGCGGCTTGCCCGGTTGCGGCAGTCACGGACCGCTTTCCAGGACCCAAAGCGGTTGGACCCCAGTTGCAACGCTTCCGCCAACCCAACCTACCTTTTCCAGACCAGCGTGTAGATTTGTGCAGTGGGTGTGGGGTGTGTTCGCAAGTTTGCCCACACGGTGTGCAAATTGCCGAGATGAATACCATTGCCAAAGCGCACCTGGCAGAACAAAAGGGGCAGTCCTAGCGCAACCGCCTGATTGCCCGCCCCGAATTGCTTGGAAAAGTGGGGGGGGCACTTGCCCCACTCTCCAATTGGGGCTTAAAATTCCCACCCACACGCTGGGTCTTGCATTGGGTGCTGGGCATTCATCCACGCGCACCACTCCCCGCTTTTAAACGCCAAACCTTCCGCACTTGGTTTTTCCGCAAAGCACCCTCCCGCGAAATTGGGCGGCGCAAAGTGGTGTATTTTCATGGGTGTAGCACAAACTACTATGAACCACGGGTAGGACAGGCATTGGTAAAGCTGTTGGATGCCAGCGGCATTAAGGTTAGCATTGCCGAGCAAAATTGTTGTGGCTTGCCCTTACAATCCAATGGTGATTTTGCTTCTGCCCGCGAGATGGCAAGGCAAAATATTGACAAACTGACGCCGTATGTAAAAGAAAATTACGTGATTGTTGGCAGTAGCACCAGTTGCACGCTGATGTTTAAGCATGAATACCAATCGGTGCTCGGTTTGCAAGACCCAAATTTAGAGTTAATTGCCGCCAACACGTATGATGTTTGTGAATTTNNGGATTTTTGCTGGAACTGCACCAACAGGGACAGCTTTTTGCCAAATTTCGTCCGCTCAACAAAAAGTTGTTTTATCACCCGCCCTGCCAACAGCGCAGTCATGGCATTGGGCAACCGGCTATTGAACTGCTCAAATTAATCCCTGGCTTACAGGTGGAAATCTCGCAGGCGGCTTGTTGTGGCATTGCCGGAACCTACGGGGTGAAAAGTGAGAAGTATAAAATTGCGCGAGATGTGGGGGAACCGCTCTTTGCACAAATTGAAGCATCCAACGCGGCACGCGTGATTTGCGATTCGGAGACCTGCCGCTGGTGGATTGATGCACACACCCATCCGAGTGCTCCTAGCCTGCACCCGATTGAAATTTTGGCGGAGCAACTGCTGGCACGGTAGTTTTAATGTACAATCAATCTATGCCTACTACCCCATTCCGACTCGGAGAATTATTTTGCGGACCCGGTGGAATTGCTTTAGGAGCCAAACGCTCAAAAGTAGTCACTCCTACCCACACACTACATATTGAGCCTGTTTGGGCAACAGACTACGATGCTGATACCTGTGAAACCTATCGGCAAAATATTTGCCCAACTAAGCCTGAAAAGGTGGTGTGTGAAGATATTCGAAAACTAGACTTCGAGCACTTGGCAAATATTTCACCGGTTGCGAGAAAAGGCTCGCTTACAAACATTTCCCGACGATTATATTTTTTATGGGAGTAAGGAAAGTGTGAGAAAGCAAATTGGTATGGCTGTTCCCCCGAAAGGTGCTGAAGTTGTGCTCCGCGCTTTACTAAATAGTATTGCCGGTATCGAATACCCAGCTATCCCGCCCAATATTACAGCAACCGAGAATTCAAAGGAACATTTTTACGCCAACACCGGCGCATTGCAGTTTGGAACAGGCAGTTGGCAAAATTTACGTTCAAGGTTATAAAAAAACGAAATGTCCGACCCTACCCCACCCACCAACCGCCGTGAACGCTTGCGCCGCGAAATGATTGCCGAGATAAAATTGCTTGCCCGCCAACAAATGACACTCGCCGGACCGGGAGCCGTCTCTCTCAATGCCATTGCCCGCCAGCTTGGGGTCTCACCTGCCGCCATCTACCGCTATTTTGACGGTATTGGGGCGCTCATCACCGAGCTAACGCTCGAAGGCTTATCCGCCTTAGAAAACAAAATCAAACAATCCTTGACCCATGCCGCACCGCTGGGCTTGCGAGCCGAATTACGGGCAATTGGCTTGGCTTATTGGGAATGGGCAATTGAAAATCGGGCAGATTTTATGCTGATGAATGCCTACCCAGTGCCAGGCTATGAACCGCCGGAAGAAATCATCGAACCAGCAGTGCAAAAAGTCTTTGTGCTGTTTTTGGATGTGCTTCAACGCGCTTACCAAGCTGGCAAACTCAACATCCCCGATATTAGCCACCTAGCCAACCAACCCCACTGGGAAAGCTACCAAAAATATGACCAACTGTGGCGCGAAAAATACAGCGTAGCAGTCCCTTTGGCGGTCTATCATTATGGTTTTGCCGGGTTGAGCCTGTTTAATGGCATGGTACTCTTACACATGCAACAACGCTTTGCCCCTGCCTTTCCCGATGGTGTTGAAATCGAACTTTCTGCTTTCCTAGACCGTATCGGCTTATAAATTTGCACATGCGCCTTTGGCAGAACCGTTTTACCCAAACAAGCCTATCCCTGCTCTTTTTGGCGGGGTTGCTCACTTGGGGCATCTGGCGCAATGGCTTGCCCACTGCCATTGATGGGCAGTTACATTTCTACCGCCTACTCGAACTGCATTGGGCAGTGCAAAACGGTCAATTTTATCCGCGCTGGTTGCCCGATATGGTGTTTGGTTTTGGCGCACCGGTTTTCAATTTTTACCCCCCACTCACCTACTGGGTCGCCGAAATTTTTGTTTTGCTGGGTGCAAACGCCGTTCTTGCCCTAAAAATCAGCTACAGCCTTGCCATTTTGCTGTTGGTTGGGTCCGCTTATGCGCTCGGAAAAGCCCTTTGGCAAGCGCAACCAGCCGCATGGGCGTTAACGCTTGCCTATAGTTTTGCGCCTTACGTCTATTTTAATATGCTTCAACGGGGTGCTTACCCGGAATTGTGGGGAATGGCACTGCTCCCCATGCTACTCAACCGCATCTACGCCTATCTGCACGCCACCACACAACCCAACGCCCGCCTGCTAGAAGTCGCCTTGTGCGCCGCCGCACTGGTTTACGCCCACAGCCTATCTGCACTGATGGCAATTCCGCTGGTCGGCGTGCTCTCGCTGGTGTGGGCTGGTTGGGATTGGCGCAAGTGGGTGGGGCTGTGTAGTGCAGGACTGCTAACTGTTGGGCTCACCGCCGCCTGGTGGGCACCTTTTGTGCGCGAAAGCCAATTTGTCCAACTTCAGCGTGCCACCCAACTGGCATTTGTGGTGTACAGCAACAATTGGAACACACTCGCCAGCCTGTTCCACCCACCCCTACAGTTTGACCCCAGCCAGATGGGGCAGGAAATTCCGGTCAGCCTAAATTGGGGGGCACTCGCCCTAGCCGGCTTGGCAATGTGGCGTGGACAAGCGCGTGGGCAAGTGGCAATCTGGCTTGGCTTAGCAGTGGGGTATCTCTTGCTTCAGCTACCCATCTCACAAGCGGTTTGGCAATCTGTACCCGGCTTAAGCTATTTACAATTTCCCTGGCGCTTAACCGGTCCGCTGAGTTTACTGCTGGCACTATTGGCAAGCGCGGGGTGGCAAAGCTTGGCTAAAAAAAACGAGTGGACTGTGGCGGGGCTGGCGTTACTCTTGTGGGCATGTGGGCTAGGTTGGAGCTTCAGCCCAGCAAACCTGTCGCTGGCTGGGCAAACACACCGCGATATTCCCGCCTACGAAATCCGCACTGGACAAACCGCATCCACCACCACTGGCGAATTTGTCAACATTTGGGCAGAGCAACTACCCGATTCCCAAGCCCTTGCCGCACACTATCAACAAGATAACTTGCCGTTCAGCCGCTTGTCGCACCGCCAACTGCCTGCCGATGTGGAAATTTTGGCAGAATCGGCAGGCTGGGAAAGTACAACCTTCCAGTATCGTGCCCAACTAGCCTGGACAGCCGAGCTAGACTGGTTGCTCTTCCCAGAAATGCAAGTTCTACTAGATGGCAAGCCGTTTGCGCTGGAAATTGTGGGGGGCAAGGGCACCGGGCGCATCCCGCACTTGCCGGCGGGCGAACACACGGTAGCCGTCACACGTCAGCCATCGGCTGTTCAGCGCGTGGGGGGCTGGCTGAGCTTTGGGGCATTGTGTGTGGCACTGGCGGGCTGGGGGTGGCACATGCGCCCATCTGCCACCCGACAAAAGCCCCCTCCCAGCCAGCAATTAACTCGCTTTTCTAGTTTGCCCTTGCTAGCGGGCTTTTCCCTTGCCATGCTATTGCGGCTATTCTGGTTGGATACTGGGCAATCGCCGTGGCGCTATGCACACCTTTCGGCAGAAGGGTTGGCAGGTGTGCAACATCCGCTCCAAATGAATTTTGGCAATGAATTGCAATTGCTGGGCTGGTCGGCAGAAGGGGCAGATGTTACGCTGTATTGGCAGGCTTTGCGCCCCTTGCAAACGCGTTATAGCGTGGGGTTATATGTGCATAATGCAGAAGGCACGCGCCTTTCCCAGCACGACCGGCAACACGCCGCCAATTTACCCACTTCCGAATGGCAATTGGGCATGTATGCACTGGGCGTTCACCACTTTGAGAATTGGCAAGCACTCCCGGCTGGCACGTATACGCTGTATATGAGTGTGTATTCAGAGCAGGGAAATTTGGACTATATTTTGCCCGATGGCACGCTCAATGGAACGTTTGTGGCGTTGGGGGAAATTAAGAAATAGTCTGGATTTTTGTAACTGCTCAGGCTAGTGAACACCAATCATTATGCAGAGTTGCCCCCAAATAAGTGGGAAA
>DKKK01000035.1 GCA_002455215.1 Anaerolineales bacterium UBA6668 | reverse complement strand
AAAATTCGCCTTTGTTGAGCTTAACCGCCCAACCTAGCCCGGCTTCATAGGGGTTGTACTCGCTGTGAATATCTGCCCCCCACAGCCGATAGCCTTTCTCTAGCCGCAGAGAGTCGAATGCGCCCCCACCTGCCGCCACCATGCCGAATGGCATACCGGCTTCCCACAGCACATCCCACAGGCGCAAGCCATATTCAACGGGGGTGTACAGTTCCCAACCCAGCTCGCCCGCATAGCTGATGCGGATGGCTTTGACGGGCATATTTTCCACGCGAATGTCTTGCGCGGTGTAGTAGGGGAAGGCGGCATTGGAAAGGTCTTCTTCTGCCACGCTTTGCAAAATGTTGCGGGCTTGCGGTCCCCACAGCCCAACGGTAGCGTATTGTCCGCTAACATCCTTGATATAGACCGAACCGTCTTTCGGTGCTTGGGAGCGAATCCAAGCCAAATCGTGCGGACCCACCCCTCCGCCGGTTAGGACCCAAAAGCGGTCCTCCGCTAGGCGGGCGATGGTTAGGTCTGCCATAATGCCGGCGCGGGAGTTGAGCAGGGCGGTGTACACAATTTTGCCGCTGGCTTGGTCAATTTTGTTGGCGGCAATGCGCTCTAAAAATGCGAGTGCGCCATTCCCGCTGATTTCGATTTTTGTGAAGGCGTTTAGGTTAAACAAGCCAGCGGTTTCGCGGGTGGCAAGGTGTTCTGCCCCTTGGATGCGGTTCCAATAGCGTGCCTCCCAGCCGGAGCGTGCGGGAATTTGCGCTCCATACTTCTCCAACAAGGGCGCATTGTGGTTGTACCATTGTGCCACTTCCCAACCAGCACTGCTCAAAAATTCGCCACCCAAGGCTTGCAGGCGTGGGAAGAAGGGGGCAAGCCGCACTTGGCGGGGGTTTTCCATTTGTTGGAGTGGGTGAAGGATGTCGTAAACTTCTTGATATTGGCGGTCAATGCGTGCCGCCATGTAGCTTTTGCTATAATCGTGGGGGTGGAAGCGGTTAATATCGGCTTCGCGAATATCCCATTCGGTTTCGCCAAAGGTCATCAGCTCGGCAATGGATTTGGCAACTCCGCCGGAATGGGTGACCCACACTCCAATTGCCGACCACAACCCGCCAATGCGGGTTTCGCCCACAATGGGATACAGGTCATTGGCAAATGCCATATAGCCATTAAATTCTCGCACGAACTTTTTGCCACGCAAGGGTGGAAGTAAGCGGTTGGTGGCGGCTTGTGCATTGCCGAAGTCTTCAGGGGTAAATTCGCGCTCGGCTTTCTCTTTGACATAGTCGCCATGAAAGAGCATGGAACGGTGGTTGTAACTCCCAATGCCGTAGCTGTCGGCATGTTGGCGGTAGTAAATGCGGTCGTTTTGGTTGCGGAGAATGGGGTGTACCACAAAGCGCGTTTCTCCGGCAAGCTCGGGCAGGGGCTCGGTGATGGTGTACTGGTGTTCGACACCCATGATGGGGAAGCGCAAGCCCACTTTGTCTGCCAGCACGGATGCCCAAACATTGGTTGCCAGCAGAACTTGCTCGCATTCGATGATGCCTTGGTCGGTAAGCACGGCATTGGCGTGCCCATTTTGTACACGGATATCGAGCACATGGGTATTGCCAAAGAATTGCGCCGCGCCACTGGCAATGGCTTTTTCGGCAAGTGCCGCCGCGCAATACCAGCCGCGCACATCGGTGTCGGTGGGCACATAGTAGCCGCCCAAAATTTGGCTTTCATCGACTAGGGGGATGTGTTGCTTGACTTCGGCGGGCGAAATTAGGTGCGCTTCTAGCCCATAGGCGGTGGCAGTGCCTTTCTTGCGTTTGAGTTCTTCCCAGCGGGTGGTGTCGGTGGCAACTTCAATCCCGCCCACTTGATAGGCGCACTCCACACCGGCATATTCCAATTGTTTAACAACGCCGACCGTATATTTGGCAAATTCGGTTAGCATTTTGCTGTAATTGGTTTGAAATATCAAGCCGGGCGCGTGGCTGGTGCTTCCGCCAGTTTGATAGAGTGGTCCTTTGTCCACAACAACAATGTCCTTCCAACCGAGTTGGGCAAGATGAAAGGCGGTTGCGCATCCGACAATGCCGGAGCCAACAATGACAAGACGGGCGTGAGACGGTAGAGACATGGGTACTTAAAGGGGGCTAGAGAGATGCAGTAAAAAAAGGCAAAATTTACAAAAAGCTGGAGACTACCACCAAGACTTCACCGCATCGCGGTTCCAATAACGTGGGTTAGCGGTATCTTGTCCATCCGTGGCATAACCGTGGCTTGTTTGGAGCGGGCGAGATAAGGTTGAACGAGTCGCCCCACCGCCTTGGTTGTGTCCGCCGCCAAAGGGGTCGTGTCCACCCACATTGGGCAAGCCGTGCTGTACCAGATTGAATTTGCTGGTGTGCAAGGAACTCACTTTGCCATTAAAGCGGCTGAGCGCAAACAAACTTAGGTCGTGGCGACAAGTTTGCCGTTCGGCAAGGTCTGCCATAATTTCGCCAATGACGCTGGTAAATTTAAAGCCGTGACCGCTACAAGCCGAAGCAAAGCTGACTTGCGGAAATTCGGGGTGCAGGTCAATGATGAAGTGCCCATCGGGCGCATTGGTAAACATGCAGGTTTTGAGCGTCATGGTTGGACCGGTGGCATTGGGGAAGTAGCGGTTGGCAAATTCGCGCAACATACGCTCATCCGTATCGGTGGGGATGCGGCTGAGATGCTCCGGCAAGCCAGTCTCTTCAAAGTGATGATACTTGGCAAACTTGAAGCCCGGCACCGAAAAAGCCGGAAAACCATAAAATCGCCCTTCATCTACTAGGCAGTTAAAGACTGGAAAATTATCGGTGCGGAAAAATTCGGGTCTTTGCGGCTGTAACCACGCCAAAACTTGCCGTTCTGGCACAGCCAAGCCTTGCAACCACGGTTGCAAGCTGGCATTCCAACTACCGGCAGTGAAAACCAGGCTGTCGGCGGTGTACACATCGCGGTTGGTGGTGACACGCACACCATCGCCCAAAGGCTCCCAGCCCAGCACCGTCTCGCGGGCGTGAATTTCGGCACCCAACGCTTGCGCAGTTTGCACATACGAAACAATGGTTCGTTCTGGGGTTAGGAAGCCGCCATCCTTTTGATACAGTGCCATGATGCTGTGCGGCAGTTGATAGCCCGGAAAGCGTTCGCTCATTTCCTTGCCAGTTAACACTTCATGGGGAATATCATAGTCAACACAGGATTGAAAAGAGCCTTTGAACACCCAACTGTCTGCAGGACCCGCGTCAATGGAACCCACTTTGTATAAAATCTTCTCGCCACTGCGCCGCTCAATCTCTTCAAATAGCTGATAAGCGCGGTGCAAGAGACTCACATACGATGGGTGTTCGTAGTAGGCAAGGCGGATAATGCGGGTGTAGCCATACGAACTACCTTGGTCATTGGGAATGTCGAACTGCTCCAAGCCTAACACTCGCTTGCCGCGCTTTGCCAGTTCGTAACAGGTGGCGCTACCCATCGCACCGACACCAATCACAATGGAATTGTAATGTTTGGGAATTGGATTCATGAGATTATTCGGGTGTTAGCGGGCTTTTTTGCTTTGGGTGGGTTTGGCTTCGGGTGTGGCTTCAAGCGTTTGCACGGTGGTGCCACGCAAGCGAATGCCAGCCGGGTCAAAGAAAGGTGTGGGAACCACGGTGGCGGCGGTCGGTCTGCCGGCAATATTGACCATCACCCGTGCGCCAGCCCAAGAGTGGCTCACCTTGAGATAAGCCAACGCCAACGGCTTTTCGACACTGTGCCCCTTGGCACTGGATGTCACACGCCCAATTTGTTGGAAGCCGGCTTTTTCGGCATCCCATTGGTCACCGGCTTCGCTCCCACTCTTGATGGTGGCGCGGAAGCTAGCAATATCAGCGGTGGTATAAATGGCATCGCCAGGATTAGCAGGGAGCTTGCCATCCATTTGCAGTCCGACCCAGCGTTCTTGCAAGCCAAATTCCTGCCGCGCCAACAGTGCGCCACGCCCGACAAAATCATGCTTGGAAAAATCTATCCAGCGGTGCAAGCCCACTTCAAAGGGTGTTTGTTCACTGGTGATGTCGGGACCCGCCAAGGGGAAAGCTTTTTCAATGCGCAAGNNAAGCTTTGCATGGCGGCAGTGCCATACGGCATGAGCCCAAATTCTTTCCCTGCTTTTTCCAGATATTCCCACAGCACGGCGGCTTCTTCGGCAGGCACATACAATTCATAGCCGAGTTCTCCGGTGTAGCCCGAACGGCTAATGAGCAAATCGGTGCCATTGATTTGGTTGCTGGCAAAGCGGAAAAATTTTTGTGCCAATAGGGTGGCAGAGTCTGCCACAACCCCTGCCAACAGATCCCGGGAACGCGGACCTTGCACGCTAATCAGGGCGATACTGCCACTCACATCAGCGACATAAGCGTGCTGTCCGTGGGCATGTTCGGCAATCCATTGGAAGGTGCGCTTGCGGGGTGCGCTACTGGTCACAACCATAAAATGCTCATCGTTAAACTTATAAACCGTGACATCATCGATGATGAAGCCATCTGGATTGCACATAGTCGTGTATTTCACTTGACCGGGGAGCATTTCATAAATATTTGCGACCATGAGACGATGCAAAAGCCGTTCAACGCCGGGTCCTTTTAGGTCCACTTCGCCCATGCTGGTTAAATCTTGCATGCCGACATTTTTGCGCACATTCAAATGCTCATCTACCGGGCTGGTGTAAGCATAGGGAAACATATAATCCCCGCCGCCTTTGACCATTTTTAGGGCGCTACGGAGATGAATATCGTAAAGGGGAGTTCGGCGTTCCATAGTGAAATTGGGGTTGGGTTGAAAGGGTAAAGATTTTTGCGATGAGAGTGTCAATCTATGGGTCTATTCGGCACGGGTGCCGAATGTTGAGTTGGGCTTTGTTTTTCTAAGGGGAAAGGCGCAATGTTCATCTGTGTCGAATAGAGATTGAACTAAAATTCGGGTGGGATTTCGCGCTTGCGCTTTTGGATAAAGTCTTGCAAGGCTTGGTCGAGGGTGCTGTCCAGCTCTGGAGCTTGATAATCGCGAAGCATGCGCTTCCATTTGTCGGTGGCACGGTCTTCGGCGGTGCGGCTCCCTTCTTCTTGCCATTGTTCGGCGGAGTTATAGTCAAAAATTTCGGCACGGTGGAAGGCAGTGCGGAAGTTGCGCAAGGTGTGGTCGGTGCCAAGATGGTGCCCGCCCGGTGCCACATCGCGGATGCTTTCCATCGCCATGCCTTCGGGCGAAAGGTCCAGCCCGTGCAGGAAGCGTTGCATCATGCCGAGCACTTCACAGTCGAGCACAAATTTTTCATAGCCGGCTGTCAAGCCACCTTCTAGCCAGCCTGCCGCGTGCAACACAAAATTGACACGTGCCAAAATGGCGGGCAACATCACCATCACGCTTTCGTAAGCGGCTTGGGCATCGGCAACTTTGCTACTGGCAAACATGCCCCCACTGCGGAAGGGCAAGCCGTGCATACGTGCCAGCTGGGCACTGGCAAACAAGGCAATTTGGCTTTCGGGGGAGCCAAACACGGGTGAACCACTTTGCAAATCCACATTGGTTTGGAACGCCCCCATTACGACAGGTGTGCCGGGATTAATCATTTGTGCCAGGGCAATCCCGCACAGTGCTTCTGCATTTAGTTGGGCAAGTGTGCCCCCAATTGCCACCGGAGCCATGGCTCCCGACAAAATAAAGGGGGTGATAATCATGGCTTGGCGGGCTTTGGCATACACTTTGAGTGCCCCCAACATGCGGTCATCCAACCGGCGTGGGCTGGAGATATTAATCAGGGAGATGAGAGCCGGATTTTGGCGAATGGCTTCTGCCCCAAAGAGCATTTCCACCATCGAAACGCTATCCGCCGCATTGCCCGCCGAAGTGACCGAGCCCATAAAGGGCTTGTCGCTGTATTTGATGTGGGCATACAGCATGTCTAAGTGGCGGGTGTGGGTGGGTTCATCGGTGAGTTCAACGACTGTGCCGCCAGAATGGTGAATGTACGGACTGCTGTATGCCATTTTGACAAAGTTGACAAAATCTTCCAGCTTGGCTTCGCGCCGCCCACGAATGCGGTCATAGACAAAGGGCGGACCATACACTGGCGCAAAAACTACCGCATTGCCACCAATTTGCACTTGGTTGGCGGGGTTGCGAGCCAATTGGGTGAATTGGCTGGGTGCCATTTGCACAAAGCGCATCAGCATTTGTGGGTCAAAGAACACCGTTTCGCCTTTGACATGCGCTCCATTTTCCTTCAAAATGGCGAGCGATTCTTCGTCATAAAAGTCAATGCCAATGTCCGATAGGATGGTGAGCGATGCTTGGTGGATTTGTGCTAACCCCTCGGGGCTGACCAACTCGTAGGTGGGCAGGTTATGCAAGGGCTGAACAATGCGGGCGGCAGTAACCGCGCTACGGCGTTCGGCGCGGTCGGTTCGGCGGCGGGAAAGGGATTCGGAAGACATGGGGAAGAAATTAAAAGTTAAGGGATGAAGGAATTAAGGGTAAAGATAAAGCAGGGCAGGTGCTGGTTAGGGTGTGGGGCGGATTCCCATGCGTTCTACCAATGCCATTTGCAATTGTGCCTGAAAGCCGCGAATGTGAGCAGACATGCGTTGGCTGGCAAGTGCCGGTTGGTGGGCTTGCATGGCTTGGAAGATGGCAATGTGTTCTTGCACCGCATCGGACAGGTGGTGAATGGCGGGAATTGCGTAAAACCATATCCGCAAACTAAGAATGTATAGTTTTGTGAGTGGGTCGCTCAAGAATTTATTGTCGGTGGCGGCATAAATCAGTTCGTGGCAAGCGCGGTCATGGCTGAGCCAAGCAGAAGCCGTTTGCGAGTGCGCTTGGGAAGTTTCGGCTACTAAGCGGTTAATTTCTTGCCATTGGCTGGGGGTTGCCCGCTGGGTGGCGAGTTCCACTGCCAAACATTCGAGCGGCAAGCGCATCTCGAATAAGCGTTGCAGGTCGGTTAGGTCAATTTCGGTGGCAAAAATGCCCCGTCTGGGCACAATCTCCACCAACTGCTCGCGGGAGAGCCGCAAGAGTGCTTCGCGAACGGGTGTGCGCCCCAGCCCCAACTCGCTTTGTAATGCGCCTTCATTAATAAGCTCGCCGGGCGGCAATGCCAAAGTCACCAGTTTGTGCTGTATTTGCTGATAAGCCAACAGGCTTAATGAAGGCGCGGTGCGCTCTTCAGGAATGGAAAGTTCGGGTAGTTGCCACATACTGATATATCACTGATATATTACATGGTAGCATGGGGAATTTGGAAAAGCAAGAGGGGGTGGCTTGTTTTACCGGGCTTTCTTAAAGTTATGAAAAGGGTTGCAAAAAAGACCTTCTTGGCTACATTTAGATTTC
>DKKK01000128.1:7247-20530 GCA_002455215.1 Anaerolineales bacterium UBA6668 | reverse complement strand
CGTTGGCGTTTAGCGTTTCCAAAAACATCGATCCAAAGAGGATACTGAAACGCTGTATTTCCGCATCTGTTATTGTTGTACCAGGAGATTTCCAAAAACATCGATCCAAAGAGGATACTGAAACCTTTGGGTGTTCGCTCAAACAATTCGCGACTGAGCAATTTCCAAAAACATCGATCCAAAGATGATACTGAAACGATGATTTGCCCGCCCCCCGGCGCAAACGGGGTGGGATTTCCAAAAACATCGATCCAAAGATGATACTGAAACAACGACCGCAGGGATACAATATGCGGGCAAGAGTAAAAATTTCCAAAAACATCGATCCAAAGAGGATACTGAAACAATGCTAAATACGAAACACAAAGCACAAAGACCGAAATTTCCAAAAACATCGACTCAAAGTGAGTACTGAAACTTGAAACTGGCAGTTGCGTTTGGATTACTGGTGCTATTTCCAAAAACATCGACTCAAAGTGAGTACTGAAACATATATGGCTTTTTTCTTATTTTGTATTTAGGTTGATTTCCAAAAACATCGACTCAAAGTGAGTACTGAAACGCACACATCATCAGACACAGTAAAAATTTGCCGCGTCCTGAAATAGGTTATTAGTAGGTAAGTGTCAATTAGCACGAATATCTGCCAGTGTGGTGTCGTTTGTGAGCGGACCTTCGCGCACGGCAGATATTGCCCACGAGTTGGTGTTGGGCATGCACGGTCCACAACGGGTGGAAATTATCATCATCGCGCTAGACGAGTCAAGCGCCGCAACCAATCACGGTTGAGCATTGCAGATAATGACCATCATTGGGTTTTGTCATTGCGAACCGCGCAATTGGCAAAGCGACCCTGCCCCCTTAACTGCGTGCATACATGACCAGTGAAACTATTTGAAAGTTGTGGGGAGGCTGGCGGGTTAGGCGGGATTTTTTCCGCGAAGTTCTTTGCGTACCACCAGTTTTAGCCCAGACCAAACATCGCTAACTGCGCAAACTTTGATGTCAACGAAGCCGAGTGGCAGAGCCAATTCACGAATCACATCTTCGGTGATGTTGGTTGGCATTTTGGCGGCTTTCTTGTACCACGATACCCAAACAATTGCGTCATCATGCAATTCTTGCCGAGCTTGCACAAGATAGGTGGCGAGTTCTTCGCGCTGTTTGACGAATAAGTGCAGGAGGTCGGTTTGGCGGGAGATGGACGAGTTCAATTCCACACCAACAGGAACACTGCCCAGTAGCGCTTCATACGCTGGTGGTGTTACACCGATGAGTGTTACTTGCATGGAGGCGGTAATGCCGAGTTTTTTGGGCAGGGGTGTTCCAGAGTAGCCGATTGTCATGGGGTTGTTTGTGGGGCAACGGTTATCGTTCCCATTGGGCGGGGACTGCCAAATGGGCGCTCTTGCCAGCGGGCAAAACCCAACAGCAGGGAAAATGCCAACTTTGCTGGAATAATGCGGCGAAGCGGAATCTCCCAGTTCAGGTGCGTATTTGCCGGATGTTCTTGCTTAGGCAAGTTTCCCCCGCAATTACCAAATAAAAGGGAGCAAGCGCTTCCTGACTTTTTTTGTGTATTCGACATACCCTTCCAGTTCATTTTGCAATGTTAGATCTTCCAGGTAAGTGCGAATGAAAAAAGCAACGAGCATTATAACAGACCCCACTAAACCGAAAACCGAATTCAATAACAGAGGAAGAAATGCGGTGAGAGTCATTCCGCCAAGGTAACCAGGGTGACGCACCATTTTGTAGGGTCCGTCTTGTATTACTTTTTGTCCACGATCTTTCTGTATTCGTACCATGCTCGAAAAATACTGGTTGCTCCACGTGCTCCAAACCGTCAAACAAGTGCCCGCAATTACAAAGAACATGGCAATTATATTTACAGGGAGTGGTATAACATTGCTCCAATGTAGTTTATTGGCATCATAGGCGCAAAATAGCGGAATTAAGAAGTTTAGGGGAGTGTAAATGGCAATAAAAACATAATCCCATTTTTTAACATTGGATCCGGGAGACATTCTTTCTGCGGAAAGTCCGGCTGGCAATATCAGCATTGTAAAAAGCGCCAAATATATGAACGATGCAAAGTAAACCCAACCTTGCCAGTAGCGATAATTACCCGGGAGGTAAAAAAGCAAAAAGAACATTAAAGAAATAGAAAATATGAACCTGAATATCAAGCGTATTTTGTTTTTCATATTGTATTTCTCCAAATAGATTCGTTTTTGCATTGGGTTGGCGTATACCGCCCAATGGTAGCTTTACTTGCGAGTGGGGGAATTTGCCGGACAAAACCCCACTGTATATTCGACACGGATGAAAACTGCACCGGTATTGAATATAGAACCAACTGCCGGGGAAGAAGTTCCTGCGGTGACAGGCGATGCCCACTGCGCGTCTGTGTGCAAGCGCTAGTGCTGGCTTTACGCTTCACAAACTTTTCTTGCCCGTTTGATGTTCGAGCCGCTATCGTTTGTGAATTGAATTCTTGGTTACTGATTCATGTTTGGCGATTCCAAAATCACTAATTTGACTAACCGCCTTGCACATTTTTTCGTAACCAGCAAAATCTTGAAATTTATCTTTCCTTACGCCTGCTATCCACCAAGTAAGCAATTTGGCATCACCAATTTTATAGGCGTGAAAATAAAAATTCCATGCTGTTTGGCGGGGCAAATATTTATTTTCAACCAGGTGAGCCACAAAATTTAGAAAATCAACCGTATTGTATATCGTTTGACAAGTCTCGACAGTTTCGGATTGGAGGTACTCAGCATAAGAAGCGTAATTCTTCAGGTTTATGATTGCCTGCATGCCTTCAAAATAATGGGCTTCTTTCCCAAGTTGTTTTAAATCGAGCAATATTTGCGATTCAATGGCGCGTCTTGTTAGGAAATTTTGCCATAGTGTTAATAGAGTGGCGAGGGTTGCAATGAGCGCGGAAACTAAGGTCGCTATTTCTGATGTTGTCATAAGGATATCCTACGTCAAAATGAGCATTTTAAGTTGGGAAGTAGCCTGCCAATGGCGGCGTTTCCTTCAGGCGGGCGTGAACTGCCAAAAGCTGGCAAGCTTGCGAGCAGGGGAAAAATCAAGTTTAATCGAGAAAATTTAGGATAGCTACTCAAAAAATCGTAAATGGTTGGCTGGTAATTTACAAAACTTGAAATTTTGAACTCCCTACTTGGAGTACCCAGCCCCCATGTTGCTGATGGGTTTTCATCTTTGAAAACCTTTGTATTGCACCCAATCAAAATCAGCATATGCCTGATTTGTTTTTCCATGGGTGGTGGCAAAAATTCCCAGATAAGAACCGGTATATCCCTTGCTTAAGAGATGGGTTGCGGCAGTTTCTGTAAATAGATGGTAACCATCACGATTTTCAGTTGAGTATGAGTAACGATAGCGCTGATCCTTTGAGACGATTTGCAATACAATCTCATCTGAATATTGGATGGCTTTTTTGCAGATAATCTGGGGGGCTGTTGAGGGGGCTTTGTACTCTAATTGAATGATTCGTTGCCCTTGCTCTTGTTTGACCGTAAAAGTCAGGTAGTTGTCGTCCTGTTGAAGCAAGCAAACGCCCGCTTCCGCGCCATCTTCATCAGGTGTGAAATTCATGCAAACACGATACTCAAAATCGCTCTCTCTTTGTCGAATGCCCAGAAAGCTATATTGTGCGCGTTCTTGAATGCGCTCTGGAAAGGCAAATAAGCGCAAATGCCCTTTTCTCGCACTTAAAGAGTAGGTATTTTGTCTGGGAACGCGGCGGAAATTCCACTGCAAATCGAGTTTTGGTGTATCGAAATTATCATAAAAGGCATCATTCCGATATTGTTGGGTATTTTCAAACGGCACAGGGTTGTTGCGCTCGACCCTGCCTGTTTCTGGCGCACACACTGGCCATTCGGGATTGACTGCTTGCCACTCAAAGGGTTCTTTTTCCCATATGACTGGGACAAGGTGTGTTTCCCGACCCATATTGGAGCGTTGTTCTTCATCTCCGCGGATGCCAAGCGTTACCATGTACCACCTGCCATCGGATAACTCCACTAGGTCAGCATGACCGGTGCTGTTTACCCAATGATGGTAGGAAAGATGCCTGGTTGTGAGAATCGGATTTCGCGGATTCGAGATGTATGGTCCGCGAATATAATCACTCATCGCTATCATAACTGCATGGTTGAAACTTGTGCCGCCCTCTGCTACCAGCAGATAGTACTTTCCTCGCCTTTTATAGATGTGCGGACCTTCAACCCAAACACCACGGCAGGCGCCCCGCCAAAGATAGTAACGTTCCCCGATTAAGCTCCAATTTTCTAAATCAATTTCCTGCAACCAGATTTCACCCTCCCCTGCAAAGTTGGGATTCGCAGGCGAATGCGTTCCGACATACCACACCTTTCCATCATCATCAAAGAATATATCCGGGTCAATGCCAGGCGCACCTGCCAATACATGCGGCGCTGACCAGGGACCTGCGATATTTTTGGCTGTTATCACGAAGTTTATGAATTGGGTATCTTCATTTTTACTAGGTGGGAGGTAGACGTTGGTTGTGATTATATAAAATATCCCCTCGTGAAACCGGATGGTCGGCGCGTGAATTCCACCTTTTGTCTGTACATCAACCAGATTCACTGCCTCCACACATTGTTCTGGGCGATGTAAACCATATCCGACTAACTCCCAATTCACCAAATCTTTACTATGATGAATTGGAAGTCCGGGAAAATACTCGAATGATGAATTTACGATGTAGAAATCATCCCCAACACGGCAGATAGATGGGTCGGGATAGCCGCCAGCTAGTATTGGATTTGTAAATATATTTTGTCTGATGTTCATAATTTTTAGCGGGCTAACGGTGTACTGCCAGCCACAATGCTTGCAGGGAACTGTCTGTACCCACCCACATTGAAGTCGCTCCGGTTCACACTACAGTAGAAACAGGCGCGTGCTTGTCTGCCCCTATTGTAAACGCGCAATTGGCAAGTTGGCAAGTTTTGCGCGTTTGCCTTCACGCTCACAGGCTGTGGTACATGGTGCTGATTTATCGAAAGTTACAAAAACTCAGCATTAACCCTCGGATGCGCATCTGATTTCAGGCAATTGCCCTGTTGTTGCCCCCAATTTAATCAGCTCTGTTCCCTCTGGTTTTCCAGCTTTAGAAGCCGCTGAAATAGCGCTCGTTCCTGTTGATGGGGAGGCGGTGAAAGTCAAGCTTGGGAGGTGATTTTTCTGCTGACGGGTGGACGCCCAACGGCGGGCGGGCTTGGCAGATAAAAACAACCCCATCTACCCTCCCCTCCCATTCCCCCTTTTTGTTACGCACTCCACAGCCAGCCCGGCAAGCCGGTTAGCCCGCCGCCGGGGTGTGCGNNCAAGCATTGTTCCAACAGCATTTGCCCCTGTTCGGTGCAACCTTCGGTTAAAGCATAGGTGCGTTCCAAATCCAGTGGGGTGATTAAGTGGGCGTTGCTCACAGCCGCGCTAAATCCGGGCGCAATGCCTTCTAGTGTGTCCAAAACCAACTTTTGCAAACCTGCTCGCCGGGCAGAATCGTCCCAACTGCCTTGCGCCAAGCGGTATGGGGTGAAGCGCACTTCCACACTGGCAACCAAACCAGCATGATTGGCAAAAGCATTTTCAAAGGGCGCATCTGCACCGCCAAAATGAATGCGCAAGAACGGAACTTCTGGCAACTCACCATATTTGTTGGCGTCAAAGGCACGTTCCAGCATCTCTAGGTTGGGGGCAAACAACACCTGCCCAGCTAAATCGGCGGGAGCAGATTGCCCAAGGTGGGGCAAGTGCTTGAGTGTGAGCCACAAGCGGCTGGTGCTACCGCGCATTTTATAATTTTTGAGCTGGCGAACAGCACTGGGGGGCAGGTTACCGGGCGCAACCATGCCAAAATAGGTGGCTTTGGGGTCAGCGGTGGAAAGGATGTGGCTGGCGGAGAGCACGCTCCCATCTGCCAATTGCACGCCACTTGCCTTGCCATTTTGAACCAGCACTTGTGCCACTGGGCTGGCAGTGCGAATTTCAGCCCCTGCCGCCTCTGCCGCTTGTTGCAATGCGCCAATGACCGCGCTTGTGCCACCCTGAGCATAGCGCAGGCGGCGCCACCCACCCAAATTCCAGCGGTAGAGTAAATTGAAAGCCACGCCTTGTTGGTAAGGACCTTCGTTTAAGCCTTCTAGTGCCAATGCGCCGAGCGTGCCTTTGAGTGTGTCGCTTTCAAACCAGAAATCGAGTGTTTCGCGGAGTGGGGTGTTGACAAAGCGCACCAGTTCGGGATGTTGGGTGAGCAGTTTGTCTTGGTCTGCCAAAGTAACTCGGCGTGTCAGGTAGGGTTCGAGTTCGCCTGCCAGTTTCTCTAGGTAAGCGACAAACTTCGGGTACACTTGCGCATCATTGGCAGAAAACTGGGCAATTTGGCTGGAACTCTCCGCAATATTGGCAGAAAGCCGCAAGGCAGGTTTTCCAGCTTGGATGGAAAGAGCCGTGCAGTCGGGTTCTACCCAGTTTAGGTGGATGTCCAATGCTTGCAAAACTTCGGCACGCAGTAGGGTGGTTTCGGGGTTGCCAGCGGGTACAGCCCCTGCCAGTTCGCCCCCGACTCTCTCGCTTTGCTCCACAACCAGCACGCGCTGATTTTTCTTGGCTAAGCGGATGGCGGCTATTAAACCGTTATGCCCCGCGCCAATAATGATGGTATTGTAAGTATTCATAATCGCACCTTATTTTTGAGAGTCCTGCAAAATTTGCATTGCCGCGTTGCGCCCGGGCGCACCGGTAATGGCACCCCCCGGATGGGTGGAGCTACCGCACAGGTAGTAATTTTGCAGGGGTGTTCGATACCCGCTATATCCTTGTGCCGGACGCCAGCCAAACAATTGCCCAATGCGCAATTCGCCGTGGAAAATGTTGCCGCCAATTAAGCCAATGCGCTCTTCAATATCCCACGGGGTGTTGACTTGGTAATCCACCACAATCTCTTTGAAGTTGGGAATGTATTTTGCAATGTTGTTGATGACGTTTGCTCCAAACTCGGCACGCCGTTCGGGCCAAGTGCCATGCTTCAAATTGCGTGGGGCATACATCACATAGCAGGTCATTACATGCTTGCCGGGCGGGGCTAGGTCGGGGTCGGCGATGCTAATTAGACCCGCATCAATGTAGGGTTCGCTGGAATATTCGCCATATTTGGCTTGGTCATAAGCGCGTTCAAAGCCTGCCATACTGACATTAAAGGAAAACGCCCCACCTAAATGCCGCCCCCAGCCGGGCATTGCGGCAAAGTTAGGGAAGGTGTCGAGTGCAATATTAACTTTGGCAGAAGACCCCACACTGTTCCATTGCTTGACCTTGCTCACCAAGTCGGCGGGCAGGTTTTCTTCACCGGCAAATTTCAGGTAGCTCAACTGTGGCACTGTGCTTGACACCACTCGCCGGGCGCGGATTTCTTCCCCACTTTCCAAAACCACCCCTTGCACGTGGTCCCCTTGCATCAGCAAGTGAGCGACTGGCGCATCACAGCGAATTTCTGCTCCAAAGGACTGGGCGGCTCGGGCGATGGTTTGGGTGAGTCCACCGGTCCCGCCTTTTTGAAAGACCCAATTGCGGTATTGTCCATCAATTTCACCCAAGTAGTGGATGAGTAGCACCAGCGCACTACCGGGCGAGTAAGGTCCAATAAAACTGCCTATCAAGCCACTGGTACATAGTGCCGACTTAATCATGTCGCTTTCGAACCAATAATCTAAAAAGTCGGAAACGCTCATGGTTAGCAATTGGACAAAGGTGGTGAGCACTTCACGGTCTTNNGGGGCGGTGGCTGTGTTGAAGTCGAAGTTGGGCGGGGCGCTCATCATCATGTGACGACAGAAGTGCGCGATTTTTTTCATCATCAACTTGTACTCGTCATAGGCTTCGGCATCGCGCTTGCTATGACGTGCCAAATTGGCGTAGGTTTTGTAGTGGTCGGTTTCGCGGTAGAGGAAATTGCCATCTGGGGCTAGGTCGAGCGTTGTTTCAAAGGGGAGCAGGCACAAACCATGTTTGGTTAGCTGTAGGTCGTGCATGATTTCGGTGCGGAACAGGCTGACCAAATAGCTAAACACGGTGAAGTGGAAGCCGGGCACAATCTCTTCGGAGACGGTTGCGCCCCCCACTTTGTAGCGTTTTTCCAATAGCAGAACTTTTTGTCCGGCTTTGGCAAGGTAGGCGGCGCAAGTCAAACCGTTGTGTCCGCCGCCAATTACGAGGGTATCATAGGTGTTCATAAGACAATTCTGGGAGGGGGGTTAGCTCTTTTTCCAAGCGGGTTCGTAAAACGGTAGCGGCACGAGGGTGGCAGTGGCAAGCACGCGGCTATATTCTACGGTCATTTCCACTTCGACTTGTGTGCCGAAGGTGGCGTGTTCGGTTTTGAGTGTGCCTAACCCGATGTATTGTTTGAGTAGGGGGGAGAACAGGTGGCTAGTCATTTGCCCGATTTGGCTGGCTGAGTTTGAACCTGCCGCAAAGACCGGCACTGCTTGGCGCGATGTGCCCCGCCCAACCAGGGTGGGGCGTAAATCTACGGCATTCCACAATCGTTCTAGCTCGTGCCACGCCACCGTCAAGCCCACCAATTGCCATTCGGGGGCGGCGGCTACCTTGTGCAGGGCGGCTTTGCCGATGAAGTCACTTTCTTTTTCAAAGCGCACCAATTTGCCCATGCCTGCTTCAAAGGGGTTACTGCGTTGGGCATCAATCACGGTGAAGGGTGCAGAAATGTAGTCCACCCCAATTAGCACCAGCCCGGCTTCCACGCGCACCATATCGAGCGCACCTAGCCCCACGGGCAGTAAGCCATAACCCCGCCCAATTTCCATCAGCCGGTCCCAGATGGGGAGGGCAGATTGCGGGTTTAGCCACAGCTCGTAGCCCAAGTCGCCGGTGAAGCCTGTGCGTGTGACCATGACAGCGTGTCCGTCTAGTGTGCCGTGTGCCATGCCAAAGTAAGGTAGGCGGTTAAAGTCGATGCCTTGCATGGCTTGTTGCAAAATGGCGCGGCTGTTGGGACCTTGCAGTGCCAAACCAGCTACTTCTTGTGATACATCGCGGATTTTAACGTCCATTGCGTAGCCCACGTCTTCCAGCCAGCGCAGGACGGGGTCGGCGGCAGTTAGGCGGAAATGGTTGGGGGACATGCGCACCAGATTGCCGTCGTGGATTAGCTCGCCTTGCTCATCGCACCACGGGCAATAGGCTACCTGCCCAATCTTTAGCTTGCGAATGTTGCGCGTCATCATGCGGTCAAGCAGTTTTTCCGCGTCTTTTCCAATGATGTCATACTTGTATAGTGGGCTGACATCGAGTAAGCCTGCGCTATTGCGAAAGGCGAAATATTCGCGATCCAGCGAATCGTCATACTGCACGGGGCAATCGTAGCCCGACCAATTGCGCCATTGGTTGGTGTCGCAAGCCGGAGCCAAACGGGGGTAGAAGGGGGTTGGGAGGGGCATAAAGGGAGAGTGACAGGGATTTGAGAAGTTAAATTAAGGAAATTAAAGAATTAAAGGAGTTAAAAATAAAGCTTGTTGTTCATTCATCATTCAGCCCTAGCTTTCCCCGCTCAAACCCGAGTTGTTGGGAGATGGTTTGCGCGGTGATTTGCAGATGGGAAAGCAAGCTGTTTATGTGGAGGGTGCTGGCACGGGCGCTGGGTAAGGAAATGGCTACTGCCGCAACGGCTTGTCCATCCGCTTGAAAAACTGGGGCGGCGAGTGCTACATAGCCGATTTCGAGCTGGTCTTGCACCCGGGCAAAGCCATCCACACGGGCTTGTTGAACAGACTGGTGCAAAAGGGCGGGAGCAGTGATGGTGGCGGATGTGAAAGCGGGCAAGGGGTGAGCAAGTGCTTGTTGGAGCGTGTTTGGGTCGCTGTGTGCCAGCAAAACCCGCCCGCTGGAAGTGGCAAGTGCTTGCCAGCGATAGCCTACGGTGCGTGTATGCCCTTGCAAGCCAGAAAAAACTTGCTTCCCTGCCACTTCTTCCACCACCAACACATCCCGTTCCACCAATACTTCTAGTGAAACGGTTTCGCCGCTTACTTCTGCCAACTCGCGCAGGTGGGGCAGGGCAACAGCACGCAATGGATTCACCCGCACGGCACGCCCGCCCAACACAATCGCGCGAGCCCCTAGGCGATACAACTCGGTAAGGGTATCTTGCTGAATCAGTTCCAAACTTTCTAGCGCGGTTAGCAGGCGATAAGTCGTTGTCCGATTGAGCCCAACCATTTGTGCCAGTTCCGATACCGACCAGTAAGGGTGTTCATCGGTAAAGGCAAACAGTAGGGAGATGGCGCGTTGCACTGCTTGGGTGCCGGGGTAGGGTTGCATGGGGGAAGTTAAGAAGTTAAATTAAAGGAATTAAGGAAATTAAAGAATTAAAAGCAGAGATGATGGTTTCAATTTTCGCCTTGCTAGCTTCGGCGGAAGCGGCGGCGGGAGGCGCTTTCGCCCCCACTGGCGCTTTGTGCTACCGGAATGTGGGGCAAGTCTCGGCTGGGGTCGCTTAAGCCAGAACGAACAATGCGTTCCATTTCTGCCACCAGCAGTGGGTCAGTGTAGATGGGTTTGTACGTGGCGAGCAATTCGTTCACCGTTTGGGCGGCACGTTGCTCCAAACTGGGAGAGCCAGCGCGTTGATGGTTCTCGCGGTTGGTGCGGTCAATCACCGGATGGGGGGTGTGAAAAACGCTTTGCCAGTGCTTTAGGGTATGTTCGCTGGTAATTAGGTGCATCTCACTGAGTAATTCATCAATCAAGTGTTGCACCGGTAAATCGTCCAATGGGTGAATCTCTCGGCACAGATAGTGTGCCTGCCCACAAAGCTCGTTGTCCAGCACCAACTTGGGTAAGCTAAAGACCATCACAAAATCCAACANNCGGACCGGAGACACTGTTTACGCCCGCCAGCGCCGCCAGCAAAGCGCTACCAAATGTCTCTGCCCCGGCTTGTGCATCCAGATACTTGCTATCGCTAAATGCCATGTAGCCTTGCGTGGGTAAGCCCAAATGCTTTGCAACTTCCACATAGGCAAGGTCTAGCTTTAGCGCTTCGATAGCCAGCATTGGGGAAGTGGCGGCTTTCATGTGAAAGGCGGCTGGTGCGCCACCAAACAGCACCGGCGCACCAGCACGCACCAACTGTGCCATTGTCAAGCCTGCCAGCACGTCCACCGTGTGGAAAACCGTTGCTCCCACCAGCGAAACAGGCGCTATCAAGCCCATCAAAGTCACCGGCACAATTTCAATTGGAATGCCAGCTTCCACACAGTCTATCAAATTTTGACAACTGTCTTCGCTATAGCGGAAATTGCCAGTGGCAGTGATGGTAAAGATGGACATTGGGCGTTTTATCAAGTCTTGGCGGTCATGGCGGAAAAGTTGCATCATTTCTGCCATGCGCGGAACGCCATGCTCGGTAAACGCACCGGAAACCATCGGGCTAACCGACTGGGTCAAGCACAAGTGCAAACGCCAAACATCGGAAACATCGGCTTCAATGTCATCGTTAGTGGAAAAAGCGGTAGAAAGGTAAGCGATATTGGGCAGGTTTTGCATCACCCGCACATACTCCACAAAATCGGCAGTGTTTGCCAAACGCACAAGATTGGTGCGATGGTCTAGCACCTTTAAAGCGCTCGAAGCGGGGGTAAAATGCACATGGTTACCGCCAATCTCGGCATGGGGCAACCCTTCCCGGTTGTACAGCGTAAAGGAACGCGGGGCTTGCTGAATTGCCCAATCCACCACGTCTGGCGGAAAGCAAATGCGAGAGCCATCGGCATTGGTGGGTAAACCCTGTTCCAGCAAGCGTTTGCGCATACCCGCTCCACGCACTTCAATCCCTACAGTAGCAAGGACGCGTTTGGCTTCGGTTAAAATTTCAGCAATGAGCGGGTCGGATAAAGAGCGGATGTAAGGTCGCATGGAAAATTAAGGTTAACTTGATAAGATAGTTATGTGTGGTTAGCTAAAAATTCTTCAACCAATGCTTGAAAGTGGTGTACGCCATTTTCGCGCTTGGCGGAGAAGCGCCCCTGCTGGTAAAAGCCGGAAGTCAACCCTCGTTGAACTGTTTCGCAGATTTCAATATCTTCTTTTTGCACTTGGTCACTAAAAGCGATAGATTGTTGCATACTTTCCCAACCTTCACCGCTACCCGGCTGGCGGAAATACCATTCAAAGATGGTCAGGGTTTTGTCTTGGCTGAGTGGCACAATCCTGTTGATTTGCATATTGTCCGGGTAAAAATTCAACATTAAGTTTGGAAATACCCAATAGTATAGGGCATCTTGTTCGCCATCCGTGCGTAGAAAGCGCCGTTCACGCCCGGCAATCTGGCTGGTTTCTGCGCTGGGGCGAATCGGAGCAAATTGCTTGGAGTAATAGCGGTAGGTATCCACACGATATTGGTCATAATCGAGTTCGCGGAAGAGCGCCGGATGGGCAATTGGGATGTGATACCCTTCCAGATAGTTGTCAATATACACCTTCCAATTGCAGTCAATGATGTAATCGCGCTGTTCGATAAATGTCATCTCGCGGATAGCAAAGCCTGCTTGTGCCACTTCTTCTGCAATGTTGCCCATCACTTCATCTAGTTCGGCGCCTTCCTGTGCCACCCGAACAAAAATAAATGCGCCCCATTCGCACGCTTGCAGGCGGGTTAGGCACACTTGCTCGGCTTGCCAGTTTTCCACCCCGTCAAATTCGGGCGCATGGCGCAGGTTTCCTTCCAGCCCGAAGGTCCAGCCGTGATAACGACACTGTAAACTTTTGCGGTTACCCTTGCCCGCCGCCACAGGCCCGGCACGGTGCGGGCACACATTTACGAAAGCACGCAGTTGCAAATCGCGGTCACGTACCACCACAATTGGTAGACCGTGCAAATCATAGGTGAAATAATCGCCTGCCCGTGCCACCAAGCCAAAATGCCCAACACACTGCCAAGTTTTCCGAAAAATGATGCGTTTTTCCTGCTCCCAAAAAGCAGGGTCAGTGTACCAACTGGCAGGAAGGGTGTGTGCTTGGGGGAGCGGGGTGGTGTAGGGTGTTCTTGCGTTCATAATATGGACAAAGAATTACATTGTGAATATTATACGTTTGCTTTAAGGCGAGCGCAAGAGGGGGGGAACAAAAAAACAGGGCAACCGCATGAAGGATTGGGTGACGAAACAGTACATAAGGCTATGAGTTAGGCTGATTTT
>DKKK01000128.1:3950-7188 GCA_002455215.1 Anaerolineales bacterium UBA6668 | reverse complement strand
CTTTTTCATGCGGTTGCCCTGACAAAAAAAGACGGCTTAAGCCGTCTTTTTTGCTTTTGGCACAGTTTTAAGGTGCGCCGAATCAATCCACCGAAAGGGGAAATTATTCTTCTCTAGGAGGCAACATCCCCGATAGCAATTGCTCTAAAGCCATGCTATGACTGCACACTTCGTGATGGTCAAAATATTCGCAGTCGCACGTCCATTTGCCGTCGTCATAAGATACATTGTGGTCATTATTATCGCCATGAAATTTGACAGAGAAAGTTTGAAAGCGAAAACGTTCATGCTCTTGGGCATAGCGTTTGGCTTTTTCAATTTTACCGATCATACCGTAGTCCATGGGTTCCTCCAAAGATGGGTGAGAAAAAGGGTATTTAAACAAAACGCATGTGGCTGGCGCACACATGCGGATTCACTCTGAATGTAAAACTGCTTTGGCTTGGCTGAACAAACACACTTGCAGTTTCCACTAACAGGCAGAACCCTGCACTTGAAACCTGCAAAATGGCATTTGTTTGTAAAACCTTCATAGCTAAAGTATAGCAAGGGTAGGGGTTTGTGTCAAATTCGCTGGCTAATTTCTGTGCGGTTACTCATCTACTGCAAGTTACATTTGGCAGTAACAAAACACCCCAGCCGGGAAACTTGGCTAGGGTGTTGAAATCTATCAGGATTGGGGGATTATGCCGCTACCGACTGCGTGCCGAGTAGGTTCTTCACCTTTTGGCGTAAAACCGGTTCGGGGTAGGCACCCACGATTTGTTCCACCACTTTGCCATCGCGCACCAACAGCATGGTGGGAATGCCGCGCACATTGAAGCGTGCCGCCCATTGGCTGTGTTCATCGGTATTGACCTTTGCCACCACCAACTTGCCATCATATTCAGTTGCCAATTTATCTAGCACGGGGGCAACCATGCGGCAAGGACCGCACCACGGCGCCCAAAAGTCCACTACTACGGGCAAAGTGTTTTTCAAAACGGTGGTTTCAAATTCTGCGTCAGAAATGTTAATTGGCTTAGCCATTTTGTTTTCTCCTTTTTCGATTTATGGGCAGGATTAACCTGCTTTGCTAATGAGTTTGAGCAAATCGTCCACCATTTCCTGGCGGGCGAGTGGGTCTTCGGTGTCGGCTTCGAGCAAACACTGCATGGCATGGGTGCGCATATAGCTCAGGCTGGCATTGTGGACGGCGGCGCGAATTGCCGCCAACTGCTGAATCACTTCACTGCAAGTGCGTCCTTCTTCTAACATGCGTTGCACACCTTTCACTTGCCCTTCCACACGGCGCAAACGTTGCATTAAATCGCTGGCATGTGGGGCAAGTGTTGGAGTGTCGGTGTCTGTAGTCGCTTTCATCATAAATACTATAGGGGAGTATAGCACTGGATTTTGCTTTGTCAATAGTCGAACCGCAATATTAACAAAAATTTTATCTTCGGCAGAAAAATTACGTTTCGTTCTTCTAAATGCACACGCGCTTACTTGCGGTCCTGCCAAGCGTAATAGCCTGTCATGGCAGTTGCCCCGATCCAGCGATACGGCTCGCCGGGCATGAAGGGCAGGGTGTTGTGGGCATAGGGCGTGTCTAGCCAAGCGTGATTTTTGTCGTTAGCGAGCGCGGCAATCACCTGCCCAAACACAAACGAAAGCGTCACCCCTTGCCCGTTATATGCCAATCCATAATAGATGTTTTTGTGGTCGCCCATCACCCCCACCGTGGGCATCCCATCCATTGTAATCCCAATCACGCCATCCCACGTATCTTCAAATTGGACATCTGCCAAGCTGGGGTAGATACGCTTCAGTTCGTTGAGCATTAGGGTCGAAATCTTTGACAAATCGCCACAATATTCAAGGTCATTGCGCCAGCAGTATTCGGCACTACCCCCGCCAATCACAATTCGCTGGTCAGGCGTAAATACCAAATGATACAAAACACTGCGGTCATCATAGTAGGGAATATCGCTGGTGCGCTCCAAACTTTCCAGTTGGGAAGCTGTGAGCGGTGGCGTGACTGCGGTTTGCACATGAATGGGCACGACTTGGTTTTTGAAATAACCCAGCTTAGAAGTGTAGGCATTGGTTGCCAGCACAATGTTTTTGGCGGTCACTTGATGGGCAGATTCGCCTACCGATAGCAAAATCTCTGCCCCTTCATNNCGACTGGGCTGTTGCCAAAAATTTGAATCCCCAACCCTTCAACTGCCTGCTTCAACGCCTTAACCAACTTCATGGCGTGAACCGAACCGCCATTGGGGTCAAACACTGCACCGGCAAACACATCTGTCCCCAACATTTCGGCAGTTTTATCGGCAGACCAATATTCCAAATGCATCCCAATTTCATTCACTTCTGCTACATAATCGCGGTAATATTCGCCGTCTTCTTCATTAACAAAAGTCAGCGCATACCCATCCAAGCGCAAATCGCACTCCAACCCACTTTCTTCCACCACAGCTTGCAGATCTTTCATGCCTTGCGCCGTGATGTCATACATCTGTTTATGCGCCTCCAAACTGTCGCCAATTTCAAAGGATTCGGCTTCAATCTGCGGCAAAACCATTCCACCGTGCCGCCCAGATGCACCTTCCCCCACCTGCTTGGCTTCCAACAGCACAATCTTTTTGTTGGGGAACTGCTTGGCAAGATGATAAGCACTGGATAAACCAGTGTAACCCCCGCCAATGATGGCAAAATCTACCTGCAAATCACTTTGCAGGGCAGGGCTGTCGCTGGGCTTTTCCTTTGCCCAATAACTATCATTCGGCGGAAAAACAGCTTTTCTTTCACCAATGATAACCGGCAAGCTAATTCCAGCCAGTGTTAAACCAGTGGCAGAACCGAGCAACTGCAGAAATTGCCGGCGCGTAAATTTTTGTGTCATATCTGGGCTCCTACATGAAAGTTCTGATTTTCTCGGCTTGTTTGCTTAAGACAATACCTTTGCCAATTTTGAAATTTCACTTTTNNAGAATAAAAGCACAATTTCCATCTGTCTCGAATCTAGACAACAGCAGTGACCGGCGCATTGCGCTCATCGGCTTCCCTACCCGAGGGTGGTAAAAGCCAATGGCGAGCAACTGCTACAATCTAATTCCCCGTAATTATCCACCACTCATCATACTTGTCTAGTGTATTTTGTCATAGATTCAGCAGGAGTCTCCCCCTTGCCCATTTGCCTATCTTCAGCCACAATACTATATTCGGCGCGGGGACAAATTGCGTTTTTCCG
>DKKK01000128.1:0-3888 GCA_002455215.1 Anaerolineales bacterium UBA6668 | reverse complement strand
TTGGCAATGAATCGTTGCGTTCTGGCTAAAAAGGAAAAATCCGCGATCTGCGACCTTGCTTAATATATATTCGGCACGCTACCGAATACCGAGTTGCGCTTCTAAAGCGTGTTGAATACCCGCCCCCATACCCGATAATTTTGCATTAAAACCACCGACACCCACCATGCCCAAACTACGCCTACTCACCCCCTTTGTTTACATCTTTCCGTTGGTGTTGGCAATCTTTGCCTGCCAAACGGGTGCCACCACCCCAAAATTTGACAACCTGCGCTGGCAATTTGACCTAAAAGACACCTTTGTGCAATTTTCCGAACCAGTTGTGGCGGAGGGAGTGGTGTACTTGGCAGGGCTGGGAAGTGCCGAAGGGCACAGCGGACACCTGCTTGCCCTGCAAGAAGCGGATGGTAAGTTGCTCTGGTCTGCGCCGTTTCCCAATCTCAGCATGGTCGAGCCACTGGTGCAGGGGGATGTTCTGCTGGTGGAGCNNCAGTAGAAAAAAGCACCGGCTCCATGCGCTGGCGGGCTGTAGAAGCCATGCGTGGTAGGGCTGTGCTGACCGATGGCTTGGTGTGGTTTTGCAACAACGAAGACGAACTACTGGCATTGCACATTGCCGATGCCAGCGAAGCCTACCGCCTGCCCATTGGCGACTCCGAAGGAAGCTCGCTCACCGTCCAGGGCGAAACCGTCTTGCTCGGCGATTCGGATGGCAGGCTGGTGGCATTTGCCGCCCAAGATGGCACCGAACGATGGTCCACCGACACTNNAATAGATGCCCCCCTGATGGGTGTTGACCTGCACACGGGCGAAAAACGCTGGCAGGCATGGGCAGACACCCCCGAACAACTCGCAGACGGACATCAACCCATCCTGTTGGGCGACACGCTCTATGTACGCGGTTTTCACGACAACGACACCTTACACGCGCTTTCTGCCCAAACGGGCGCAGAATTGTGGCGCAAAACCATCCCAGATTCACAATATTTTGTCAGTAGCAATTGGGTAGTCGCCTACCAAAACGTGGTAATTGCCATTACAAGTAACGACCTAACCGCACTGGACGCCAGCACCGGCAATCAGTTATGGCAATATCATCTGGAACGTGAACCGAAAAGTGGCTGTTTACAAGAATTTAAGGCAGGTCCAGCAGTGCTAGGAGAAGTGGTTTATGCCAATTCGGCAGTCACCACTTTGGAAGGTTCGTGCGCCTTTGATAATAATTCTGCTCAAGTGCGGATTTCTGCTGTGGATGGCTCCCTGCTTGGCGAGACAATCGTAGCCACCAATGCCTTCAGCCGCCCGGCATTGCTTTTCGGCGTAAAAACCATCAACAATACCTTGTACCAAACTGCTTTTGGGCAAATCTATGCCATTGCACCAGCAAACTAACATTTTTCACCTTTCTCTTTTACTATGACACCCCAAACTGTTCAAAACTACATCAACGGGCGTTGGCAACCATCCACCGCCAGCGAAACCCAGCCCGTTCACAACCCCGCCACCGCCGAAGTGTTGGCATATACCCCGCTGTGCTCTGCCCAAGAAGTGGACACTGTGGCGCAAGCCGCTTNNCGAGCGCATTCAAGCCTTGTTCCGCCTAAAAAATTTGCTCGAAACTCACTTTGACGAGCTCGCCCGCTCCATCACCATCGAAAATGGCAAAATATTGGACGATGCGCGTGCCGAAATGCGCCGCGCAGTGGAAAATGTGGAGGTGGCATGTGGGATTCCCATGCTAATGCTGGGCGATTTTGCCGAAGACATTGCGCGTGGCATTGACGAGTACATGATTCGCCAACCCGTTGGGGTAATTGCCGCCATTTGCCCGTTTAACTTCCCCGGCATGATTCCCTTTTGGTATCTACCCTATGCGGTGGCAACTGGCAATAGCATCATCATTAAGCCTTCCGAGCGCACCCCACTCACTATGGTTAAGGTGTTCCAATTGCTAGAACAAGCAGGCTTCCCGGCGGGGGTGGTGAATCTAATTCACGGTGGCGCCGAAGTGGTGAACGCCTTGCTCGACCACCCACTAGTGCATGGCATTACCTTTGTCGGCTCCACAGCCGTTGCCCGCCACGTCTATAGCCGTGCATCCCTGCATGGCAAGCGCGTGCAAGCGCAAGGTGGCGCAAAGAATCCGGTCATCATTTTGCCCGATGCCGACCCAGAAATGACAACCAAAATCGTGACCGACAGTGTCTATGGCAATGCCGGCCAACGCTGTTTGGCGGCGGCAAATATTGTGATGGTCAGTGGCGCGGAAAAAACCTTCCTGCCCCTGCTGGCAGAGATGGCAAGCTCCCGCATTGTGGGCAATGGGCTGACAGCAGGTGTTCACATGGGACCGGTCATTACCCCGCACAGCAAAGCCCGCATTCAGGGACTGATAGAGACGGGCATTCAAGAAGGCGCAAATCTGGTACTAGATGGACGCAACCCGCACATTGCCGGTTATGAACAGGGCAACTTCCTGCGCCCCAGCATTTTGGACCATGTTTCGCCCCATAGCACCGTTGCCCGCACCGAAATTTTTGGTCCGGTGATGACAGTCATCCATCGCAATTCGGTGGATGACGCAATCGAGCTAGTCAACAGTGGGCAATATGGCAACATGGCGTGCGTCTTTACCAGCAGTGGCGCGGCGGCACGCAAATTCCGCACCGAAGCACAAGCGGGCAACATTGGCATCAACATTGGCGTACCCGCGCCCATGGCCTTCTTCCCCTTCAGTGGCTGGAAGGATAGCTTCTTTGGCACACTGCATGGGCAGGGGCGGCACGCGGTGGAATTTTTCACCCAAACCAAAGTGGTGGTGGAACGCTGGCTCAAGGAGTGGGAACGCCCCTTTTAGGCATGTTTCGCATTTTTGTCTATGGCACCTTGCGCGTGCCCAACCCCGAAACGCCGCGTGCCGATGTGATGTACCACGCACAAATTGCGCATTGGGTGCTGGCAAACAAACTGATTGCCCAATGCCACATCCTAAGAAAAAAACATCTGTGGGATGGCAAATGTGCAAAACTTGCCAATTGAGCGTATGCAATGTTTGGATTTTAAAAACTACTGATAAACAATGATGGACGCATCACAAGCAAAAGAATTATTACTTTTCCATAGTTTTAGCCATTCGGATATTAACCATCCCAAAATGGAGACTGGTTTTTTGGGTTCTCTTCGACCCTACAGTGGACTCCAAGAAAGTAATTTTCACGAAGTCATGCAAGCCATTATCGCCCTTGCCCCAAACCTTCAAAATGATGAAGTGCTTGATAGAGAAATTGTCTGCGCACTATGGGCGATTTGTGACTTGGCACGCGCTTGGGGTGTACACCCGAATGGAATGCTACGAAAAAATCAGTTAATAACACTACAAGATTCAGCTCGGTTAGAACAATGGGTCAATGCAATTTCATCTGCTGTTTTTTTTCTATTAGACGGTGCAGATTTAGAAACTGCCCTAGATGGTTACCAAACAAATACAGCTTGGGATAACTAGTGAATATCAGCTTACATTTGATGAAACCTTAGCCTTTCCCGCATCAGCTCTCACACATTCCGCTGTTCTCCTATCACAAACAACCCATGACAATCGGAATCGGCTACTCTGGAACACCCCTACCCAAAAAACTTGGAATTACCGCACCCATGCAGGTAACACTCATCGGTGTAACACCACCAGCGTATGAAGCACTACTGGGCAGTGTTCCTGTTGGTGTGGAATTGCACACGTCCATTTCTCACCAAACCGATCTTCTGCATTTATTCGTCAAACAGCGCGAAGAACTCGCCACTTATCTTGTGCAAGCTCGGCAAGAATTGCATGATGACGCAACTGTTTGGGTATCATGGTACAAGAAAACCGCCAAAATGCCAACCAACATC
>DKKK01000160.1 GCA_002455215.1 Anaerolineales bacterium UBA6668 | reverse complement strand
CAGACCCTCTCAAGTAAAGGTTGACGTTATGGAAAAGCGCAATTTCTACCTGTGCCGGGTATAGTTCACATTCAGCCACTTCACCTTATTGTAATTTTTGGAGTCGTTCATTGGTTTCGTCCAAATCAAACTCTTCCGGGTCAAATTCTCCACCCCACCATTGCAGATAGTTGGCATGCTCTTCATGATGTGGGTCTTTTATTGCTTCTACAAATTCTGCATACCCCCATATTCCGCCAACATCTTCTGGTGGGCAAGCTCTTTTGCCTTTTACACAGTAGGGGTATGGCTGGTTTGCATCTCGCGGCATGATTTTTTCAACTAAAATCGTGTGTACCCAGTCATCTCCAAGNNCCAAAATCATATTCATACACAAATTTACTGCCTTCTTCTGTCACTAATTCGCCGAGTGTCACTTGGCTTTCGTCAACTACAGGCATCCAATCATCCTCACTGGGAGTACTGTAATAGGTGTTCCCGATAATAAACTGGTGTAAGTGCGAGTCTGTCCAACCCATTGCCGCTTGAATGATGTAGTGCAAGTCAACAAGTGTGATCGTCTTAACGACCCATAGCCGTCTCCAAATAGGAGGCTTACTATCTAGCAAAGTAACCTTGAGTTGATAAATCTCTTTTGAAATCATTTTTTACCTATTTTAAAATACGAATGCTACCAAACTGTATGCGTTAACCAAAAGGGACAACGCCAATTGTCATCAAGTGCTGGGCTGGGGGCAGAAAATTCAATTGTAGGAAAGCTACCGCAGAAATTTTCAAGCCCGGCACAGCGTAATCAGGCGTTAGCCTTNNGTCTATTGTACTTCAATTAGGCAAGTCTGCAAGTTATATTTGGGAATGGTACGATTCGGTTTTTCAGAGAATGACAGGTTCGACTCGGGTCAAATTAGGTGTCGTTGTTTTCTAAGACCGCTTTTGTCATTGCAAACACTTGTTGGCTAATCAAAAATGGGTCACTGCCTTTGCCATTGGCTATAGCCTCCAAGAGCGTGCCAAAAATTGCCCAGCTCACAAAAAGAGCTTTCGCGTTTAGCTTGGTTCGCTCATCTGGCGGATACCAACAAGTGAGTGCATGATACAAAACCACCTGAACTTGCGCCTCTGCAATCGGGCGTAAGTGACGGTCGGCTGGGGGGCAAATTAGGTTTAGATATTGAAAATATTCGCTCACCGCCCTAATAATATTCCCCATGTTTTCATCTGAATAAACGCCAAAGTCGCCGCTTAAATGCTCCAGCATCTTTTTTTCAAAGGTCTTGCGGATGATGTGGTTGAAAAGCTCATACTTGTCGGTGAAATATTCGTAGAAGGTGGAACGGTTGATATCGGCACGTTCAGTAATATCGTTGATGGTCAGTTTTTGCAGGTTTTTCTCGTTAAGCGCGTCTAAAAATGCGGTTTCGATGGCATACAGGGTTTTTGTCACACGGCGGTCTGCTAGTTTGATTTCCGACATTTTGTTTTTTCCGTTGTTTTTCCAACAATTCGCACGTTTTAATGGTTGCAGGGATGAAATAAACTCCCTAAAATTATATCCGACAATTGTTGGTTTTACAACATAAGTTGGATTTTATTACACACTGGAGAAATTCATGAGCAACCAAATTATTGAAATCGCCATCCGCGCACCCAAAGCAGATGTTAAAGAAGCAGACTTTATCGCCGCCAAGAATGCCGCCGTCAAATCGCTTATTAGCATCAAGGGCATTGGACCAGAGCGTGAATTTGAGCCGTTTCAAACTATGCCCCAAAAATCCGCAAAGGTTTTCATTGGTATGACCCGCTATGAAAGCAAAATGAAGACCTATCAAGCAATGGTCAGTTTTAACGTACTCAGAAACCTTATGCCCTTTATGGGGATGATGGACAGANNAAGACCCCAATTTTGACTATGGGAACTTTGCCAATAAAAATAACATTACCGAAATTGCCCTTTTGCGCCCCAGAGCCGGGGTAAGCAAAGGCGAGTTCCTACAGGCACGTACCAAATTTCTAAGCGCATTAGACTCGGAACCGGAAGTTAAACAATCTTACACCTTCACGGTCGCGGGCGGCTTCAAAAATACGGACACATTTCCACATTTTACGGTTTACAAAAGCAAAGCTGATTTCGATAAGTTGATGGAGCGTGCGCGAGAGTTAACCTATATTGATGACTTCTTCAAAATATTCGAAGCCGAAATAATCTGTTTCTGCACAACTATTAAGTAAAGTGGCTTATCCCTTGCTCAATGTGGGAATTGGGGTTCGTGGCTTGTCGCCCGTCACGTTGCTTACCATTTCGTACTTTGATTGGGATACAAGGGTGCTTGTTGTTGGTGCGGCACTGACAGCCCCGATTGGCAATTAAGATGAACTGGTCATGTCTGTAATCATTGGTATCGGGCGTATGCCCACTAATGAAAAATGAAAGCTTCAGCTACGAAACGACTATTATTTTGGCTACTACTGGGGTAAGTGAGCGCACCAAAACCGCCAGTATCGAACTCTTCAACATTTTGTTACTGACCCCAGCTTTGTTCCTTGTCAACAAAAAGGACTTGAAATAGCTGTTGTCAAGTTATCTATACCCGACAAGGGTCAGAGTTGCGCTTTTTCCATAAGCAAAAAAGCGCAACTCGATATTCGGTATTTTCGTCAAATATCGCTCATACTTGTGCGCGTCTCTTTATCATAAACTGCGAATAGTTCGGTCTGCAAGTTTTACACATTCATGCACCCAATTTCGAACCCAATATAGATTTTCAAAACATTTGTGCTATAATCTATTGGTTCGTTTTAGATTTGGCATGTGTGCTGAATCTAACTTTGGTTTTGCCCACGATTAAGTCAAGCTATAATTTCTACCTATGAAGCCGATTGGATACCAACTTGACCTGCCTAATCTATCTAGCCCTGAATTGTATTTACCCAAACCCAAACCTTTTCTGAAATGGGCAGGAGGTAAGACACAGTTGTTGGAGCAACTAGCACAATTTTTTCCACCGAGTTTGGCGGCTGGAAAGATTACCACCTATGTTGAACCCTTTATTGGCAGTGGGGCAGTTTTTTTTTACCTGGCTTCGCAATTTTCAATTGAAAAATTTGTTATTTCAGATATCAATCAAGAATTAATCTTAGCTTATCGAACCATCCAAAATTCTGTAGAATCACTGATTTTTTACTTGAGCGAATTAGAGCAACGTTATCATGCTTTGACTGATAGCGAACAAGAAGAATTCTTTTACTCGACCCGCTCAGCATTTAATCTTAATCGAGCTACCACAAACTATACCTTACCCAATGTTGAAAGAACTGCCCAAATTATCTTTCTCAATCGAACCTGTTATAACGGCTTGTTTCGGGTAAATGCCAAAGGGGGCTTTAATGTGCCGTTTGGAAGTTACAAAAACCCACAAATCTGTTTCCCGAGAATACTCCGTGATTGTTCAGCCATTTTACAACGTACCGAAATTTATCATGGCGATTTCAGTACGTGTCGCCCGCATGTCAATCAAAATACATTCGTTTATTTTGACCCACCCTATTTGCCTATCAGCGCAACATCCAGTTTTAAATCCTATCAAGTGGATGATTTTGACGATCTTGCGCAAATCCGTTTGGCAAATTATTACGCAGAACTGCACAGCATGGGCGCAAAATTAATGCTCAGCAACTCCGACCCACAAAATATCAACCACGAAGACTCTTTTTTCCAAGATCTGTACCCTAATTTTGTGATTAAAAAAGTACAAGCTTCGCGCATGATTAACAGTAATGGAGAAAAACGCGGCAAAATCACAGAATTGCTCATCATGAATTATGAAAGCGAATAACCTGAGACCAGTAGATATTGCTTGGCAAGCGATTTTCGACAAATACGACATTCTCTCGCATGATTTTGACCACGCCCCATTTTCCATATCCGCCGAACAAATCAAAAACGCCACTTCCCATTTTAAAAATACCAGTCAACGCGAAGTGCGCATTTTATGCAAATTAGATACGCGTGAATCGACACCTGCCATTTTTCAGCAAAATAGGCTTTTCATCCTTCCCACCCAAAACGGCAAGTACAGCATGGTAAAAGGTGAAGGTTATGTGGATATTCCCCGAATAGAAAAGAACACTCAAATTTACAAACCAAAACTGGACTTTCAACCCATAACAGCCACCATTGGCAATTCTGAAATGCAATTTTTGGATTATGCCTACGCAGTTAGCTTGGTTCGTAGCTTTATGAATGACGACAGCCTTGTGTTGACCATTCGTGGGCGAAAGTACACGCCAAGGTTTGATTTTCGGGTTGGCAAACAATCAATTACAGTGGAAAGCGTACAAACTGAAGTGGATGCTGGTTACGAAGGAAAGACGCAAGTTGTATTGGTTGAAGCAAAAAATTCGCTGGCAAAGAATACCATCATTCGACAACTATATTACCCATTTCGCCAATGGAGTGAGCATCTCAAAACATCCAAACAAGTCTATACGCTGTTTTTCGAAAAATCCGGCAACGACTTTTCATTTTGGCAGTTCACATTTAAAGAAGTAGCTGACTACAACTCCATCGAGCTTGTCCGAAGCGAGAAATTCCAAATCGTTGATTAACCTAACCGCGCAACTATGTCCAAACCACGTATCGAGTATGAATGCTCCAATTGCGGCAGAAAATTCGCCCGCCAGATGGGACGTTGCCCACAATGTGGGGAATGGGGAACCCTGCAAGAAGTAGTCGAAGCGGCGGTGCTTGTCAACAGCCCACGGCGTGGTGGCACGCCCACCGCCAATGTGCCGCGCCGCCTGTCCGAAGTGGAAAGTGACCCCGAACCGCGTTTTCTGCTTCCCATTGAAGAATTCTCGCGGGTGCTGGGAGGGGGCATTGTGCCGGGCAGTGTGGTTCTGATTGGCGGCGACCCCGGCATTGGCAAAAGCACCCTACTCCTGCAAATTGCCGCCAGCATGGCAGAAACGGCTGGTTCCGTACTGTACATCTCCGGTGAAGAATCCGCCCGCCAAATCAAGATGCGTGCCGAGCGACTGTATGGTGAAAAACCCTTCCCTAGCGGCTTGCTCCTGCTGACCGAAACCAACCTAGAAAATATTCTCGAACATTTGCAAAGCGCTCAAGCGCGGCTTGCCATCGTCGACTCCATCCAAACCACCTTCAGTACTGAAGTTAACTCGACCGCTGGCTCCGTTAGCCAAGTGCGCGAATGTGCCGCCCGCCTAACCACCTTTGCCAAAACCAGCGGCATGGCACTCTTTCTAATCGGGCACGTTACCAAAGAAGGCACGCTTGCCGGTCCGCGCGTGTTGGAACACATGGTAGACACCGTGCTGTATCTAGAAGGCGACCGTCATCACAGTTACCGACTCTTGCGCGGGGTAAAAAACCGCTTTGGCGCAACCAATGAAGTAGGCGTTTTTGAAATGCACGGGCATGGCATGGTGGAAGTACGCAACCCCAGTGAAGCCTTTTTGGCAGAACGCATGGTCAACACCGCCGGAAGTGCCATTGCAGTCACGATGGAAGGGACACGCCCCCTACTGGTGGAAGTGCAAGCCCTAGCCAGCCCTACCACCTTTGGCAATCCGCGCCGTACCCCCAACGGGGTGGATATGAACCGCCTCCTGCTTCTGACCGCCGTTCTCACTCGACGGGTCGGCTTACGCCTGCATGAGCAAGATGTATTTGTCAATGTAGTGGGAGGTATGACAGTGGAAGAGCCTGCCGCTGACCTAGCCATCGCCATCGCCATTGCCAGTTCGGTGCGCGATGTGGCTGTACCTGCCGATATGGCGATGATCGGTGAAGTGGGATTGTCGGGCGAACTGCGTGCGGTGGGTCAGTTAAATGCCCGGCTCAAAGAAGCCGCCAAATTGGGCTTTCGCAAGGCGATAGTGCCCAAAAGCCTACGCCCCAATCAGCCCTACCCTAGCGGGATTCAGGTGCTAGAAGCGCGTTCTCTGCGCGAAGCATTGGGCATTGCGCTCAAAAGTGAAGAAAAACCTGCCTAACTAAGCCGGTTTTTGCACCACAATTCCCACCCAATCCGTTTGCGGCGTTGTACTGAGATGTACCAGCCCGGCTTGTTCGGCAATTGCAATCACTTCGGCGGCTTGCTCTTCCAGAATACCTGCCAGCACCATTTTTGCCCCCGGACGCAGGGTGTTTGCCAGCCCCTGCCCAAACAGCAGGATAATCACCTTTGCCAAGATATTGACCACCGCTAAGTCATAAGGACCAGCGGCAATCGCTTCGGTTACCGAGCCTTGTGTGGCAGTAATGTGGGTTTGTACCGCATTGCGGGTAGCATTTTCCAGCGTGGATTTGACCGATTGCGCTTCGATATCAAAGCCGTCAATCTGCCCCGCCCCCAGCTTTGCGGCTGTAATTGCCAAGATGCCACTCCCACAACCCAAGTCCAGCACCTTCATGCCGGGTTGGACAGTTTGCTCCAAGGCACGCATACACAACTGGGTGGAAGGGTGCGTGCCAGTGCCAAAGGCTTGCCCCGGATCCATCAAGATCGCAATGCGCTCACCAGCCACCTGTGGGTCTTCCCAAGCGGGCACTACCATCAAGCGCTCACCAATCTCCAGCGGGCGGTAGTGTTGCTTCCACAGTTCACCCCAATCACGTTGTGCCACTGGCGTATAGATGGGTGCCGGAAATTCCAAATTGGCGGCACGCGCGATCATTTGCAGGGGCCACAAATCATGTTCTAGCCGTTGACGCTTCTCTTCAAGGTCAGGGGTGGTGGGTAGGTAGGCAATCACCCGCACGGCAGTTTCTAACACTTCAAAAGGCACGCTGTTCGGGTCATCATAGTCGGGGTAGTCCACTGTTTGTGCTGGCTCAAACAATACCCCTTGAAAGGCGTATTTGCTCAAGATTTCGGCAACCGCTTCGGCAATTTCGCCACTTACGGTAATGGAAACTTCTAACCAGTCATTGGCTGTGTAACCGGGAGTGTCAGGATGGATAGGCATGAGTGAACGGTTTGTTTGCTAATTAAAGAGATCTTTCAGGCTGTCAAAAAAGCCTTTGTCTTGTTGTTTGCGCGGTTGGTGCTGTTCGTCCAGGGTTTCGGCGAACTGACGGAGAATGTCTTGCTGTTGCGCGTTGAGCTTTTTGGGGACGGTGACGTTGATAATCACCAGTTGGTCACCACGCATGCCCCGCCCATCGGCTTGCAGGTGGGGAGCGCCCTGCCCTCGAATGCGAAACACTTCGCCAGTCTGTGTACCCGCTGGAATGCGCAGTTCATGGGTGCCATCTATGGTGGGTACGGTCAAGTCAACACCCAATGCGGCTTGTACCATGTTGATATCATAGGTCAGTACAATGTCATCATCGCGGCGGTGAAAATATTTGTGGGGTTCAACTTGAAAGACAATGTAGACATTGCCGTTTGGACCGCCATTACTGCCAGCGTGTCCCTTGCCCGAGACGCGCATTTGAATGCCGCTATCTACGCCAGCAGGAATATCAAAGCGCTCGGTACGATTCATGCGGACTTTGCCGGAGCCTTGGCATTGGTGGCAAGGATTGGGGATGGTTTCGCCCGTGCCACCGCAGTTTGGGCATTCGCTGGTTTGCTCCACCATGCCAAAGATGGTTTGGGCACGCCGGCGCACCGTGCCTTGCCCGTTGCACATGCTACAGCGGCTAGGTGTCGAGCCCGGCTCAGCACGCTTCCCGTTACAGCGGGAGCAACTTTCAATGCGTTGAATTTCTACTTCCTTCGAACCACCTTTCACCGCTTCTTCAAAGCTAATCCGCAAATCCACGCGAATATCCTGCCCGGCGCGGGTACGATTGCGCCCGCCAGTGCGCGTGCCGCCGCCAAAAAAGGCTTCAAATACATCGGAAAGGTCGCCAAAGTCGCTGGGGTCAAAGCCGAACCCACCGGTGCCACCCCCACCCATGTTGTTTACGCCTGCGTGTCCAAAGCGGTCATAGCGGGCGCGTTTGTCGGCATCGCTTAACACGCCATAGGCTTCACCCACTTCCTTAAACTCCGCTTCAGCAGTGGGAGATTTATTTACATCTGGGTGTAGTTGCTTTGCTTTTTGGCGAAAGGCTTTTTTTAGGTCATCTGGGCTGGCGGTGCGTGGCACACCCAGCACTTCGTAATAATCTCTTTGCGACATAGTTCAAGAAAAAGATGAAGGGCTAACTTTGCAAAGTGGGTTTTGGTAAAACACGGCACTTTACTGGTTTTAAGTGCGATTGATACGAAAATAGGGACACAAATGGTTTGTGTCCCTATTTTACCTGTTTTGTGAAAAACGATTTAGGATTCGGTGAACTCGCCTTCAATCACATCATCGTCCGATTTGCCACTGCTGGATGCATTGCCCGGGTTAGCATTGCCGCCGGGGGTCGCACCTGCTTGGTAAGCGGCGGTGGCAACACGCCCAATTTCGGCTTGCACGGCTTCGGTGGCAGTGCGAATGGCGTTGGCATCGGTGCCAGCGAGTGCCGTTTGCAAGGCTTGGATTTTGGCTTCCACAGCGGCTTTGTCGGCTTCGTTCACTTTGCCTTCCAAATCTTTCAAGGTGCGTTGCGCTTGATACACGGTGGAGTCGCCGGTGTTGCGCACTTCCACTTGTTCCTTACGTTGGCGATCCGCTTCCTTGTATTGTTCGGCTTCGCGGGTCATGCGTTGGATTTCGGCATCATTCAAGCCACTGCTCGGCTGAATGGTAATGCGTTGACTGCGGTTGGTGGCTTTGTCGGTGGCACTGACGTTCAAAATGCCGTCTGCATCAATGTCAAAGGTCACTTCCACTTGGGGTACACCGCGTGGGGCAGATGGAATGCCATCCAAGATGAACTTGCCCAGGCTCTTATCATCAGCCGCCATTGGGCGTTCGCCTTGCACCACGTTGATTTCCACACTGGTTTGCATGTCGCTAGCAGTGGAGAACACTTGGCTCTTCTTGGCGGGGATGGTGGTGTTGCGCTCGATGAGCGGGGTTGCCACGCCGCCCAACGTTTCGATGCTCAGGGTGAGCGGCGTAACGTCCAAGAGTAGCACGTCCTTCACCTGCCCGCCCAACACACCCGCTTGGATTGCCGCACCAATTGCCACCACTTCATCGGGGTTCACACCCTTGTGAGGGTCCTTGCCAAAGAATTTTCGCACTGTTTCTTGCACAATCGGCATACGGGTCATTCCACCGACCAGCACCACTTCATGCACATCACTGGGTGAAAGCTTGGCATCTGCCAATGCCTTCTTGATGGGTTCCATCGTGCGGGCAATTAAGTCTTGGGTCAATTGCTCCAGTTTGGAGCGGGTTAGGGTAACGTTTAAGTGCTTGGGTCCGCTGGCATCGGCGGTGATGAAGGGCAGGTTGATTTCTGTTTGCATCACGCTGGAGAGTTCGATCTTGGCTTTTTCGGCGGGTTCTTTCAAGCGTTGCAAGGCTTGGCGGTCATTGCGCAAGTCAATGCCTTGCTCTTTCTTAAATTCATCTGCTAGCCAGTCCATAATGCGCAGGTCGAAGTCATCGCCACCCAAATAGGTGTCGCCATTGGTGGCACGCACTTCAAACACGCCATCGCCCACATCCAACACCGACACGTCAAAAGTGCCACCACCCAAGTCATAGACGATGATGGTGTGGTCGTTGGATTTGTCTAGCCCGTAAGCGAGCGAACTGGCGGTGGGTTCGTTGATAATGCGCTGAACTTCCAAACCGGCAATGCGTCCGGCATCCTTGGTGGCTTGGCGCTGGGCATCGTTGAAGTAGGCGGGGACGGTAATGACCGCTTGGGTGACCGTTTGCCCCAAATAGGCTTCAGCATCTGCCTTAAGCTTTGCCAAAATCATGGCGCTAATTTCTTGCGGGCTATAGTCTTTGTCGCCCATCACCACGCGCACATCGCCATTGGCGGCGGCAATTACTTTGTAGGGCACCAGTTTGAGCGCGTGTTGCACTTCCGGGTCGCTAAATTTGCGTCCCATAAAGCGTTTCACCGAGAAAATGGTGTTGTCTGGGTTGGTAATGGCTTGGCGGCGTGCCACTTGCCCGACACTGCGTTCATTCGATTTGCTATTGTAAGCGACTACGGAAGGGATTAAGCGTGCCCCTTCACTGCTGGGGATTACCACTGGGTCGCCCCCTTCCATCACTGCTACCACCGAGTTGGTGGTTCCTAAGTCAATGCCGATAATTTTACTCATGGTCTTTTCCTCGATTGGATCTTTTTGGTTTTCTTTTTTTAGGTATTATTTTGCTTATGCAACCACTTGAACTTGCGCGGCGCGTAAAACTCGCCCGTTGGCTTGGTAGCCGTGACGCAAGACATTAAGAATCTGCCCGCTCTCGTACTGGTCGGAAGGGGAAGAAAGTAAGGCTTCGTGCAAATTAGGGTCATACTCCATGCCGGGTTCGGTGGCAATGCGGGTCACGCCTTCTTTCTCTAGCTGAGCCAGCGCCTTGCGTAGCACCAAGCGTACCCCGTTGGTAAAGTTTGCCGTTTCATCGCCAGAAGGTAGGCTATTCACAGCCAATTCCAGGTCGTCTATCACGGGTAAAAATCCTTCCAGCGCTTTGGCGGCGGCTTCAGTGCGCAGGGTTGCCATGTTGCCATCGGTACGCCGTTTGTAATTTTGAAATTCTGCACGTTCCCGTTGCCAGCCATCCAGGTTGGCTTTGGATTGCGTTTCCAACTCAACAATGCGAGCTTGGAGCGCTTCCAGTTCCGAGTTAGTTTCAGGCACAGGGGCGTCAACTTCAGGGTCAGCGGTTGTTTGCACGTTTTCTTCTTCTGCCATAGTGGCTCCTTACATCAATTTGTATTCAGTCACAACTTTCACGCGTGCCGAATGTCGTATCAGTTCTTACGTATCAATACACGTTTTAACGCTCATTAGTGTAGTCGGGGATTGTTAGATGGG
>DKKK01000183.1:25178-39862 GCA_002455215.1 Anaerolineales bacterium UBA6668 | reverse complement strand
TCAGTACAGGTTATATTCGGTGTACATACTAAATATAACCCGTGCCGAATATAGCACAATGAGCGGGATTTCTCCCTTCGGTCGAAATGACCGAAAATCAGGCAATCTCAAGTCATTGCCAAGCAAAAGCTTTGTCATTTCAAATGAACAAAGCGAGTGAGAAATCTTTGCTCTTTAAGGAAAAAAGTGAAGTTCTCATCCGTGTTGAATAGCGCACAACGGGCAGTCTTTCTCCCTTCGGTCGAAATGACCGCAAATCAGACAATCTTAAGTGATGGTCTATGTTGCGAAAAAGCGCAATTTCTACCCATGCCGGGGATAGCATTTTTTGGGGGGAGGCTTGTACAAATCGAATATATCTGAAGTAGTGCAAGATTTCATGCGATACTCATCAATTTCGACTATAATTTTCACATTACACGCCAAACCCACACCCAGTTTCCTTGTCCTTTCACTCCCCACTCTACCTACTGCTCCTGCTCTTGCTAGCGCCGCTCGCCTGGCTAGGTATGCCGCGCAAGATAGGCAAAATTGTCCCTGACCGCACCCGCCGTTGGGTGAGCTTGCTTTTGCGGACAATCCTGCTCAGTTTGTTGATTCTCGCCCTGGCAGGGCTGGAACTGGTGCAAGTCTCTCAGCGCGTGGCAGTGGTCTTTTTGGTGGATGTGTCCGACTCCATGCCCACTTCCGCTCGTGAACAGTCCTTTCAGTGGGTAGCAGACGCGCTGGCAGGCATGTCACCCGATGACAAAGCGGCAGTGGTGCTGTTTGGCGCAGACGCTATGATAGAGCGCTCGATGCAGAGTGGCAAGCTACTCGCCACCTTTAGCAGTGTACCTTCCCGCCTAGCCACCGACCTAGCCCAAGCCATTCGGCTTGGCATGGCGCTGTTTCCCAATGGTTATGCCCGCCGCATGGTGCTTCTTTCCGATGGCGTAGATACCGCCGGGGACACCGAGCAAGCCATGCGCCTTGCCAGCACCAACAACATCCCGATTGAAGTCGTACCTTTTGACTTTAAACGCACCAACGAAACATTTTTGGTACACGCCCAAGCCCCTGCCCACCTACGCGAAGGGCAAGAGTTTGACCTATCTGTCTCCATTCAAAGCCCACAAAGCCAGCGTGTGCCGTTGCGTGTCTTGGCAGACAATGTGGTGCTGTGGGAAGAAACCGTACAATTAAATACGGGCAGTAACGGCTTGGTGATTCCGCTAACCGCCACCAGCACCGGTTTCACCCGCTACCAAGTGCAAATTGACCCCAACAATGACGGTTTTTACCAAAATAACCGCTTGGCGGCATACGCCCAAGTGCAGGGTCCGCCCCAAGTGTTGGTCGTCTCTACGCCCGCCGAAGACGTGCCAGACCCGCAACGCTATTTGGTAGAAGCTTTGCAGGCAAATGGGCAACACACCACCGTTATTTCACCCGCCCAACTGCCTGCCGATTTGCCCAGTTTGGCAGAATATGCCAGCATCGTTTTGGTGGATGTACCCGCCCGCCAGTTGAGTCCGCGCCAACAAGCCGCGCTACAAGTGTATGTGCGCGATTTGGGTGGTGGCTTGCTGGTGGTGGGCGGTCCGCAAAGCTACGCGGTGGGCGGTTATTTCCGCACACCACTAGAAGAAACGCTTCCGGTGGAAATGCAAATCAAGGACGAAGAACGCCGCCCACGCTTAACGATGGTGTTTATCATTGACCATTCCGGCAGTATGGAAGATGCGAGTGGTGGCGTAAGCAAGTTGGAACTCGCCAAAGAAGCCACTGCACGCTCCATCGAACTACTCTCACCCGGCGACCGAGTCGGGGTGATTATTTTTGACGATACCGCTCAGTGGGTTGTGCCGCTCACCGAACTGCAAGACCCAGCAGAGATTGTGGCGCAAGTCGGCACGATTCGCAGTGGCGGCGGCACCGACATCATGGCTGGCTTGCAAGCAATGGCAAAGACCTTACCCGCTGATGACGGCGCTATCAAGCATGTCATTCTGCTCACCGATGGCGGGGCAGACTCCACCGGCATTCCTGAGCTGATTACCCAGCTAAACCAAGAGAACAGTATCACCTTGTCCACTGTCGGGGTTGGCACGGATGCCGCGCCCTTTTTGCCACAGCTTGCCGAGCTAGGGCAGGGACGCTACTATCACGCCACCGACCCCGCCAGCATCCCAGAAATTTTTAGCGAAGAAACCACCCTAGCCACCCGCGCCTATATAGTAGAAGAAACTTTCTTTCCACAAAAGGTGAGCGACAGCCCAATCCTGCAAGACATCACACACACCCCGCAACTCTACGGCTATGTCGGTGCAGAACTAAAACCCACCGCTACCCTAATTTTGCAAAGTGAAACTTCTGACGGCTATCACGACCCGATTCTGGCGAGTTGGCGCTATGGCATCGGCAGGGCAGTGGCGTGGACGAGTGATGCCACTGGGCGTTGGGGACGTGACTTTGTGGCGTGGGAGCAATTTTCGCAATTGTGGGCGCAGGCTGTCAATTACACCATTGGTGAGCCGATTAATCTCGATTATTCTGCCCAAGTAGAGCTACAAAATGGGTTAGCTTTGCTCAAGATTGATGCAATTGACAATACCGGAGCTTTGCTGAACGGGTTAGACCTTTCTGCCAATGTGATTGCGCCGGATGGGCGCAGTACGACCTTGCAGTTGGAGCAAACAGCCCCCGGCGAATACCGCGCCCAGTTTACGCCAAGGGATGAAGGAGCGTATTTGGTGCGAGTGGGGAGTAGCGGGCAAGACAGTGGTCAAACGCTCGGCTGGGTATTGAGCTACTCGCCGGAATATCGCATCTTGCAAGCTGACCCGCTGATGATGGCACGCATCGCCGAAAGTACGGGCGGGCGGGTACTGAGTGACCAACCCACCCAAGCCTTTCAGCACAACCTACCTGTACCCAACCAAACCCAACCGATTTGGCAATGGCTACTCTTGGCGGCGGTTTTGCTTTTGCCGATAGACATTGCAGTGCGCCGTTTGGTGATTACGCGCTACGAGTGGCAACAGTGGATACAAAAGGTGTTGCCACAGCGCACCACCGCTTCCACCACCCTGCCCCAAGANNAGAACGAGCGGACAGCCTATCTCGCTTGCAAGCCGCCAAGCAACGCGCCACAGTCGAAATTCCGAGCACGCCCGATGATGCGCCCAGCGTTTCGACCCCACCGAGCGCACCCGTTCCCCCCGGTGTGCATTCAGCCAACGTTACGCCTACCCCGCCGAACACCGCCAAAGAGTCACAATCATCCTTAGCGGCGAGTTTGCTAGCCCGAAAACGCCAAAAAGACGATGAGAAGCGCTAAATTCGGTTCATTGTGCTTTTCCCTTAAGCAAAAAGTGCTATTCTGCGCTGTGCCGAGCCTATCAATCACTTTTAAAAAGTTTACCCCTTTTAAGCGGAGCAGTTCGTATGTTTGAATTCGATACCGATGACCTAAAATCAAACCGTCTCGGGCAAATCAGTGTGCGCCAACGGGAGTGGCTGAAGGGAATTGCACAGGGCGCACGGAAAACTTCTTGGAGCAATACTTTCATCGCAATTGGGTTCGCAATTTTGGGGCTATGCGTCATTCTTGCGCTCTATTTGCAAAATGAGAGTACGCGCAAGGCATTATTTTCTAATGCGATGAATGGGGTTGTGTTGATTGGGGGTATCTTTGCTATTTTGGGCATCCTGGCTTTGGGGATTGTTTTGGCATATTGGAACAGCCGGCGCTTGCAAAACGCGACCCTGTTATCGGTTACAGGAAAAGTCCGCTTTGATGAAAGCTACTCCAGTAACAGCAATTTGCGCAGTTATTATGTGATTGTGGGAACAAAGCGCTTTGCTTTTGGCAATGATATCCGCCGCAATTTTAGTGAAGGGGCAAAATACAGATTTTATTACTGCAAACCAGGCATGTATGAATTTGTGTTGTCTTATGAAAAAGTCGAATAAGTGAGTGGGGTGTCAGGCGGAAGCGTCTCATCGCGTTTCGCATTCTCCGAAAAACTGCACTGCATGTCCGTAATTTGCCTATTGATTTTTGCTATCAAAATTTGATATAGTATTGGTAAGTCAATATATGTAGCGCTCAAAGCTACGCGTAATTATTAAAGTTGTGTTCGTAACACTGAAAGTTGCCTTTCTCCTAAGGAAAAAGGGACCGTTTTTGGTTTTGCGCTAAATATTTTAAGGTATTACCGCCAGACTTGACATTATCAGGAGCAGAATAACCCGCATGAAACATATCGTTTGCATTGAAGATGACCCGGATGTTTTGGATTTTTTAACTATATTGTTAAATGATCATGAGTATCAAGTACATCCGGTGCTAAGTTCAATCGAGGGTGTAGATACTATTCGCCACACCGAAGCCGATCTGGTCTTGCTGGATTTAATGATGCCCGGCAAAAGTGGGTGGGATATTATGCGGGAAATGCGTGCCGACCCCCAATTAACCCATGTACCGGTCTTAATTGTCAGCGCTTGCAAGGAAAAGGTTTCTCGTTTGCTCGACCCCACATTTGACAGTTCAATTATCGGTTATGTTGAAAAGCCATTTTCGCCTTTTACCATTCGCGCACAGGTGGAAAACATTCTCAACCCCAAATTTTCCCCTACCAACCAAACCAACCCTTTGCGCCCGCTGACTGCCTAAACTTTGCCTTTGGTAAAGCGCAACCACACACCATACGGATAGCCAAGAATTTTGGCTATATCCCCCACTAGCCGAATCCACGGCACTAGCCACAACGCGTACAGTTTTTCCTTCCAATTGAGCGGCGCAATTGCCGGTATGAGCCGCCGTAAGGGAACAATCAAGTATAGGCTTGCAACCAGTGCAAACGGCACCCCCACCCAAGCACCGTAAAGGTAGGTGAAGTAGATGCCGAGCGGTAAGGCAATACCATACGTAACGTAACGCAAAACTTGCCGAAGCCAAAACAAATTGGCATGACCATCGCCGCTAGCATAATTAAAATATTGCCGAAAGAAAGCGGGAAACGAACCACGTGGGCGAAAGTGGGCGAGCGCTTTGGGCGCAAAGCCAAACTTGCCAAACTTACCCTTCACTGCCATATCAAACACCACATCTTCGCCATAGCCTAACCATTCGGGATATCCCCCCACCGCTTGCCACACACTGCGGCGAAAAGCAACCGAACGACTGGATGGCAGGAATTTCTCCGGGTTGATATCTGATTCTTCGGGTAGGACTGTTGCCCCCATCGCGATTTCAAAAACCGTTTTGGGGTCTGAGCGAAAGAAACCTGCGATTAGCGGCAGTTGCGGGTCGGTTTGCCACGGGGCGATTAGTTTTTCCAGCCAATCCGGCTCCAAATGCACCCCAGCATCGGTGACGGCAATATACTCATAGCGAGCATTGGCTATAGCCGTATTACGCCCTTTGGAGATATTGGATCTCTCCGCAACGACAATGCGCAAAGGTAATTGCAAAGCATAGCTCTCCAAAATTTGGCGGGTATTGTCGGTTGAACCGCCATCACAAATGACGATTTCGTCCGGCAAACGCGTTTGCGCACAGATGGAGTTCATCAAGCGCCGAACGTTTTCACCTTCATTTAGTACTGTCGCTATCAGGGAAACTAACATACGGCGCAAATTATACCCGCAAGTGGCAAATTGGTGGGCAGGAATCTGCAAAGCAGATCAGCAAAGTTTGTGGCAAAGGTGGCAAGTTCGCCGGTGCGTTTTGCTTGTTTTTTCTAGCTACTTTGTGCTATAATCTGCAACCGTGCCGGGCGTCCGGTTACACTTATTAATCACGTCTCTCGACTTTTCCGTTCGTGCTTGCCCAATGGCAAGTTGCGGCAAAGGTGGAAAGAGGCGGTCGTTCAACGAAAGGAAAAACATTATGTCTGCTATTTCTATGAAAGCCTTGCTGGAAACCGGTGTGCATTTTGGTCACCGCACCAGCAAATGGCACCCCAANNACCGTATATCTTTACGGAACGCAACGGTATCCACATTCTCGACCTACAACAAACTGTCCGCCAAATTGATGTCGCCTACGAAATAGTACGCGACAATGCCGCCGCTGGTGGCAATATTTTGTTTGTCGGAACGAAACGCCAAGCGCAAGAAGCCATTCAGGTTGAAGCGGATCGTTGCAAAATGCCCTATGTCACCGAACGCTGGCTGGGGGGTATGCTTACCAACTGGCGAACCATGCGTGAGCGCTTGAAGCAATTGGAACGCTTGGAAAAAGACCGCAATGCCGGTGTGTGGGACAGCTATGTCAAGAAAGAACGCTTGATTTTGCAACGTGAAGTGGAAAAGCTCAACCAACGTCTGGGCGGTATCCGCAATATGCGCAATGTCCCTACCCTAATGTTTGTGGTAGACGTGCGCCGCGAAGACAATGCCGTAGTTGAAGCGAACAAGCTCAATATTCCGGTGATCGCAATGGTAGATACCAACTGCAACCCTACTAATATTGACTTCGTGATTCCTGCGAATGACGATGCTATTCGCGCCATTCGCTTAATCATCGCCCGTATGGCAGATGCCGTGCTCGAAGGTGTGGCAATGCGCAAAGATTTGCCCGAACAACCCGAAGAAGAAGCGCAAGAAACCCAAACTGCAGTTCGTACTGTGTACGTAGAAGACACGAACAGCGATGATGCCGAAGACGTAGATTTATTGGGTGCCGCAACTTTGGCAAAAATCAGCAGTGGCGATTTTGACAACCAGGAGTAATGATTATGGCTATTAGCGCCGCCGACGTAAAAAAACTGCGTGAAGAAACGCAAGCCCCTATGCTCGATTGCAAAAAAGCACTCGAAGCAAGCGATGGAAACTTCGAAAAGGCTATTGAGTGGCTCAGTGCAAAAGGTTTGTCGAAAGCCGCCAAGAAAGCAGACCGCGAAACCCGCGAAGGTTTGGTCGAAAGCTACATTCATCAAGGCAACCGCGTAGGTGTGATGATTGAAGTCAACTGCGAAACCGACTTTGTCGCCCGCAATGACGATTTTAAAGCATTGGTGCGTAACCTGCTGTTGCAAGTTGCCATGACCAGCCCGGTCTATGTCAGTGAAGAAGGTGTACCTGCCGAGCTAGTTGCCGAAAAGAAAACCGTTTTTGCCAGTGAAGCAATGGCTGAAGGCAAACCCGCCAACATTGCCGAAAAGATTGCGGATGGCAAAATGAAAAAATTCTTCGACGAAGTGTGCTTGCTCAACCAACCATTTATCAAAGACGAAGACAAAACTGTCCGCGACTTGGTTAACCAAGCCATTGCCACCATCGGCGAAAATATTGTCGTCACACGGTTTGTTCGATACGAACTCGGACAAAACTAAGCCTAGCGAAGGGGTCAACCAAAAGTTGACCCCTTTTTTTATATTCGACACGCCTGAGCTTGCACTTTCTCCCATAAGAAAAAAGTTGCATGTCTGAAGCGTACCAAAACCGATGCACACTATCCCATGAATCAAAAAAATCTAAAATACAAACGAATCTTACTTAAGTTGAGTGGCGAATCTTTGGCAGGCGAGAATGGCTTCGGAATTGACCCGGAAGAAGCTCGCAAAATTGCCAAAAAAGTAAAAGAAGTGACCGTTCTAGGCGTAGAAGTCGCAATTGTCATCGGTGCGGGCAACTTGTGGCGTGGACAACAAGGCATTGACGAAGGCATGGACCAAGCCACCGCCGACCAAATGGGGATGCTCGGTACGGTGATGAATGCCATTGCCCTGNNTGCCCTGCAAGATGCACTCGAACACGAAGGTGTGCCAACACGCACGCAAACAGCTATTGAAATGCGTTCAGTCGCAGAGCCTTATATTCGCCGCCGTGCAATCCGCCATTTGGAAAAAGGACGCGTGGTGATATTTGGTGGGGGAACGGGCAATCCTTTCTTCACCACCGATACCGCCGGAGCTTTGCGTGCCAAAGAAATTAGCGCGGATGTGCTCATCAAAGCCACCAAAGTGGACGGCATCTACGACTCTGACCCAAAGAAAAACCCCAATGCTGTCAAATATGACCAAGTGGATTATGCGGAAGCATTGAAAAAACGGCTCAAAATTATGGACGCCACCGCCTTTGCACTGTGCATGGACCATAACGTGCCAATTTTGGTGCTTAACCTGTGGACAAACGGGAGCTTGGTACGTGCCATGCAAGGGGCAAATGAAGGCACATGGGTGGGGCATCTCGACTAAAGGCATTTTTGTCACCACAGCCTATAACCCGGCTTAACCCGAATGGTGAGTCGGGTTTTTATTTAATTCTCGAAACGGTCTGTAAACAATGCTAGGGGCACAGAAGATACCAAAATCAGCAGAAGGGTAGGAAGCGCCGCTTGGGCAAAGTAGGCATCTGAGACAGCCGACCAGACACTGGTGGCAAGTGTGGGGAAGCGGGTTGGCGCCAGCAAAAGCGTGACGGGCAATTCCTTAAATGTGTTAAGAAAAACCAATGTGGCGGCAGTGATAACACCCGGACGAATAAGGGGCAAGGTGATACGCAGAAATGTCTCGGCGGAAGTATGTCCCAAACTGCGGGCGGCTTCTTCTAGGCTGGGGCGAAGCTGAAGCAAGGCGGTTCGCAAGGGGGCGCTGGCTTCGGAAAGGTGCAAGATAAGATAGCCTAGCAAAAGCATCGGCAATTGCTGGTACAAAAACGGCACAAATCGTACACCCAAAAACACCAACCCAAGCGCAACAACCAACCCCGGCAAAGAAAAACCGACATACGAGAAGCGTTCTACCCAAAGAGCCATTCTTTGCTCACTTTTGCTTGCCCCCACACGCGTGGTAAACAGGGCAATGGGTAAACCAGCAAGTACCGTCAACCCTGCCGCCAGCCCTGCCGCCAAAACCGAGTTGCCCAGTGCTTGCCAAAGTGTAGCCAGTTCCCGCCCCGCCAACAAGCCCCGCACTAGCCAATAGCCCAATCCTAGCAGGGGTATTCCCACTGCCACTAGTGCAATCAACGCGCAATAGGCAAAAGCCACCCACCGCCATTTTCCCAATCGAAACCGGGCAATCGGGCGTAAAGCACCACTCGCCCGCGCGTAACGCACCCGCCCGCGGGTTTGCACTTCCAAACTCACTAGAAAAAGCGCCAATGCCACCAAAAGCAATGCCAATGCCGCACCTTGCGCCGGGTTAAACAAGGTTTTGTACTGGGTATATAAGACACGAGTGAAGGAATCGTAGCGAAAAATAGCAACTGCGCCAAAATCCCGCAAGCAGTACAATGCCACCAATAGACTACTGCTTGCCAAGGCTGGACGGAGCAAAGGCAAGGTTACACGCACGAAGGCTTGCCACGGGCTATAGCCCAAACTGCGAGCGGCTTCTTCTAAAGCGGGATCCATTCTCACCAGTGCGCCACGCACCCCAAGCAGGAGATAGGGGTAGCTTAACACAACCAAGCAAAACAATGCTCCNNTGCTGGGCAGGCGCACTACACCAAACGGCTCCAGTACATCTTGCAGTAACCCGCGAGGTCCCAGCAAACTTACATACAAGTAGGCGGCAACATAGCTGGGCAAGACTAAGGGCAATGGTAGCACGATGCCCCAAAATCGGCGAGTTGGCAAGTCGGTACGGGCGAGTAACCAGGCAAGCGGGATGGCTACCCCTGCGGATACCACAGTGACGGACAGTGCCAGCCCGATTGTTCGTAATAGCACCCATAGCGTGCTGGTACGCCACAGCCCCGCCCAAGCCGTAGCGCTATCACCTACCGCTCGCCACAGCAGGTAGAAAACCGGCAAAAGAACAAGGGTCACAACCAAACCGGTCGTGACCCACAAGAGCAAGCGTCCTGATGGTTTTGGAGTGTAGGAAAAAAGGGTCAAGTCACCATCCAAGAATCTATTTGACACGGGTGAAAACTGCGCTTTTTCTAAGGACAAAAGCGGAAATTTAACCCGTGCCGAATCTAACAAGAAACTACGGTAGCAAGCCCGCTTGTTGCAATAACACAACGGTACCTTGCAAATCGGCTAGGTCGGCAAGGGGTAATGCGGGCGCATTTAGTGTATCCAATGCTGGCAATTCTGGCAAGGAAGAAACACCCGCAATTAAGGGATATTCACCTGTCTCAGTGGCAAAATAGGTCTGGCTCTCCTGCGAGAGTAGAAATTCGATGAACTGTTGGGCGGCTTGCGGATGTTTTGCCGTTTTGAGCATTGCCACACCGGAAACCATCAATAAACTACCGGGACCACTATCATTGAAGTAATGATTTGCGGCTTGCAGGTCAGGGTTTTCCTTCAATAGGTTATATAGGTAATAGTGATTGACCAAGCCCAATTGAACTTCACCATTGCCCACAGCTTCCACAATCGCTGAGTTTCCTTCATAAGCCACTGGTTCGTTTGCTTTAAAGGCTTCTAGCCAAGAGCGTGTTACTTCATCCCCCCACAATTGGCGCATGGCGGTTATCATAGTTTGGAAAGATGAGTTGGTCGGGGCAAATCCGATTTGTCCTTTCCATTTTGGGTCGGTCAGTTGCTCTAGGGTGGTAGGTAAATCGGTTGCTTGCAGGCTAGCGGTGTTGTAAACCAACACGCGCAAACGCCCAGATACACCTACCCATTGCTGGTTGGGGCTGGCGAATTGGCTGGGTACTCTTTGCAAAGTTTGTGCCGATAGGTTGGCAAATAAGCCCGCTTCTGCCAATGCACCCAAAGCACCGGGGTCCTGGGCATAGAAAATATCAGCGGGGCTGTTCGTGCCTTCTTCTAGCACAATTGCCGCCATCTCCGATGTACTGGCATAGCGAATTTCTACTTCTAAGCCACTTTGTGCCTTAAATTTTTCTAGTAACGGGGATACCAAGCTTTCTGAGCGCCCCGAATAGATGACTAGTTTTTTCTCTTCTTCGGCGGCAGGTTTTGTCCCACATGCGGACAAAGTGGGCAATAATAAGAATAAGATGCCAAATATAAGAAAAAATGTCGTGTTGAGTTTCCGTAACATTAGAATATCTCCTGAATTTTTGCGTTTCATTGAATTTAACGATAATATTATAGATATTCATCTTCTTTATCCAGCCTTGCCGGTTAAATTACTTGAACTATTTTGGAAACATCTAAGTTAACCATAGATAATCTACCGAGGTATTTTTGTGTTTTCGCACGTTCACCAAACCATCATAGACCCTGATAATCCACTAGACCTTTCGATGGCACAACGCGAATATTTAGCGGAGTGCTATCGCTTGCAATTTCCCGAAGATCGCGATGTACAAACCAACGAGTTAGCCGAACGCTTGGAAGTTTCGCCACCGGCAGTCGTAAAAATGCTTCGCCGTTTGGTATGCGATGGCTATCTCACCCGCGAACCCTATCGGGGGGTGAAACTCACGCCCAAAGGAGCGAGTGAAGCCTTGAAGGCAATCCGCCGCCACCGCTTATTGGAAGCATTTTTGGTGACTGTGATGCGTTTTGGCTGGGAAGAAGTACACATCCACGCCCACGCTCTGGAAGGGTCAATCAACGAACAGTTTGAAGATCGCATGGATGAGCTAGCCGGCTATCCCAAAAGATGCCCACACGGCGACCCAATCCCTACCAAAGATGGCAAAATGCCTATCTTAGCCGACTTTAGTTTGCAAAATCTGGCTGTCGAACAATCAGCCACCATCAGCCGTATTCGCTGTAAGGACGCGGAAAAGCTCGTCTATTTGCGTGAGAAGGGGCTACTGCCCGGACGTCCTATCAAAGTGCTGGGGCGTGCGCCATTTAATGGACCCGTGCGCATTCGTACCGGACAAGATGAGTTGTTACTCGGTGCAGAATTGGCAAGTGATGTTTGGGTTGAGTAATTGGTCATATTCGATACGGGTTATATTCGACAAACGTGCCTAATATCGAGTTGGGCTTTTTCCATTAAGAAAAAACTTCTCATGGTCTTTGCTTCAGCGACATAAGATTGTTGTCGCTTGTGCGGCTTGCAATCGCCAGAGTTCGCATCCGTATCGCGGATAGAGTCAACGATAACGCGCTTTGATGGCTGGCAACAAATACGATTGAAACGCATCGAATAAATTGTATTCGGGCATCCAACCCCAATCGGTGCGGGCGGCGCTGTCATCCACATCCGCGGGCCAGCTATCCAGAATAGCTTGCCGTTTGTTGTCGGGCTGGAAGGTCACGTGGCAGTTGGGAAAGGCTTCTTGCACTAGGTTGGCAAACTCTTGAGCGCCCGGCGAAAAACTGGTGACGTTGTAAACACGCCGCGAAAGTGCCGCCTTGGGTGCGTGTGCAAGTTGAAGCATGGCACGGGCGGCGTCTGGCATCGCCATAAACGGGATACGGGTATCTTCTCTTGCCCAACACAGATAATTTTGCCCTTGTGCCGCGGCGTGAAGCATCTCCGGCGCAAAGTCGCTCGTGCCACCGGTCGGTACGGTAACAGCGCTGATAAGTCCGGGAAAGCGTACACAACGAAAATCCACCATGACCGGCTGGCTGGAAGCCATTTGCCGCAAGTACTGGCTATAATATACCCCTAAATTTTCACAGTAGAGTTTGTTACAGCCGTACATGGTGCGGGGCTGATTCCATTCCCACTCGCGCACTTTGTTATACAACGATTTGCTCTGCGCAATCTCTGGCATACCATATACCGCAATTGAGCTAGGAAATAGGAATTGGATTGAACTTTCGCGCCATTGCGATTGCTCACTCGCCAATCGCAACAAGCCTAACGTACCAGAGACGTTCACCTGGTGTGCAACATCCGGACGAAATTCACTGCTTTTGGAGAGCATCGCCGCCAAATGGTAGATCGTATCTATCTCATATTCTGTTACCAACCGTCCGAGCAGAATGGTATCGAGCAAATCACCTTGCACATGCCGAACCACGTATTGGCGCAATTGCTCCGGCAGGGGATTCAAGTCAAAGGTCAGCAATTCTGCACTGCCCGATTGCCCAATGGCTTCAATCAACGCTTGTCCGACTTCCCCACTTGCGCCCGTAATGAGTACAACTTTCTTTCGCATGAGTTTCTTTCCTGTGATTAATGGTTGGTTGTGGCTGGCAAAATTCCCATTTCATTACCGACTTGCGCAAAAATAGATAGGGCTTCTTCTAAATCTTGGGTCGTATGCGCGGCAGAATTCATCACCCGAATGCGTGCCTTGCCCAGTGGCACAGTCGGGTAGGCAATAGGCATGGCAAATAAGCCCAATGTCATCAAGCGGCGGGCAAAGGCTTGGGCAAGAGCGGCTTCGCCTAGCATAATCGGGATGATGGGGGTTTGGCTATTGCCAGTGTCAAACCCGAGTGACGAAAGTCCCGTGCGCATCAGGCGGGCATTTTGCCAAAGCCGTGCCACCAATTCATCTGAATGATTGAGAATATGAACGGCTTCAATGCAAGCGGCGACATCGGGGACGGTCATGGCACTGCTAAACAAGAACGGGCGGGCACGTTGGCGTAACCAATCTATCAACACTTGCTTGCCAGCTACCAGCCCACCTACCACACCAAACGCTTTCGAGAGCGTCCCCACTTCCACATCCACCCGTCCATGCAAGCCAAAATGGTCTACAATGCCGCGTCCCCCAGTTCCAAGGACGCCTTCTCCGTGAGCGTCATCTACCATGAGCAGGATATTGTGTTCTTCCGCTACTTCACACAGTTTGTCAAGTGGTGCAATGTCGCCATCCATCGAAAACACACCATCACTGATAATCAGGCGGCGTTGATAGCCAGTGGTTTCCTGAATTTTTGCTTGCAAGTCCCCAATGTCATTATGTGCATAGCGCACCACTTTGGCACGGCTGAGGCGACAACCGTCAATAATGCTGGCGTGATTGAGTTCATCTGAAAAAATGACATCTTCCACACCTACCAAAGCGGGTATCACTGCCAAATTGGCGGCAAACCCACTCTGCAAAGTTAGGCAGGCAGGCGCACCTTTAAATTGTGCCAAGTCTTGTTCGAGTTGGGTGTGCAATTGGTTGGTTCCGGCAATGCTCCGCACCGCACCGGGTCCAATTCCATACCGTTCAATAGCGGCGTGGGCGGCGTGTTTTAGGCGTGGATCATCTGCCAACCCTAAATAATTGTTGGCGCAAAAGTTCAATTTTTCCTGCCCAGCAATTTGAATCCGCCCAGCCATTGGACTTTCAATCACGCGAATCTCGTTATAAAGCCCTTTTGCTTTCAACTCATCTAATTGTGTTGTCAGCCAAGATAAATCTGCCATATTTTCTCCTTTTGAATCTGTGGGATTTTTGAAAAGACGTACAGGTATTGCAGGGTAAACTTACAAAAGCGGGGGAACCTGTTGGGTAGTCAAATTTGACTCAGCCAGTTTTCACTGTCGAGCAACTCAGCAAGCCCAAAATTGTGCTTATCACTCGATAAAACGTAGCCTAAATACGCCGAAAAAGGGGAACTATTTTCATGCGTGCCGAATATAGTATAGAAAAGGCAGGTTAAAATGTCAAACTTTGCTCACTATTTAGGCAGGGCTTTCTTAAAGTCCTAAAGTGGTGGTTACAGACCTGGCGTGCGCCTTATGGAGATTCAGCTATACCCNNTTACTTGAGATTGTCTGATTTTTGGGTCATTTCGACCGAAGGGAGAAATCCTGCTCATTGTGCGATATTCGACACGGGTGAAAGCTACGTTTTTTTTCTTAAGAGAAAAACGCAAATCGGTATTCGGTATGATACCGAATCTAACG
>DKKK01000183.1:0-25146 GCA_002455215.1 Anaerolineales bacterium UBA6668 | reverse complement strand
TAGCCAAGAAGGTCTTTTTTTGCAACCCTTTTCATAACTTTAAGAAAACCCTCACTATTTAGGATAGTCGCTTGAGACAGGAGCAACCCATTGGGGCGAGTGGCGGCTTGCCAAACTGGTTTCGCGCCTTTTACCTTCGGCATGTGTGCCGAAGGTCAGATTTGCGCTTTTCTCTTTCTTTAAGGAAAAAAGCGCAGTTTTCAAGTGTTTGTTTGGCTTGGGTAGAGTGGTAGTTGGTAATGGTAAAGTCGATGAACATAGGCACACCCTTGCATTAAACCGGTTGAGTTTTCCCTTTTTCTTAAAATTCCTCCGCTGTCTCTTGCCTTCGTGTAAAATATACCGTTTTTATCTCATCGTCCACAGGATTGTTTTTTATTTTGATTACCAAACGTTTACTACGCCTAGAATTGGTCGGCTACAAGACATTTGCCGGGCGCACCATTTTCGATTTTGGCGAAGGCATTAATTGCATCATCGGTCCGAATGGTTCGGGCAAAAGCAATGTAGTGGATAGCTTACGGTGGGTATTGGGTGAGCAAAGCTACAGCTTACTACGGGGCAAGAAAACCGATGACATGATTTTCAACGGCTCGCAACAGCGTGCCCGCGCCAGCATGGCATCCGCCGCACTCACTTTCGATAACTCTGACGGCTGGCTCCCGGTTGACTTTGCCGAAGTCACCATCACCCGCCGCGCCTACCGTGATGGGCGAAATGACTATTACATCAACGACCAACGCGCCCGCCTAAAGGATATTGCCGAGCTACTGGGCAAGGTGGGGCTGGCACAGCGCAACTACACCATCATTGGGCAGGGATTGATAGACCATTTCCTGATGCTCAAGACCGATGAACGGCGAGCCATCTTTGAAGAAGCGGCGGGCATTGGCGTGTACCAAGACAAACGCCATGAAACTCTACGCCGCCTAGAGCAAACCGAGCATAACCAAGAGCGGGTGGAAGATGTGCTGTCCGAAATTCGCCCACGCCTAAAAGCGCTAGAAAAACAGGCTGAACGCGCATTGCAAGCTGGTCAGCTACAGAACGAGTTACTGGCACGTTTGCGGGTGTGGTACGGCTACCAATATCACGCCTTGCAAGAAACGCTTAGCAATGCACGCCAACAAGCAGAAACTGCCAACCGCGAACTACATACCCTGCAAGATGCGCAAAACCTTGCCGACATCGAACTGAACGCCCTACGCAACACAATTGGCAACCTGCGTGCCCAACTCGCCAGTTGGCGGCGCGAAACAGCCCGCCAGCACACCGAACATGAAGCTATCACCCGTCAACTCGCCGTTGCCGAAGAACGCTTGCGTAACCTAAACGAACAAAGTGGCAGATTACAAGGCGAACTCGTACAACTTGAAGCCAATCTAAAATTACGCCAAGACCGCTTGGAAAGTGCGCAAAAAGACGTTAAACGCTTCGAAGAAGAGCGAAATCTCGCCCGCACCCAAGTAGAACAACTGGAAAATCTGCGCCGTAAACGCATCCAAGAACGCCAAGTCTTGCAAAGCCAACAGCAACAAGCCGAGCAAGCACTGTCTGCCGTAGAGCGCCGTCAAACCGAGGTAAACGCTCGCACCCAGAGCTTACACAGCCGCCAAGACCGACTTTTTAGCGAATCTCAACTTGCAGAACAGTCCCTACAACAAGCTCAGACGCAATTATCCCAGTGCCAGTCCACACTTGCCAGCCAAGCTACTCTCGTTGAACAAGCACAAAGCGAGCTACACGCTACCCAACAACGCCCACAAACCTTGCAACAAGAGTTAACCAACCTAGAGCAAGCGTTTAATCACCTAAATGCGGAACTTGGCAAAGCGATTGCCCACGCTGAGCGTTTAACCGCCCGCCAGCAGGTACTTACCAACGAGCAAGAAACCACCCACGACAGCGCCCGCCAACAAGTGCGCCAAGCGGCAAAAAACGGTAAACTCAGTGGCTATCAGGGCGAAATTACCAGCATTTTACAGAGCAAAGCAGAGTTTGACACAGCAATTGCCGCCGCACTCGGTCCGGCACTACAAGCCAGTGTGTTTGAAAATTGGCAAGGGGTCGATGACGTGCTGGCATTGCTAAACGGCAAAGCCAACGGGCAATATACCCTACTCCCGATTCAACACCTACACCCGCCCGAACCCACTACCCTTCCCATACAAGGCTTTTTAGGGTGGGCAAGTGAACAGGTGCAATGTCCGGCATCTGCCCGCCTGGTGGTGGATGTTTTGCTGGGGAAAGTCGCGCTGTGTGCTGATCGACAGAGCGCCCGCCAAGTGGTGCATCAATTGCCATTGGGGGGCATCGCCGTCACGCTAGATGGTGAATTGTACCGCGCAGATGGGCTGGTAGTGGTAGGCAAGGTAAGTGGCACACAAGCGTTGGCGCTCGCCCGCGAAGCTCGCGCCCTCCCTATGCAAATTGAAACAGCCCGCCAGCGCCAGCACAGTTTGGAAGCGGAGCGTACCCAGCTACAGAATGAGCGCCACCAACGCACCGGGGAGCTTTCCGCCGCCCGCCAAGCAGTCAGTGCCGCCCAGCAGAATCTACAAACGATCACTCGCTCGTGGCAAACTGCCCAACTGGACGTTGAGCGTGCCCAAGCCCGCTTGCAATTGCAAAAAGAACAAATTGAGCGTGCCCATAAAGAGCAAACTGAAATTGGCGAACAATTAAAAAAATTAGAAAGCGAAAAGGCGACTCTCGCTGAGCAAAAGCGCTCCGCCGAGCAAAAAATTCGTGCCCTGCGCAACCAACTTTTGGAATTTGATGCGGACAACCCCGCCGAACAGCTTCCCCAATGGCAAACCAAGCTTGCCGTGTCCGAGCAATCTCTACGCAATGTGCGTACACAACAGGACGACCATCAACATCAACTGCAAAACGCGCACAAGCAGTTGGAGCAACGCCTGCAACACAAAAAGCACCTGCAAAACGAGCTCGCCGAAAATAACAACCGCATTTTGGGGTTGCGTGACCAAGATATTCAGTTTCAAAATGCCCTTGATGAACTACGCGGGCTTCGCCGCCCAGCTGAACAACAATTGGAAGAATTGGAACGCAAATTAATCGGCGCGGAACAAGCAGAAAGTGGGGCGCGTAGTCTACTGCAAGCCGCCCAACAGCGCAATGCCAATGCCCAACTTGCGTTCAGCCGCCGCCAGGATGAGCTACAGCGGCTCGAACAGCAAATTTCCGATGATTTTGGTCCAGTCGAGTTGGATGTTCAGTCTCAAACTACACTGCCAATTGAAGAACTGGTTTTGCGCTTGGAAAAAGTAGCGATTTTACCAGTGGGTATTGACGAACAAATTAAGCAAAAGCGTACGGAACTGCGTAAATTAGGCGCAGTCAATCCGGATGCCCTACGTGAGCATGACGAAACCAAAGCACGCCACGATGACCTAGTCACACAACTGGCAGACCTAACGACTGCCGGGCAACAGTTACGCGAGATTATTGCCGAGTTGGATGTGCTAATGGAGCGCGAGTTCCGCAAAACGTATGACCAAGTGGCAAAAAAGTTTACCAGCACCTTCACGCGCCTTTTTAATGGTGGCACAGCACGCTTGGTACTCACCGACCCCGAAAATATTCACAATACAGGCATTGATATGATTGCCACCTTACCGGGCAGGCGTGAGCAAGGTTTGGAACTTCTTTCAGGTGGTGAGCGATCGCTCACTGCCTGTGCTTTGATTTTCGCCTTGCTCCAAACCACCCCCACCCCATTTGCAGTGCTGGACGAAGTGGATGCCATGCTGGACGAAGCCAATGTTGGGCGTTTACGCGACCTGTTAATTGAAATGGCACAAAAGACCCAGTTTGTAGTGGTCACACACAACCGCAACACCGTTGAAGCCGCCAACACGGTGTACGGCATCTCTATGTCGCCAGACAGCACCAGCAAGCAAATCAGCTTGCGCCTAGATGGAAAAACCGTTCCTGAGAAAAATTAGCCTTAGCTACGAGCATCTTCCCCCTTCCCGCCCATCTGATGCCCGGCATAACATCCGAGCACATCAAAAATAGCCTATTCTTCGCGCACTTCCACTTGTAAGGTTTGCTCGCCGCCGTGTTCAAACACCAGCTTAAGTTCGACAGACTTGCCAACAGTGAAGGCATCAGTCGTTCCAATACACATGACGTGCAGTCCACCCGGCTTCAACTCAGCACTGCCGCCCGCCGAGATCATAATCCCGCCTTCTACAGGGCGCATCCCCATCACGCCGCCACCTTTGTCGTAGGTTTCGTGTAATTCTACGGTGCCACATGCCGGGCTAGAGCCAGAAACCAGTGTATCGTCTTCTGCACCGCTGTTTTCGAGCATCATGTAAAATGCGCCGTTGCCTGCCATCATCGGGGAAGGTCGTCCCCAAGCATCGGTGACTGAAACGCCGTGTTCGCCACCTTCGTGGCTATGACTTGGCTCTGGTGTCGCAGACCCACAAGCCGTCAAAACAAAAATTGTTAGGAAAAAAGAACCTGCAAGAAATAACTTGTTCATAATATTTANNTCATCCGATTGTTGCCTGTACATCACTTAGCACGACACAGCGTGCCCTTCTCTTTGAGAATGCCAGCACAACAGATAGCCGACTATAAAATTTACCGAATATAAAAACAAGGAAGCGTGCGTGGCGGCGGGGAATCCACCGCAAAAATTGGATTTTCAGGGAAAACAGTAGGGAGCAAAAAAGAGAACAATAACTGTGCCGTAATTATGCAACCGATGAAAGTAACCGGGAGAGAGATGGGCATGGAATACAGTTGCCACCAGTAGAACAAATAAGTATAAACAGAATCAATGCCTGATTTTGTTTCCGTTTGCCCTCCAGCCGCGACAGCCAAGTGTTCTTGCCAATGCGCCTGCCAATCTGCTTCGGTGGGGTGCGTGTAAAATTGGTGGTCGTGCGGCTGAAAACTAACTGCAATACGCCCGCCCAATAGCAAAATTCCCCATTGCAAGGCAAATATAGCAAGTAGCCCGGACATGCGCCACTTCCTACGTGCGATGAAGGTGTTGACAAAAAACAATTGCATAAAACCGTTAGCGCAAGAATTGTAGCATATATTCGACACGCATGGAAATTGCGCTTTTTTCCTATCGGGAAAAGGCGTAACTGGGTATTTGAAACAAGCGCTAAATCGTACGCGTACCGAATATAGAAGGTTTTTTACTAAGCGCCAGCGCTTTCGACTGATTTCTTGCTCGAATACACATCATCGGGTAAACTTGCGCCATGAAAATAGTCTCTGTCTTCGGAAGCGCCCAACCCCAGTCGCACACACCCGACTACCAGGAGTCCTATCGCCTAGGGCAATTACTGGCACAAGCCGGGTATGCTGTGATGACCGGTGGTTATGCGGGTGTGATGTCTGCTGTCAGTGAAGGGGCGGCTTCAGTTGGCGGGCACGTCATTGGTGTGACCTGCGGACAGATAGAACGAACCTTCCCCAGCGCAAAACCCAACCGCTGGCTAACCAAAATCTTCCACTACGAGACGTTACGCGATCGTTTGTATCACTTGGTTTCCAATTGCGATGCCGCAATCACCATGCCGGGTGGTATTGGCACATTGTCCGAGTTGACTCTAATGTGGAGTTTGCTACAAACCGGCGAATTGCCCCCTAGACCTTTGCTAGCGGTCGGGGAAATCTGGAGCCACACCCTACAAACTTTTTTAGCGCATGGCTCTGCCTATGTCAAACCTGAATATCACCTACTGGTACAAACTGCCCCTGACATTCATTCTGCAATTTCACTACTAACCCAATATGTCTGAATACAAACTTACCCCCCAAAGCGAAGATTTTAACGAGTGGTTTAACACACTTGTCCAACGTGCCGATTTGGCAGATTACGGTCCGGTACGCGGCACGATGATTATTAAGCCGTATGGCTGGGCGCTTTGGGAAAATATCCAACAAGGGTTGGACAAACGCTTCAAAGCCACTGGGCATGTGAACGCGGGTTTTCCCATGTTTATTCCCAAAAGTTTCCTAGAAAAAGAAGCCAAACACGTGGAAGGGTTTTCGCCGGAGTTGGCGGTGGTGACCATTGGCGGGGGTGAAGAACTCGCAGAGCCAATTGTCGTGCGCCCTACTTCCGAAACTCTGGCCGGGCACGCCTACGCCAACTGGATTAAGAGCTACCGTGACTTGCCTGTGCTTATCAACCAGTGGAACAGCGTGGTACGCTGGGAACTTCGCACCAAGTTGTTCTTGCGTACTGCCGAATTTTGGTGGCAAGAAGGGCATACCGCACACGCCACCTACGAAGAAGCGGAAACCGAAACCCGCCAAATGTTGGACGTGTACCACGACTTTGCGGTCAATGAAGCGGCAGTGCCGGTGATTCGCGGGCGAAAGAGCAATATCGAACGCTTTGCCGGCGCCGACCAAACCTACACTATCGAAGCCATGATGAAGGACCGCAAAGCCCTGCAAGCGGGTACTAGCCACAACCTAGGGCAAAATTTTGCACGGGCATTTGATATTCAATATCTCGACCGCAACAATGAACTCCAACATTGCTGGACAACCAGTTGGGGCTTTTCTACCCGCTTTATCGGTGGCATGGTGATGACCCACGGTGATGACAAGGGCTTGGTTTTGCCACCGCGCCTTGCCCCCTTCCAAGTGGTGATTGTACCCATTTACAAAAATGATGACGAAAAGTCGCAAGTTATGCCGGTAGTGCAACGGATTCAAGCCGAATTAGTAGCGGCAGATGTGCGCGTAAAAGTGGACAACCGTGAAGACCTAACGCCCGGTTTCAAATTTAATGACTGGGAGCTACGCGGCGTGCCGGTGCGCATGGAAATCGGACCGAAAGATGTATCAAAAGGCACGGTTGCGCTTGCCCGCCGTGATATGCCCGGCAAAGAAGGTAAGAGCTTTGTTTCGCAAGCGGGACTCACTAGCCAAGTACAAACCTTGCTAAAAACCATCCAAGCCAACTTGTTGGAAACTGCCACCCAATTCCGCGATGCACATATCCAAGACGCCCGCAATTATGACGAATTTAAGCAGATTATTGCGGCAGGTGAGTGGGGGGACTGTTGGTGGGCTGGTTCTGATGCCGATGAAAAGCGCATAAAAGAAGAAACCGGCGCAACCACCCGCTGTTTCCCATTGGCACAACCCGAAGGAACCAGCCAGTGTATGCTCACCGCACAAACAGCCAATGAAGTGGTATTGTTTGCAAAAGCGTATTAGTGGGGACTTTGTAGGCTTTGGGGGAGATAGAAGATAAATTTGGCAACTGCTTTCTTATACTATTTGGCACGCTATGGCAATTGCGCCTTTTTCCTTACGACAAAAAGCGCAACTCAACATTCAATACGTGTGCCAAATAGTACTCGTGTCGAGTATAGACCGTTTTGCCCGCTATGACCAGTCGAACTGCCATTTATAACTGTCACGTTCACACATTCACCATCAATAGCGTGCCCCAGCGCTTTGTTAGCCCGCCCATGCGCCTACTGCTTCAAGTGCCGTTTGTGCGAAAAAATTTATTGCGTTGGCTACGTTGGCTTAACCCGTTTTCAGACCGCGACTTACTGGAACGGTACGCCAACTTTTTAGACATCTCCTACCTAAATTCTCAGCGCGAGATTTTTGAGCTTTTACGCGGCTATTACCCACTCAACACCGTGTTTGTGGTCTTGCCAATGGATATGGACTATATGGGTGCGGGTAAAATGCCCCAACCCTACGAAGAGCAACTTGCGGAATTGGAAGAATTGTGTNNTTGTGTACTTCAGCGGATTATGGTGAGCAAATCATCCCGTTTGTTGCCATTGACCCACGCCGTCCGGGGTATATGGACTTACTGACCCACTGGGTGGAAGAACACAACTTTCGCGGCATTAAGCTCTACCCAAATTTGGGTTTCTATCCGAGCAGTCCAGCGCTAGCGCCCCTGTGGCAGTATGCCGAAAGCCGCCAGCTACCCATCATCAGCCACTGTTCTCCGGGTGGCATCTTCCAAAAGCGTTTACCCAACCCACTAGAGCGTATCAACCCACTGACGGGCAGTCTGCTTGCCAGTGTCAGCCCACGCAAATTTGCCCGTCATTTTGCCGACCCCGACCAATATATACCCGTTCTGGAAAAACACCCCTACCTGAGACTATGCCTGGCACACTTTGGCGGGGATGAAGAATGGGTGCGCTATTATCAGCAACCCTGGCTGGGGGTAAGCGGCAACCGCAAAGCAGGCATTACCAGCGAGCGCAGTTGGTTTAGTAAAATTGTAGATTTGCTTCGCAGTGAAAAATACCCTAACCTATACACCGATATCGCTTACACGGTGTTTAATTTGACAGACAATATGCCTTTGCTCAAGGTGATTCTCAACGACCCATTGGTGCGAGAGCGGGTGTTATTTGGCTCTGATTATTACATGGTAGAACAAGAACGGTTTGAAGAACGCCGTTTATCCATTTTGTTGCGCAGTGTGGTCGAAGAAGACCTATTTGGCAAAATTGCTAATGACAATCCGCGGCGCTTTTTAGGCTTATAATTCCTTTCGACACGGATTATATTGGGCACGCGTGCCCAATATCGAGTTGTGCTTTTTCCGTTAAGAAAAAAAGTGCAGTCTCAACTATGTCGAATATCGCACAAATAGAACTTGCGCCGATGATAGATTAATCCACTCATGTACACCACCAACCAACTCTTGTTTCACCCCGATGTCATACCCACATTAGAAAATGTGCGTGAAGGCGTCTGGGCAGAGTATATCCGTGCCCTGCAAGAACTACCGGAAACCGCCCCGCAAAAACTGGGCTTATGCCTAACCATGATGCAATTAAATAAATGTATTGACTGCGAGACCGACTCCTTCCGTGCCATGCGTGGGTGCGAAGAATGTACCGTACAAACCCTACGCCGGTTTAAAGGCAGTGATGAGCAGTTGATCCAAAAATGCGCCGCTAATACCGAACAAGTGCAAGAATTTTTGCACGGCAAGGGCTGACGGCTCTGAGCAATCTGGCTGGAGACTGGTATAATTTATCGTATTGACTAAAAATTCTCTACACGCATGAAAATTGCGCTGATCCCTTAAGCAAAAAGGAACTCGTATGTCTGAACAAAATTATGATGTAGTGGTGATTGGGGCGGGTCCCGGCGGCTACGTGTGCGCCATTCGTGCCAGCCAACTCGGTTTAAAAACTGCAATTGTAGATAAGCAATGGCTAGGTGGGGTATGTTTGAATGTGGGGTGTATCCCTAGCAAGTCCCTGCTCAAAAATGCCGAACTCGCCCACACGCTAACCCACAAAGCGGCAGAATTTGGCATTAGCTTTGAAAACCTACAACTGGATTTTAGCAAAGCAGTCCAACGTTCCCGCCAAGTAAGCGACCGACTCACCAAAGGAGTCGGCTTTTTGATGCGCAAAAACAAGGTGGATGTTCACATGGGCACAGCCAAGCTGACATCCGCCAATAGCCTGACCGTCACCGACGCCGATGGCAAAGTAACCCAAATCACCAGCAAGAACATTGTGCTTGCCACTGGCGCTAGCGCGATTAAGCCAGCCGCCTTCAATATAGATGGCAAACGGGTAGTGACCTATTTGGAAGCAATCTTGCAAACCACTCGCCCAGAACGCGCGATTGTGGTTGGCAGTGGCGCAATCGGCGTAGAATTTAGCACCGTCTGGAATTCTTACGGAACCAAAGTGACCATTGTGGAAATGCAAGAACGCATTGTACCGCTAGAAGACGAAGATGTAAGCAAAGAATTGGAAAAGTCCTTCAAGAAGGAGGGCATTCAAATGCTGACCCGCACGCGGGTTGAAAAGATTGACTCCAGCGACCCCAATGTAGTGCGGGTTACAGTGAGTAATGAGAAGGGTTCACAAGTGTTGGAAGCCGACCAAGTATTGGTAGCAATTGGCTTTGCCCCCAACAGCAAGGAAATTGGACTGGATACGGCAGGTATTCAAACCAACGAGCGCGGTCACATTGTCATTGACGATGGCATGCGCACCAATGTACCCGGCATTTACGCCATTGGCGATGTCACAGGCAAGGTCATGCTGGCGCATGTGGCTTCTGCACAGGGCATTGTTGCCGCCGAAACCATCGCCGGACACCCCACTGTCACGCTAAACTACGACATGATGCCCGCCGCCACTTACTGCCACCCCGAAGTCGCCAGTTTTGGCTTCACCGAGAAAGAAGCCAGCGCCAAAGGCTATGAAACCAATGTGGTGCGCTTCAACTTCCAAGCCAATGGCAAGGCGCTCGGTCNNTAGGCGAAGGCAGTGGCTTTGTCAAAATTGTCACGGATAAAAAGTACGGCGAAATCCTAGGGGCACACATGATTGGACCCAGCGTCACCGAATTATTGCCCGAACTCACCCTTGCCCAAATGCACGAACTCACGGGCGAAGAAATTGCCCGCAATGTGCATGCTCACCCTAGCTTGAGCGAAGTGCTGATGGAAGCCGCTCACGGCATTGGCGGACATTATATTCACCAATAATTCTGCCACTTCACCCCATTTTGCTTTTCAAATAGGAACGTTATGGACGACACCAACCAATACGAACTAAGTGGATACAAATATCCAAATAATTTCATCCGCATTTTCCTGCTCGCTTTGGAAGATGTGATGGGCAAAAATGGGGTGAATGCGATTCTCACACTGGCAAGTTTAGAGCGTCTGATTGGCAACTACCCACCCAGCAATATGAACAAAGAGTTCGACTTTGCAGAAATGGCGGCTTTGAAAATCGCGCTGGAAGCCCATTACGGCGCACGCGGGGGACGTGGGCTAGCCTTGCGAGCGGGACGGGCAGTGTTTGCCAGTGGCTTGCGCGACTTTGNNTGCGGCTGACCAAGCCTTTAAATTGCTCCCAGTCGAAGCCAAGCTCAAAATCGGTTTGCCCGCAGTCGCCAAAATTTTCAGCCACTTGAGCGACCAAATCAGCAATACGTCCGAAGAAAGCGATGCCTACATTTACACGCTGGAACGCTGTTCCGAGTGTTGGGGACGCTCGGAAGATGAACCGGTTTGCGACACGGCAGTCGGTATTTTGCAAGAATTTTTGAAATGGGTCAGCGGTGGCAGAGAATTTAAAATTGAAATGATGAATTGCAAAGCGTGTGGCGATGAGATTGGTAAGCTCAAAATTTACAAGACGCCTATTAGCTAGCCCTGTTTAGGAAACGAACACAACAGCCCGAAAGGCGCTTATCGTCAAGATAAGAAACACCTTTCGGGCTATTGTTTTAACTCGCTATATTCGACACGGATGGTAATTGTGTTTTTCGCTTAAGAAAAACGCATAATTCTGCCCCGTATCGAATAAGCCACGAATTTTCACCGCGCCAAAATTTCCCCCTACTTAATTTCGAACAACATCCCTTGTCCACGAGCAAAGACTTCGGGGACGTAGAACTCGTAGGCGGTGGTGGGAATCACATTATACTGACCGGGTAAACCTGCCCGTAATTGGTAGGTGTACTCGTACGTCCCAGCGGGTAAGTAACTGGCAGAAAGTACCAGTTTTTCATCGCGCAAGTCCGTATTACTAAACCACCACCAACCCCAACCACGATAATAACCCGTCCGCCCCAGTTCAGGACCTTCTGCGAGTATGCTGGTAGTCAGCAGGCTCGTGTCAATGGGTTCGGCACCGGATGGGAACGGGTCTTCCAAGACCAGATAATGCAAATCAGCAGGGGCAATCAAGCTCACGGTAACATTGATAATATCGCCGACCTGAGCGGACGAAATGGGCGGGCAAGCGTCTTGCTCACTGCCACCACAATTCGGGCTTTGCAGTTCATACTTGCGCGAGACGGTCATGCCCTTACTTAAGGCTTGAATGTCGGGAACGGGCTGATAAACTGTCAAATGTGCCGTGTAATACAAATTCCCAGTACCTTCACCGCGTTCAAACACCACCTGATTGGCTTGTTCCTTAATCAGGTCGGCTATGGCAACGGTTAGGCGTTGCGGGTCACGCAAATTGTCTGCATTCACCTGCCCATTGCTGAGCTCTTGCCCATTCACCGTCACTGTATAGCTGTAATTACCTTGCAGTTCACCTGTCACCTTCATCCAGTCGGTCAAAGCCAGCAAGCTCCAAGCCGTCTCTTGGGTGGTTTGCCAGCCACCATGCGCGGCACGCGCACTCATCAGCCAACGTACTGCATTTGGCAAAATTGGATTCTGCGGGTCGGTTTGTGCCAGTGCAGAAATTGCCATAGCGGTGGTGCGCAAATCGGTATTCATGTTCCAATAGTCCACCCCCTGCACTTCATGCCACTGAGCACCCGTGGCGCTCATCACAACGGCTGTATTCAGGTCGGATTGCAAGGTGGGAAGGCGCAAGTCGCTGGGATCTGCCAATGCCAGAGTCTTCAACAGCAAGGCGCGGGCATAGGTGTCAAGCAGTAAGCGCTTGTCATAGTAAAGCGAATTCATACCAGAATCGGGTGCGCCGGCATTTGCTAGTGCAAAAAGCATATACACTTGGCGGTTGCGCTCCCAAGTTGCTGTCACTGAAAGTGGGGCTTTCAGTCGTTGCTTCAAGAAGCGAACCCCATCATTCAGCACCTTCTCGCTCACGGCAAAGCCCGCTTTCTGCGCTTCGGTCAAGCCAAACACAACATACGATGTGATATAGGGGTTGCTTTGTTCGGTTGTCCACCAGCCCCACCCGCCATCGCTGTGCTGTTGCTTGTACAGGCGTTGTAGCCCTACGCTGAGCAGTTCTTCCAAATGCTTTTGCNNCATCCAAACCAAGCTCCTTCAAAGTGCGGTAGGTGACAACATTGGGTAAAAAGCGGCTGATGGTTTGCTCGGTACATTCGTAGGGATAATGTTCTAGGTAGGTTAAACCATCTACCGTGCTGGCGGCAAGTGACGGGCTTAGGGTGATGTTGAGTTGCCCTTGGCTGGCGTCGTAGCGGCGTGGCAGGACAATCGCTTCGGTGAGTGCTTCCGCCGAGTCAAGCGCACCCGCCGTCCCCACCGTTTCCGGCGCAATATAGCGATAGACGGGTAGCGTTTGGGTGGGTGGTATGCCCGCTGGTGGGCGACTGGCATCACTAAATTCGCCACTGCGTACCGAGAACACCAAGTCCACCCCACTCACATCGGGGATAGTGCCTTGCCATTTGACCAACGCCCGCCCACGTGCCGGTATCTCCACCGTTTGTTGGCTCTCGCCTTGCAAATCATAGCCCGTACCTGAGAGTTCCACCACTGCCGACAGGGCGTTATCAGTGTTGTTGTTCACCAGTGCTTGCAGTTCCACTTGGTCGCCCACCACCAAGAAACGTGGTGTGACCGGACGGATGAGTAGGGGTTTGCTACTGATAATATCGGTTTGCGCCTGCCCGACCAACGTGTCGAGTGTTACACCACGCGCATCCAGCCGCCAGGTGGTCAGGTTATCGGGTAATTTAACCGTGACTTGCGCTTTGCCTTGTGCATCGGTGCGCACTTCGGCGTTCCAATAGGCAGTATCGCGGAAGTCACCGCGAATGGTGACGAAAGGCGCGGCGGCATCTGCCGCGCCCCCACCACCGCCTTTTAGCTTGTTCACTTCAATATTCACTTGTTGCACCGAGAACATCAACGCCGTGCTGGTTTGTACAGAAAGTGGGCGGGTGCTGTAAAACGCATTTAGAATCGGCTGGCTATTGGGAGCAGATAAGCTCAAGACCGCCAAATCTACCAATGCCAGGCTGAACTCGGCTTGGACGGGTTTGCCGCTGTAGTCGGTGGCATACACGCTGTAGGTCACTTCATCGCCCGGTCCGGCGTTTTGCTTGTCGGGGGTCAGGCTAACCAACACTTCTTGCTGGGCATTGCTCACTTTTAGCTCTGCCATACCCATCCGAAATGCTGGTGCGGGGTTGGTTTCATCCACCCCCTTGACCAAAATCACACTGACAAACACATTGGGGGCGTGTTCAGCCGTGATAGGTAGGCGGTAAACCGTGCTGTTGCCAGTTAAAGTGAGTACTTCGTGGTAAGAGATGCGCCCGCGTTCTACCGTAACCAACGCGGTAGTTGTGCCTTGAAATGGGGAGGCGATTAAAATTTCGGCGGTGTCGCCTGGTTGATATTCTTTCTTATCGGTAATCAGTCGAATACGATTGCTGTTGTCTTGCCGCCAACTGACATAGCGCGTATCGCTCACCCAGATGTAGGTACTAGCACTAATAGAATTGCCTTTGCTATCCTGTGCGGAAGCGGTTACGCGGTATGTGCCGCCATCCGCCGGAGTAAAGCTGATTTGCCCGCGTCCATCACCAGCGGTGGTGGTACTTCCTGTATAAACTTGGGTTTCTTTGCGCTCCCAAGTCCACACTTTGTTGCCAAATTCGTCTTCTTCTTGCACGTTGAACCATTCCACCTTAGCGGCGGTCACATTCACCGTTTGGTTAGGGGCGGCTTGGCTTTGCCAATCGGTGGTAATCAATTGCATTTCGGCAGGCTCACCCGCAGTAGAAACATAATCTTTGGCATTGATACCCACGTAAAATTCGCCGCGATGTACGACCACTTCAGTACGACCACTGACAATGCGTTGGTTTAAATCTGCCACCGTGGCTTCAATGGTAAACAATTGAGAGCCGATGCGGTCGCCCAAATTGGCAGGTAGTTCAATGACAAATTTGCCGCTACCATCGGTTTTTCCGCTACCTTGTGCCAGTACTTCGCCATACACGCCATAGGTCGGTCCGCTGACATCGGCGGTTTCGTCATAATTGTAAAAACTGTACCAACCGTCTCCCGTCCAAGGAAAGCTATAATCGGCGGTCAGCACGGTATAGCTCACGTCAGCATTCGACACACCCCCGCCAAAAAAGAAGGTACTTTCCACCGTAGCTCGCACGGTTTCTCCGGCTAGGTAGGCAGGTTTTTCGGGGGTTAGCTTCACCTGAAATTCTGGTTTGACAAATTCTGCTACTGTGAAATAAATCTCACGGCTAAAGTTTTCACCATCTTGCATTAATAAGCGATAGGAGCCGGTTCCGGCATCTTCAGAAAGTTGTACTTCACCATTGAGTGTGCCATAGTCATTTACCGGCAGGTTTTGGCGGTAAATTTCTTCGTATTGGTCATTGGTAATGGAAATGGTCACTTTGTGTCCGGCTTCAGGCAATTGGAAGCGGGCATCATCTTCTTGGCGCAACAGCCCCTTGAAGTACACCACCTGTCCCGGGCGGTAAATCGGGCGGTCAGTATATAGATAGCCTTCCTGTGTTTGCCGTTGCCAACTGGTTGGTACATTAAAACTCCACGGGGCAATGCCATCTACCCAATCAGTGGTAGTGATACCCAGCCCGGCAGGGTCTTGATCGCGGGCATCTGCCACCGCCATTAACCACAGAGCTTCATTGGTTTGGTTTGCTAGTGCAGTTTGCCAATAACCGTTGGCATCCGTCACCCCTTCCGCCAAAACCTTGTTGCCCCGCCCGTACAACACCACCTGCCGCCCAGCCACCGGTAAACCGCTTTGCATATCCGTGACCCACACCGCGGCTTGGTCATAGGTAGACTTTAGGCTAATATTCACATCCGCCACGATGAGGAAATGGCGGAGCGGTTCATCATTAATCGGGTGAATCGTTTTTAGATAGTACAAACCCGGTGGCAGGTTTACCCCTTCGGCGGGCAGTGGTACTTTTTGGTAGATGGTTTCGTTTAATACGGGTTCGACGGGAATGTCCAAGTTGACAATGGCTTGGTCAGGGTTGGGATTGTAATTTTCTCGGAAATTAGGCTCGCTCCAGTCCTGAAAACGCCCAAAATCTTCCACTGACATGCGCCACAATCCGGCTTGCAAGTGGTGCGTGTTGGTGAAAACGTAGAATAATTCGGTCGGGGCGTAGGCGGAGAACAAGCCAATTTCACCTGGTAACGCTAAATACACATGCGGAGGAATATCTGCCGAGCGGAAATGAATCACTTGCTCTTGCCCCAAACGATTGCCGTACACATCCTGCACATCTGCTCCAATGGTGAGTGTGTAGTCTGTGGTGGGCAGTATCGGCGTATTTAGGTAATACTCAAAGCCATAGCTTGAAAAGTAGGCGTTGTTGTAGTCGTTAGCAGGGGGTGGGTCTATCTTGATATGCTTTTTCAGCGACTCTTCATCCATCAAGGTATTAAAATCTACCGAAATGCCGCGATAACTCGGCACTTCTTTTTCGCCATCAGCGGGTTCAGTTTTGATAACTTTGGGCAGGGGCAGTGTAACAAAGTTTTGCTCAAAGTCCTGAGCCAGCCCCACTTCGCCGCTCGCCGCCTTTGCTTGACGCCCCACCGCAAAAGTATAAGCGGTGTCGTGTTGGAGTTTGGGGTCGGCAGTGATGGCAACCGAAAGTCCGTCATCGCTCCACTCATACTTACCCAAAAACGGCAGGCTATTTAGGGTAATGGCAGACTCTACCGCAGTGCGGTTCATCGGCTGATTGAAAAGAACCCGAATCGGTGCATCCAACGGCACGCGGTTGTCGTAGGTTTCTACTTCAACGCTCAAAACGGCGGGCGCTAGGGTAGTGAAACTGCTGGTGACGGTTTCTTGCAAGTTGGCAAGGGCAGTGCCTGCCCCACCGGGTTGGACTTGCACGGTGTAGGTAGTCGCACCTGCCAGTGGCTGGCTAGGACGAAACACATAAATACTGGTGTTGACCCACTCGCCCTTCCCTGCTAGCGCAGGGGAGATGCTAAGCGGCTGGGGTAGGTCTTTGGCATCGCTGGAGAGTAACAACGGCACCACCGGACGATTAAAGATGACGGTGATGGAGCTATCCACCCCAATTTCGGCACTACCATCTGCTGGAATCAACTCACTGACGGTCAAAAGCCCTTCAGTATCCACCGTAAAATCAACACTTTGCGCCAAAGGAATGCCCTTGATGGAAGTGGCGCTATTGGCAATGGTGAGTGTGTAACGCTGTGCGGGTGCAAGCGCATTGTTAGGGGTGAATTGCGCCGTGCGGTCATCTAGCCATTGCCATTTGCCGCTGACTGCCGGGCTAAAACTCACCGCTTTTTCGACCGAATCCGCTTGCATGGCTTGGTCAAAATATAGCACGATAGCACCATCGGTGGGCAAGGTTTCACCCGCCGTGGGGGACACTTCCGCCACCAGCGGGGGCACGGTGGGGAGGGGTGTCGGTTTGGCGAGTGGGTTGGGCAAAACGCCGCATGCCACAGCAAACAAGAGGGAACATATCAATAATGAGCGAGTTTTCATAGGGTCCTCAGATGTTGAACTATCAGCGCATAATTACATTGTACGCCTAGATAAAGATGCTGGCGAGAGGGAAAAAGTTCCGAGGAAATTCCAAATTTTTGCAAGGATTTGACAAGAATAATTTTACGGTTGTGGTTGATAATGTAGTAAGTAATTTGGAGGCTTTATTTAATGCTCAATAAAAAATGTACGGTTGAAGCGATTTATTCATTTGGGGTTTTTGTCAGTTTTTCTGACGGCTCCAGAGGGTATATACGCAAAAGAGAGCTATCCTGGGATCCAAACTTGGATGTGCTGAGTACATTTCATTTTGGAGATGTTCTATCGGTTCGCCTGATAAAAAACGAAACCAACGAATTTTTATCAGAATATAGCCTGCGTAACCCAGAGTTGGATCCTTGGTTGACATTTAGCAAAGAACGCCACATTGGGGATGTTTTGCAAGGTACAGTCGCACATGTTTTTTCTGATGGCGCCTGGATTGATACAGCCGACAACATACGCGGGTTCTTGCCAAAATCTGAAATGACCCCATGGCAAATCAATTCACCCCAAGAGTTTCTACATCATCTGGACCGCATAGAATTTACGATTTTGGGTATTCGGCACGAGCGCAAGATAGCTATCCTGAGCACCAAACGACGAATTCTTCAACTGCAAAAAGCTCAAACCATTGCCCATGCAATTTCCAAAGACCCGTTGGAAGATTTTGAGCCCGTCCTAAATGAAAATTTTACATCTCCAGATAAGCAGGTGGGCAATCCGGTTTGGATAGTAGATGACGATTTATTTCATGGACAAAAATTGGTTGATTTTTTTGAGCGATGGGGATTTCGGGTTGAACTCATGGTTGATACCAACCTACCCGATGCGCTTGACCTTCTACCCAGCGAGCTCGCTATGATTGTGGCGAAAATTCCAACCATTGACTCGGCTCACAAAACCAAGTTGCATTGGATCCGCACCCTTAAGTTGCGACTAGAAAGTTTAGCCATTATCTTAATTTGCACGTCAGACGTGTTTGATGAAGTCAGAAAGAATCCACAGTTGTGGCCCGGTCAAGCAGAACGAATTGATACTAATTTTTCTGAAACAGAATTGGCAAACACTCTGCAACGCATTCAATCAAAATACGACCAACGATTATGGACTTCACAAATTAATCAACCCATACCAAGCAAAGCCATTCTTACAGTTGATACTCACGCACTACAAAAAAAGGATTTGGGGAATCAGATAGAAAATTTACTCGATTCTTTATTAGCAGATACCCCTGCTGATATTGCGATTTTATTCGAGCTCACAAATCAAACCAAACAGATAAAAATCCATTCTTGCGCTGGAATCACCCGAGAAGAGCTTAACTTAGACGCACAGCTACACAAAAGCCCAGTGGCAGACTGCGTGCGAACCCAAAAATCCTGCATTTATCCCGATATTAAAGATGAAACAGAAAAATACCGCCATTTACTAGACTTGCTGGAATTCGCTGGTGTCGCAGGCACCCCTATCCCAACCGAGATCCGCGACAAGCAATATGTGCTGTGTATTTTCGCCAAGTCTCCAAACAAATTGCATAGTTACCATTTACGCGATACCCGCGCGGTTGCTTATTTAATAGCGGCATTCTTGGAACGCGCAGAAACGGTCAGGCGCAATATGCTTATGGACCAGCTGACCATTTTGGGACAGTTTTCTAGTAACTTTGCACATGAAATTGCCAATCAAATTTTGACATTGGAGGTCCTTGCAGAGAATTTAGAAAACAGTGTAACAAAACAGAAGAAATCAACGATTATTGAACAGGCACAAAGAATTCGCCGTTCGGTCAGTACGCTTCGATTAACCACTCGAAATTACCAAAAAACTTTGCTTGCGAAAAATGACGCGGTTACAACCTTCGAATTAAGCCGAGCGCTTGCAACACTCAAACAATGGGCATTTTTTGCAAAGAAACAATTCCCAGAATGCAACATTGACTACAAAATTCAAGACAACCCACTGACTTTGTTCGGTTCAGAATATCATTTTAATCATATTGCTACGAATCTAATCCTTAATGCTTTTCAACATATGCAAAGCGGGCGCGGAGTTGGAAAAACAATCCATATCGAAACTCATGCCGATAGCAATGGGTTTATCCATTTACATTTCCGGGATGAGGGACCTGGTATCCATTTTGAAAATTGGCAACGTATTTTTGAATTTGGCTGGACCACCCGCGAAGATGGCAGTGGGCAAGGTCTCTATGTCAGTCAGCAATTGGCGTTGTCCATGCAAGGCAATTTAGAATTAGCGAATAGTCTGATGGGCATCGGCAGTACATTTTGTTTGCAAATAAAAATTGCTCGTTAAACGGGGGAACCAATGACCAACAAAAAAACAACCAAACTCTTAATTGTAGAAGACGAATCTGAATTGCTGAAAAATTTTAGCCAAAAAGTCCAAGCTGATAAAAAGACCTCTGGGTGGGTTGTGGAAACTGCCCAAACGGTGGTTAAAACACAAAGCCTGCTAGAACAACACCTATTTGATGTGGTATTGTTGGATAGCCACATTCCTAAAGAAGATGGCGCAGAAACCCAAGAGTTTGCCATTTCCTTAATCCGAGAAATTCGAACAAAATCCACCTCCACTCAAGTCATTGTATTGAGCGGCTTTGTTACGGATGAACTGATGGATGAAAGTTTTCGCGTTGGTGCTTCCCGCTGTATTCCAAAAGATGTTCGCAACGCTGACCTGATTAACCTATTGGTGACTGCGGCACGCCAATCCCAGCTTGAAAACGAAGTCGTGCAATTGCAAACATTGAACAGGGCGCTTGAAGGCTTTCCTGACAGCATCGAAAACGAGCAAGCCATTTACAAGTGGATTTGTAAAACCGCCTGCGAAGTGCTAAAAATAGAACACAGTGCTTTTGTCAAACGGATCAACAGCGATTTTGCCCAGATCGTTGCTGAGGAAACCATCCGTAAAGAGGTTTCTGTCCACAAAATTGGGAGAAAAAAGTTTTCGATTAAAGACATACCTGATGAACAAAAATTGTTTGAGGGTGGGGAAACGATTATCATCGATGATGTGGCAAATTATGCGGGTGAGTTGGGGGAAATCCGATGTGTTCTGCGAAATGCTGGAATTGCATCCACCCTATGGGTGCCAATTCGAGATATTGTTACCAAACAGGTGATTGGCTCCTTCAGTTTTGACCATCTACTCACAGCCCGCCCTTTTACGCCCTTTCAAATTGAACTTGCAAAAAATTTAGCCGCTCGCATTTCTGGCGTACTCGCTCGCTATTGGCGTGGAGAAACCGACCAATTTATTAGAGGAGCGATTCAACGCATAGCCATCCAAACAAAATTTCACCCTACGGTAGACCAATTTGTGGCTGACCTGCGGAAACTTTCCAAAGCAGATTTTGTGTCATATTGGGTTTATAATCCTAGTAGCAAACGTTTCGAAATTGAGAAAAACTTAAGCTCCGACAAAATTACAGCAAACGAATATGCGCTTTTTGAGGGTCCATTAGGCGAGGCGGAAATTCGGCAAATTCGGCAAGTCACAGTGTGTCAAAAATATTCAAAGGAAGCAATTCCTAGCGCACTGCAACAGTTTTGTTCCCGAAAGAACGTGACCAGCGTGTGGGGTTTCCCAATTCCCACTGTCAATGCAGAAGACGAAGGGAATGGAATTGCTTTCTTACTATTTCGGGATACGCCCTACTCAACTCGCTTGGAAAGTAATATCGGTCAATTTGTCCGACAAGCCGCATCTGTTTTGCAGACTGCTTATGCCCTGGATGTTGCGCTAAATAACTATACCTTACTTGCCGAACTTTCGCATCTGGCGATTCAAACCGATTTGGATACCGCATTAGGAAGTTTTGTTGAACAATTAAAAATGGCTTTTGGGGCAGATAGCGTCCGTTTACATTCTTGGGTTGAGCGAAAACAACAGTTTTACCCAACTGTGAATGGCACAAAATTGGGGTTTGAAGCCAAAACCAGCGCGGATGACCCCGATTTAATCCGGATTTTAGGCGAAAAAAAACCAGAATGGGTGGAAAATACCGCCGAGGATGATAATTTTAAGAAAAGCGAATTTACCCGCCAAAGTGGAACGCAATCCCTTTTTGCCTTGCCGTTGATTCAGGGCGAGAATAAGTTGGGGTTGATTTTTGTTAATTATCAACGCCAGCGAAAGTTTTCCGTGAGTTTTCAAAACCAAGCCGTAGCAATTAGCCGAAATTTGACGCTGATTCTTGCCAAACTGATTGACAGCAAGCGAGAATTGCGGCGAAAACGATTGCAATCCGAACTAGATGCTATGCTGGATACCTTGAGCAAAATAGCTACGGTCGAAGCATTCGAAACGAGTTTAGTGCATTTCATTTCAAAAATCATTGGAACTCTGACGAAGCAAACCCCGTTGTTCGTAAGTATCGCTGAGAAAAAAAGCGGAAAAGTGCAATTGCGAACTTATTCCCCGCTTGAGATGCCCGAAAATATGGATGTCGGGAGTGGATTGATTGGGAAAGCATTCGACACCAATCAAATCAGCATCACACAAGATGTGTCTAAGGAAGTTACTTATCAGCCCATCTGTGCCACAACGCGTTCCGAAATTGTCATTCCGCTCAAGACAGACTTTGATAAGTTTTGGGTCATCAACGTCGAACATCCCCAGCTTTGCCCGTTTCCAGAAACACACGACACTACGCAGGATACGGTCAACCGCTTAAAAGATATTGCATTGATTGCCTTCAATCGCATCCTACGGGAAAACCATCAAGCGCAGGTAAATAATTTCATTTCTTTCCTATCCAGTACGAATGATCAATTTAAGATTGCCTTAGAGACTGCCAAAGTCATTCGTGATTTACTTTCGGTGGATGATGGCAATGTGCGTTTTTGGGACCATAAGGAGAATAAACCAGGTCGCGCATTTCACGCCAATACAGTGGAAGGTGATGTCGAATACCAAACCAAAGCACGCCCCAATGGCTTCACCAAACGCATTATTGTGGATGGCGAGACCATTAACATTTCTAACGCAACCGAAGCAGATGGAATTAATCCGGCGGCGCAAGAAACTGGCTACAAAGCCTTCTTGGGTGTGCCTGCTGAGTGGGAGTCAAAAATTCATCAGGGAGTTCGGCGCATTGCCTTGTTGGCTCGTAATCGCTTTTCGCATGAGTTTTCGGGGTATCAAATTGAGCAACTGAAAATGATTGCGCAATTGGTTGCACAGGCATTTAAAAGAATTGATGACGCAGAAGCCCTTCAGTTTACCCAAAGACAGTTACAACAGCAACTAGATGTCAACTGGCAAAAGAAAGCCCATCAAATTTGGAGACATGCGATTACACCACACTTAGCGATTGTGGGGTTGGAGATAAAATCAACCCAGAAGTCTCTTGCTCCCAATGATTTCGAATCAAAAGAAGCACTGACGCAACACATTCAGGGCGGGCTACAAGGTATGCTTACGGCTTTGGATACTGTTTTTTCAAAAATCAACAATCAGTCAGCCTATATTCAAACCCATACGGATAAAGTGAGTAGCCATGATATCAACGTTGCCGTTCAGGAGTTTGTGGAAATCCGAAAAAAATGGCTAGCCAAAATTAACATCCGTTTTGAATCGAGTAACCAGCCAATTAGCGTCAACTTTCCAAAAATTTGGCTGTCTGATATGCTCGACATTTTGCTTGTCAATGCGCTTGAAGCAACCAGTCNNAGTATTCATTAAATGCGAGCAAATCCCTGATGAGCCCCATTTACGTTTGTATTTTGCCAATTCGGGTAAGCCCATTCCAGCATCCATTGCACAAAAACTGTTTAAAGAATCAGTTTCTTCCCACGAGGATAAAAACCGTGGAACTGGATTGTTAATTGTCAAAGAAATTATGGTTGGGCAGGGAGGCGATATTCAATATGATGACACATACTCAAATGGCGCTCAATTTATCCTACTGTTTCGCATCAGTATTGAGAATTTTTATTAAGGAGTAGCAATGAACATTTTAATAGTTTCACCTGAATTAAACGGTGAAATTCCCGAACAACTCAAACGCTTGGGGATTGAAACAAAAAATAGGTTAATATGGACCTCAGTTAATCAGCCCCCACCAAAAACTAGCCAATATGCACTTGCATTATATTGTATATTCAGTGAACAGCAAACTGATGAAATTGTAACGAGTGGTATTAAAGGCATCTTAGCTAACGACCCGGGTTTACCCATTATTGTGCTTTCTGCCAAACCCAATGCTTATCAAGCCCGTGCCACACTCCTTGCCGGAGCGGTTGATTACTTGCAAATGGGTCAAATCGGTGATGAATTTCCCATACGAAATTCCATTCAAGAACAAAAACGAGAAACTATCATGGCAACTCCACCAACTATTCTTATCATTGAAAATAACGAAACTTTTGCAAAAGCTTTGCAAAAATACTTGAGAAGCGAAAAATTAGGACATATTGAATTCGCCACATCACTAGGGAATGCACGAAAACAGTTAACAACCCTTCACCCGCAACTGATGATTGTTGACTTGGCAATGGAAAAGCCAGATGACGCGCTAGATATTGGCGATGACTACTCCGGCGTTGAATTCGCTCGAGACGAATTTATTGAAATACCCAAAATTGTATTAACCGGGATGCCAGTGGAAAACTTAACCGAAAAAGTGCGTGTATTGTTGCGCAGGAATCCGGGAAGTGGTAAACGGGCAGTAATTGATCTTTTCTTCAAACAAGATGCGTATAAAGACGCGTTTATTGAAAAAATCAAAGAGGTTATAGAAACTCATACTAGCTCAACTAAGCAGAGCGGGTAGGTTCAACTATGACGAAACAAGCCCAGGGTCAAGTTGTTTTATTCATTACCGAGCCCAAAAATCAACATGTTTTGGATTCGATTGGGCTACCAATCATTCACATTCCCAATGCAGAAAGGCTAGATGCAGAACTACTCAACCACCCGTCAGCAATTGTTGTGTTAGATTATTTTTATTGTAATAAGAAATTTGCCAATCAAGAGCAACAATTACCAGATAATCATTGTGAATTGCTTTGCAGAAAGATGAAACATCAATTTTCAAAAACTTCTCGTATCATTTTTTACACAATTCCCATGGAAACTCCGCAAGCAACGCAAATTACCAGAACCTTTTTATTACCTCGAGAAGGGCTAGCCCACGATGCTGTTTCTACATATCGTAATTGGCTTGACCTTATCAACAGTGTTTTGGATGAATCGAGAAGGATTAGCAGTGTAACGAAAAAACTTTTTTGGGATGATAGTGCAAAGGCAATAAAATTTGGCGATGACATAATTAAATTAGATCGAACCCAAAAGGTCATTTTACGCTATTTACTTGCTAAAGAAGGTAGCATTTGTACCTACATTGAGCTATATGAAAATTGCTGGAACCAAAAAGGTATAAATCTTATAACCGCTAAAGAAGCTTTATACTCACAAATTTCTAGAATAAATAAAAGGCTCAAGAATGCATTAATCCCATACCATATTAGTAACGAAACAGATGATGGATACCGCTTGGATCGTCTCATTAATGTTGATGATTCCTTGCAAAAATCTTGAATATTTTATTGAAGATTTTGCATAAATGCTACCAATTACACCTAGAAACCTGTAATTTTCCAGCAAAGCTTTCAGTGCCATAGTATGTTACCCTAAGTACAACGCTTAGTTCAGTTGTCTCAAAGGAGTAACCTAATGAACATTCACAGCATCACAAACCCAATCGTAAGTTTTGTATCTCGTTTATTTTTGCTTTGGACAATCCTTATTGCTTTGATCGCTATCAGTGTAGTAAAAGGTGTTCCATACATTAATAATTGGTAGTGCCTAAGGAATAAGT
>DKKK01000125.1 GCA_002455215.1 Anaerolineales bacterium UBA6668 | reverse complement strand
CGAAAAACTGAACCGCACCCGCTCCAATTTTTTAGGAAAATCAAATTCACTTTACAAAACCATCACCCCATGATACTATCAGAAACGCATAGACAGGCTTTTTCACATTAGAAAGGCGTTTTGTCGCATGTGAAGTACGCAATTTTTTACCCGCACGCGCACTGCCTACCGCAAAAATTCTCTCGACAGGCAAGTGCATGATTGTTTGGGTTTGCGCTTGGGCGGAAATTCCGCTGATAACAATTTGGGGCGAAGTATGCTTCAGTGGAACTACCATAGGCGTATCGTTTTTTTTTGTTTGTTCTCGGCAATATTGAACCCCTCGCAATTGGCAATATTTTCTTTTATATTCGGCGCACGTACCGAATATCGAGTTGCGGTTTCTTCCTTAAGAAGAAGCGCAATTCCTATCCGAGTTGGATATACAATTCCTACTTGAATCAGTGTATTCAAGTGTGTTTTTCATTTCACGATAGACTCATTAGGCATCCATTCTTTCACTGGGGCAGCCTGCTCGCAGTGAAGTTTGCCTGCCCTGAAAGTCTATCGGTCAACCCATTGATATTGGGCATGTATAAAAAGAGCGTTTTCCTTTAAGAAAAAGACGTATTTCTGAGCCGCGCCCAATATCGTATTAGAGACTCAGCATGAGTCCATGACAGGAGCCCGATGGCAGAAAAAAAACTTCGGATTATCCCCATTGGCGGTCTAGGGGAAGTCGGTAAAAATATGACCGTTTTTGAATATGGTCGCAACATTTTAATTGTGGATTGTGGCATTATGTTTCCCGAATTTGACATGTTCGGCATTGACCACATTATCCCCGATTGGAATTACCTGAAAGATAAGTGGGATATGGTGCGCGGCATTGTCATCACGCACGGGCACGAAGACCATATTGGCGCATTGCCCAACTTGCTAGACAATACTAGTACTACCTTGTACGGCACCGAGCTAACTATGACGCTTGCGGCACGTAAGGTGGCAAATAAATCGAAGGAAAAGAACAAGTTTCAAAGTGTAAAAGCTGGAGACACAATCAAAATTGGTCCATTCGATGTGGAATTTTTCCATGTTTGCCACAGTATCCCCGATGCTTGTGGTATTGGTATTACCACCCCGGTTGGTTTGGTCGTTCACATGGGTGATTTTAAGCTAGACACTACCCCCACCGATGGCTGGCAAACCGACATGGGCAAGCTGAACGAGTTTGCGCGGCGTGGCGTGTTGTGTTTACTGTCAGATTCGACCAACGCCAACAGCCCCGGCTGGACACCCTCCGAAGCAGTGATTGACACAGCATTCGAAAAGGTCTTTCGCCAAGCGCAGGGGCGTATCCTAATCGCCACTTTTTCCTCCTTAATTGCGCGTATTCAGCAAGCAATCAACGCCGCCAGCAAGACCAACCGGCGTTTGGCGCTAGTGGGCAGTAGCATGGTGGACAATGCTAAGGTTTGCCTAAAACTAGGCTACCTAAAAGACCCCAACAATGTACTCATCTCGCTTGACCAAGCGCTAAAAATGCCGGATAGCAAAGTGGTGCTAATGATGACCGGTAGCCAAGGCGAACCTTCTAGCATTCTTTCGCGTATTTCCCACGGCAACAACGCCCAATTTGACCTAAAACCTGGCGATACTTGTGTCGTATCGGCACACCCAATACCCGGTAACGAAGAATTGGTTTCGCGCATGATTAACAAACTGATTCGCGGCGGGGCGCGAGTGGTCTATGACCCACTCGAAACCGTGCATGTTTCTGGGCACGCCCACGCCGATGAGCAAAAAGAAATTTTGAACCTGCTTCGTCCGCGTTACTTCATGCCCGTGCATGGTGAGTTGATGCAACTACGCGCACACGCTGATTTGGCTGTGTCCGCTGGCATGAAAGAAGAAAATATCGCTGTCATTGAAAACGGACAAGTGCTTGAACTCAGCGAAGACGGCATGAAACTTGGCGAGCGAGTGCCCGGTGGCTATGTGTATGTGGATGGCTCTGGCGTGGGTGACATTGGACCGGCAGTCTTGCGTGAGCGTGACCGCTTGGCAAGCGATGGCTTTGTGGTGATTAACCTGCTGGTGGATGCGGACACCCGCGAGTTGGTACAAGACCCGGAAATGATCTCGCGGGGTTTTGTCTTTGTGCGTGATGCGCAAGAGCTTTTCAAAATTGCCACCCGCCGCGTGGTGCAAATCGCCGAACTGAACAACACCAGTGATGAATTGCGCCGCCGCGTAGAAAAAGACCTGAATGACTTCTTTTACAGTGAAACCCGCCGCAAACCACTGGTTTTTGTGGTGGTCAATGAAGTTTGACGTGAAGGCACGCTGTTCTTTTGTCTGATTTTCGCTTTGAACGCCATGCGCTAGATGGCAATGCCCGAGCAGGGACATTCCACACCCCGCATGGCGTGATTCCTACCCCAGTTTTTGCACCGGTTGGCACACAAGCCACGGTCAAGGCGCTCACGCCTGCTCAAGTGGCAGAGTTGGGCGCGTCTTTGGTGCTTTCCAATACCTACCATCTCTATCTGCGCCCCGGTCACGAACTAGTGCGCGAGATGGGCGGCTTGCACGCCTTTATGCGTTGGAATAACCCGATTCTGACCGATAGCGGCGGCTTCCAAGTATTCTCACTGAGCGGCATCAACAAAAAGGACAATGACGGCGTCACCTTTAAGAGCCACATAGACGGCTCTATGCATCGCTTTACCCCCGAAAGTGCTACACACATCCAAAATGCGCTGGGCGCAGACATCATCATGGCATTTGACCAGTGCCCCGAACCGTATGACCGCGCCATGAACGAGCTTGCCTTGCGCCGCACGCATGAGTGGCTGGTGCGCTGTCAAAACGCCCACCAACGTACCGACCAAGCGCTGTTTGGCATTGTACAGGGTGGCACTTTTGCCGATTTGCGTGCCCAATCTGCCGAGTTTGTGGCGAGTCAGGGCTTGATAGGGAATGCGATTGGCGGGCTTTCGGTGGGGGAAAGTAAGGCAGATATGCACGCCATGCTGGAAGTGGTGTGCCCGATATTGCCCGCCGACAAACCACGTTACCTAATGGGGGTGGGTTCACCTGAAGATTTGGTAAACGGCGTCATGCGGGGTATAGATATTTTTGATTGTGTTTTGCCAACGCGCTTGGCACGCAACCACGCCGCCATGACGCGCCGCGGACGGCTGAACATCCGCAACCGCACCTACTTCAACGACCCAAACCCACTCGAAGCAGATTGTACCTGCTACACTTGCCAAAATTTCAGCCGTGCTTATCTGCGCCACCTGTGCGTGGCAGAAGAAATGCTTGCGGCAAGTTTACTCAGTATCCACAATTTACATCTGCTCGTTCACCTAGCCGCCGAAATGCGCCAGCAAATCCAGCAAGGTACTTTCCAACCGTGGGCGGATGCCTTTCTGGCAAATTACACGCCCACCCAAAAACAAACTTAACCCCACCCCGCACGCATCCCATGACCTGGCAAACTACCTTCTTTCCCCAACAAGACTTCGCACACCCGTTCCCAGCCATCGTGATTGGAGATTCCGCGCGGGCAGGTGGGGATACACCCTTAGCCGTGCATAGCCCGATTGATGGGGTACACCTGGGGCAGGTGGGTTGTGCCACTGCCGAAGAAGTGAATGCTGTCACTGCCCAAGCCAGCCAAGCCTTTCGCGCTTTTCGCACCGTCCCTGCTCCTATTCGCGGTGAATTGGTACGCCGCATTGGCAATGAAGTGCGCCAGTATAAAAGCGAATTGGCGGAATTGCTGAGTTTGGAAGTGGGCAAAATCCCCAGTGAAGCGCTCGGCGAAGTGCAAGAGTGGGTTGACTTGTGCGATTTTGCAGTCGGGTTGAGCCGCCAACTGTACGGCTTGACCATTGCCAGTGAACGACCGGGGCATCGCCTGATGGAGCAATGGCATCCGCTCGGTGTGGTGGGTGTCATTACCGCCTTCAACTTTCCGGTGGCAGTGTGGGCTTGGAACGCGATGCTGGCTTTGGTATGCGGCAATGCCGTGATTTGGAAACCGAGCGAAAAAGCGCCGCTCACCGCGCTTGCCAGTTTGCATTTGGTGCAACGCGCCCTTGCCAGTATGCCGGAACTCCCGCAAGATTTGTGCAGTGTGGTGGTGGGAAAGGTGGCTGTTGGGCAGGCAATTGCCGCGCACCACCACATCCCATTGGTCAGCGCCACCGGTTCGGTGCGCATGGGCAAGGCGGTCGGTGCAACCGTTGGCGCACGGCTGGGGCGGGCATTGCTGGAACTGGGCGGTAACAACGCGATGATTGTCACGCCGACTGCCAAACTTGAACTGGCTTTGCGGGCAATTACCTTTGCCGCAGTTGGCACTTGCGGGCAACGCTGTACCAGTTTACGCCGCTTAATTGTGCATGAAAGTTTGATTGACGAGGTGACGGCTCGCTTGCAAAAGGTGTATGCTAGCTTGTCGGTAGGCGACCCGCGGCAAAGCGGGGTGTTGGTGGGTCCGCTGATTGATTCTGCCGCTTACCAAGCGATGCAAAACGCACTCGCGCAAGCGGTGGCACAAGGTGGGCAGGTGGTGCAAGGCGGGGAACGCTACACGCAGGGCGTGCCTGCCGCTGGCTATTATGTGCGCCCGGCATTGGTGCGCATTCCAGCCGATGCCCCCATCCTACAACAGGAGACATTCGCTCCCATTTTGTATGTTGTACCTTATCGTGAGCTGGCAGAAGCGATTGAATTGCAAAATGGTGTGCCGCAAGGCTTGTCCAGTGCTATCTTTACCCGCGATCTGCAGGAAGCAGAGCTTTTCTTGTCGCCCGCCGGTTCAGACTGTGGCTTGGCGAATGTGAACATTGGCACGAGTGGGGCAGAAATTGGTGGGGCGTTTGGCGGTGAGAAGGAGACGGGCGGCGGGCGCGAGTCCGGCTCGGATGCGTGGAAAAATTACATGCGCCGTGTCACCAACACTATCAACTATTCCAACGCCTTGCCACTGGCGCAGGGTGTGCAGTTTGATGTGGGGTAGGGTGGGTGGTTTTAGGGGTTAGGAATGAAGTAAGAATTAAAACATTCGGAACGTTCAATACCCAATTCGCGTTGTGCTATTTCTCGAATGCTTTTCCCATCATCACGCGGTAAGTCGTCATCATCATTTAGGTCAATCGAAACAAATAAAAGTTTAAGCCACTCAACCTCCCATCGTGAAATTTTATGTTTACTTTTCAATCGTTTCAAATTGGTTTTCACATCCCTGATTCTATACTTCGTAGTTAAAGCGATGCCATGCTGAGAAATTAGATAATACAAATGGGGGTAAAGATGCTCTACTATGGTCAATACCGCCAAATCAAAAGGATGCGTGTTTCTTTGTTTTTCCAACTTGTGCTCAATATGATTTTGTATCTTTAGTGCTCCCCCAATGGTAATGGTATTAGTTTCTAGTAATTGCTCTAGATTTTGAAAATGGGAAGATTCTATAAATTCTTTATCATCGGGAAACTTGGATTGAGTATAACTGAATAAGTGGTTAGATGGGCTAGTCTTTTCGCCAGGCGGAAGAATTTCGATATAATCTAAGTATCTTCTTGGGTATTTTTCCGTATCTATTACCTTTGCTTCAACTAATTTATTTTTTATATCTTCCCAATCATAAACAATTAAAAACTTTATTTTCGGTATACCTTGATAAGCTTCAATTAGTTTGAAAATGTTGATAATTTCGTCTGCTTGCAATTTTTCTACATCGTCAACTATGATAATTAATTGGGCTATATTTTCCATAAGTTTAGTTAATTTATGGAAAATATCGTCCGCCTTTTCTCGTTCTTGTAACCATCCAGAAACGAGAGCGTTAAATATTTCTTTTGGGAATGGTATTTTTTCTAATAGTTTAAGGAATACCGAAAACTCTTCTGAAGGCAAGTAAATATCGCTGTCAGGTATGCTTGAGATGATTGTTTTATACAACGACTCAAATAATCTCTCAAATGAGTTTTCCATTGTTTTTGAGACAGTTTGCGGATTGAATTCAACCCAAAAGATTTTTTTCTCAGGCTGGCTTACCGAGATTTTTACTTGTTGAGTTACATATGATTTGCCACTACCCCATTTACCAGCAAAACCAATCACACGGTAGATATTTTCTGGCGTGGTTAATAGTTGGCTGATTTTGTTTACAATACCTGTTCTTCCTAGAATATCATTAATATCAGGTTTAGGTATACTAACCTTTTTCTTTTTGTTGCTTTTGAAATGCGAATATACACACATCAAAGAAATTGCAAGTAGGAAAACCAAACTAATTAATAATGAAAAAAAATTAAAGGGTTTAACTGCCCAAAATATAATACTGGCTATTAAAGAACTATAAATTAAGATAGACAGAAATTTTTTGTATTTCTCAAAATCTTTGCTAACTAGCCACCCGAACCAAAATAACCCTGAAAACACTGAAATAATTGAGATGATAATGAATGGACCCAGACCGTCTTCAAGCCGAACTTTTATTTTATCGTTAAGTTTATAAATAATTGAAAAATAAGTAATTGCCAATCCTAGAGCACTGCCTTGCCACCATACCCCTGAAAGAAAATGTCTTCTCATTAAAAGGCAACCTTTTTGGATACACAGAGCAATATTTTTAACAGACATAAGACCCTCCAATACCCAAGATAAAAAATTTTTCAAATATCAGTTCGTTTTTTGAGCGGTTCGCACTTGCCTAGCAGTTGTTTTCTATTAGACAAGTGCGATTGATGAGTGGAAATTACATTCCTAAAATTTGTATGCGAGAAATAAATGGTTTTACAATATTTACAAACAGCACGGTTGTGAGTGTCCAAAGCACTGCAACTGGACTGTTGTCTGGATTAGTGGAATTATCGGGTTTTGGGGTAATGACCGTTTCGATAAGTGGGGTTTGTTGGTAAAATGCCAATGCGAAAAACTGGTTTCGTAAATTCGAGTTTTCGCTGGTAAGCGCATCAGCATGGGTTTGAGCATTTGTCAAGTTGCCTTCTAAAATGCTTTTCTCTGCTTCAAGAGTTTTTACCTTGTTTTGGAGTGTGGCGTTTGTTTGGATGCAGTTGTTTAATGCGGATTCGGTGCTTGCGCTTCGAGCATTGGCTTCGTTCTGGGCTGTAGTTAATTGCAGAATAGTTTCTGCTTGCGCTTTGTTCTGAGCGCGAAGTTGTCGGACCTCGGCGTGTAAATTATTAGGTAGTGACCCAAAATAAGT
>DKKK01000024.1:10654-18209 GCA_002455215.1 Anaerolineales bacterium UBA6668 | reverse complement strand
TCTGGTGTCATTCCAACAATTTTAAGCGAGAGATACCCTAAATGAATACCCATACATTAAACATAAATGCCTTTTTCATGCGGTTGCCCTGCATCGTCCAAACCATCCCTTGACAGCCTGCCCTTCATCGGGTATAAATAGCGCATCTAAATACTGCCACAAAAACGCCGAAAAGGAATAGTAACTGGCAATCTGTATTCTCAGCGAGCGGGGGATGGTGTAAGCCCCGTGAATATCTGTCAGTGAATGGCCCTTCGAGTTGCAAGGTGAAATGTACCTGCGGCTTCCAAACCCGCACCTCCACACAGTAGCCCGTGCCGTCCCAGCCCCGTTATCGGCTGAAGGTCTCGCCGATGCCTGCTTCCAACCCATGCAAACGCGGCACCTGCACCTTTCTGGGTGGCAGAACGAAGCTTTTTCAAGCTCTCGTCCCAAATGGCGAGAGCTTTTTTCTTATATTCACTAAGCTATGACCCTTTCCCTGATCCCCATCACCCGCGAAATTGACGCGGACTTAGATACTCCGGTTTCGGTGTACCTAAAACTTGCCAACGACACGCCATCCTTCCTGCTCGAAAGCGTTTCGGGTGGCGAGCGGGTGGCACGCTACTCTTTCATTGGCGTACAGCCCCGCACTGCCTACCGCATTGAAAAATCAGCAGTATATGTGCATAGCGGCACCGATTTGCAAACCGTGCGTGCCATTCCCCACCATCAGCGCCCGTTTGATGTGCTCAGGAATGAGATGGCGCAATATCACTACACCCCCCTGCCGGGTCTGCCGCGTTTGGTGGGTGGGCTGGTTGGCTATCTCAGCTATGATGCAGTGCGCTTTTTTGAGCCAACTTTGCAGTTGCCGCTACACGAAGTTCCAGATGGCATATTCTTATTTTGCGACACGCTAGTTGCATTTGACCACACCCGTGGGCGGGCATTGGCAATTGCGCTGGCACACGGCGAAAGTGCCAGTGCCAATGCCGAAGCACAGGCACGTTTGGACGCGTTGGAAGCCCGCCTACGGGCACCACTCCCCGCCCAAGACATGCCTAAACTTTCCGAAGTGCAAATCCAACCCATCCGCAGTGAACCCGCCTTTCATCAGATGGTTGAAACGGCTAAGGAGCATATCCGCGCCGGTGACATTTTCCAAGTTGTGCTCTCCCAAAAGGTTACCCGCACCACCAATGTCCCCCCCTTCCAAATCTACCGCGAACTGCGCCGCTTGAATCCTTCGCCTTACATGTTCTTTTACGACTTTGCCAGCCTGCATAGCGAACCGTTCAACCTGATTGGCGCATCACCCGAACTGCATGTGCGGCTGGAAAACGGACGCGCCACCTTGCGCCCGATTGCCGGCACGCGCCGCCGGGGCAACACACCCGAAGACGACCACGCCTTAGAAGTGGAGCTATTGGCAGACCCCAAAGAACGCGCCGAGCATGTGATGCTGGTGGATTTGGGGCGCAACGACCTAGGGCGGGTGTGCGAATATGGCTCGGTGCAAGTGACCGAGCTGATGGTGATTGAGCGTTATAGCCATGTGATGCACATTGTTTCACAGGTGGAAGGAAATTTGCGCCCAGAATTGGATGGCTTTGACCTGTTGGCGGCAACTTTTCCGGCTGGCACGGTGAGCGGTGCCCCTAAAGTAAAGGCGATGGAAATTATCGCCAATTTAGAGCAAGCCCCGCGTGGACCTTATGCCGGCGTGGTTGGCTATTTTGGCTTGGACGGCAACATGGACACTTGCATTGCCTTGCGCACTTTGTATCGGGTGGGCGACCAAGTGGTGGCGCAAGCCGGAGCGGGCGTCGTGGCGGATAGCACCCCACAAGGTGAATATCAAGAGTGTATCAACAAGGCAATGGCAACTATGAAAGCCATCGAAAAAGCCGAAGCCACTGCTCAAAAAGCCAGCACACTCCCCGTGCAAAACCCATCTTCCTAGTACAATTTTTTCACTCGCTAACCCCATGATTCTCGTCATTGACAACTACGACTCATTTACCTACAACTTGGTGCAATACCTAGGTGAACTTGGCGCACAGGTGCAAGTTTTTCGCAATGATGCCATCACCATTGAGCAAATCCGCGCCCTGCAACCCGACCAACTACTCATCTCGCCCGGACCCGGCACGCCCTATGAAGGCGGGATTTCAATGGAAGTGATTGCCCAGCTTGGACCCCACATCCCGCTTTTGGGCGTGTGCCTAGGACAGCAAGCCATTGGCGCAGTGTATGGCGGTGATGTGGTGCGTGCGCCCCGCCTGATGCACGGCAAAACCAGCCCGGTCTATCACTTTGGCTCGGCACTCTTCAGCGGTGTGCCCAACCCCTTCCAAGCCACCCGCTACCACTCACTCATTGTGCAAGAACCCTTGCCCGCTAGCCTGGAACCCACCGCCTTCACCAGTGATGGCGAGTTGATGGGCTTACAGCACCGCGAGTATCCTATCTATGGCGTGCAATTCCACCCCGAAAGCATCCTAACCGAACATGGCAAAACCATGCTGGCAAATTTTCTAAAAATGCGCAAATAAACCGACTTATGATTACCGAAGCCCTTGCCCAATTGCTAAACAATCAATCGCTTTCGTCCGAAACAGCCGAAGCAGTGATGAACGAAATAATGAGCGGAGATGCCACCCCCGCCCAAATTGCCGGTTACCTAATTGCCTTGCGCATGAAGGGAGAAACTGTGCCCGAAATTGCCGGTAGTGCGCGAGCCATGCGTGCCCACGCTCGGCGAGTGCATGTGCCCAATCTGGGCGATTCCCCACTGATGGAAGTGGTGGGCACAGGCGGCGATGGTGCTCACACCTTCAACATCTCCACCGCAACAGCCTTTGTCGTGGCAGGTGCCGGCTACCCGGTAGCAAAACACGGCAATCGTAGTGCCAGTAGCCGCTGTGGCAGTGCCGATGTGTTGGAAGCTTGTGGGGTTGTGCTAAATCTGACCCCCGAACAAGTGGCAGTGTGCATTCAAGAAGTGGGCATCGGCTTCATGTTTGCCCCGATGTTTCACCCCGCCATGAAGCACGCCATTGGTCCGCGCCGCGAACTTAAACAGCGCACCCTCTTCAACCTGCTGGGTCCGCTCACCAACCCGGCAGGTGCCAGCCACATTTTGCTGGGCGTGTTTAGCCCACATTGGGTGCAACCCATCGCCGAAACCCTGCGCGATTTGGGCGCAAAAAGTGCTTTGGTGATTCACGGTTTTGGTGGGTTGGATGAACTCACCAATGCTGGAGCAAACCAAGCTGTGCGGCTATTGCCCGATGGTAGTTTGCAATCGCAAATGATAGATGGAGAAACGCTGGGGCTGGCTCGCAGTGTGCCCAACGACTATCTGGGCGGCGACCCCAACGAAAACGCCGTCATTTTGCGCCATGTCCTCGCGGGCACCGGCACCATCCGCCAACAAGAAGTGGTCCTGCTCAATGCCGCCGCCGCCATCAGCACCCTCACCGGCGACCTGCAAAGCGGCTTGGCACAAGCCCGTGAGTCCATCCACAGCGGAAAAGCCCTGGCAAAGCTCGAAAAACTGGTCCAACTCAGCCGAGCTTTGGCGGGCTAGGGAACGATTGTAATTCAGCATTCAGCATTCAGCATTTGTAATGGACCTTCTCTCTCAAATCTTCGCCGACAAACGCCTTGAAGTTGCCGCCCAGCAAGCCCAGCTACCCTTTGCTGAGTTAACCGCCCAGGCGCAAAACACCCCACCCCCACCCGATTTTCGTGCCGCCATTAGCAATCCCCAACGCCCCGCCCCGCGCCTAATTGCCGAAGTGAAGCACCGCAGTCCGAGCAAGGGCGTTCTTTGCCCAGATTTTGACCCGCTCCGCCTTGCTCGCATCTATGCCAGCAATGGTGCCGCCGCCATGTCTGTCTTAACCGATGAGACGTATTTTGGCGGACACCTCAGCTATTTGCGGGCAATTGCCGACCTGCAATTGGGCGTGCCCTTGCTTCGCAAAGATTTTATCTACGACCGTTACCAGCTTTTGCAAGCGCGGGTGGCAGGAGCCAGTGCCGCCTTGCTCATTGTGGCAATGCTCACCCCCGCCGAACTGACCGACCTAATTGGTTATGCCCGCGAGTGGGGCTTGTGCCCACTGGTGGAAGTTCACTCTGCCGATGAAGTGGCAGTTGCCCTGCAAGCAGGCGCAGATGTGATTGGCATCAACAACCGCGATTTGCGCACTTTTCACACCCGCTTAGAAACATCCGCCCAATTACGCCCCTTATTGCCTGCGGGGGTGCTTTCCATCGCCGAAAGCGGCTTGCANNTTGCACCCCCCCGCCGATTTGCACTATATGGCGCAGAACGATGTCACCGCCGTCTTAATTGGCGAAGGCATTGTCACCGCCCCGGATATTGCCGCCCAAGTTCGTATGTTTGCAGGCTATCAATGAACATCAAAATTTGTGGCATCACAACCATTGCCGATGCAATTCATGCCGCGCAAGCCGGAGCAACCCATTTGGGGCTAAACTTCTACCCCAAAAGCCCGCGCTATTTGCACCCAGAAGCGGCAGGCGATATTGCACAAGCCATCCGCAGTCTGCCCGCCCCGCCTGTGTTGGTGGGCGTTTTTGTCAATGCCGAACTGCAAAGCGTGCAAAAACTGCTCAGTAGCGGTATCATTGACCTTGCCCAACTGCACGGAGATGAACCCGCTGAGTATCAANNTTCGGTGGCGGGGGCGTATGGCGGCACCGGGCAGTCAGTGGATTTCCCCACCGCGCAAGCCCTTGCCCGCCAGTTCGACCTGTTCTTGGCAGGGGGACTAACTCCCGAGAATGTCCTTTCTGCCATTCGGGCGGTACAGCCGTGGGGGGTGGATACTGCATCTGGGGTGGAATCTGCCCCGGGCAAAAAAGATCCCGCCAAAGTAACCGCCTTTATCCAACAAGCACTTTCTATCTAACCGACTATGAGCCTTCTTCCACAAAAATTTGGACCCTATGGGGGGCAATTTGTTCCCGAAACGCTGATTCCCGCCCTGCAAGAATTGGAAAAAGCCTATCTGACCGCCCAAGCCGACCCGGCTTTTCAGGCGGAATTAGCCAATTTGCTCAGCACTTTTGTTGGGCGAGCCACCCCGCTCACCTTTGCTCGCCGCATGACTGAGTTTTGTGGCGGCGCACAAATTTACTTTAAGCGCGAAGACCTTGCCCACTCGGGCGCACACAAAATTAACAATGCGCTGGGGCAGGCATTGCTTGCCAAACGCATGGGCAAACAGCGCATTATTGCAGAAACCGGTGCCGGTCAGCACGGGGTGGCTACGGCAACCGTGTGCGCTTTGCTGGGGCTGGAATGTGTGGTGTATATGGGCACGGTGGATATGGCACGCCAGCAACCGAATGTGTTCCGCATGAAGCTACTTGGCGCGGAAGTGCGGGGGGTGGAAAGTGGTAGCAAGACCTTAAAGGATGCGGTCAATGAAGCTATCCGCGACTGGGTGACTCATGTGGGCGACACACACTACTTGCTGGGTTCGGCACTGGGACCCCACCCCTATCCTACCATCGTGCGCGATTTTCAGTCGGTGATTGGCAAAGAACTGCGCCAACAAATTTTGGCGGTGGCAGGGCGCTTGCCCGATTGTATTGTGGCTTGTGTGGGGGGGGGCTCGAATGCAATTGGCATTTTCCACGATTTTCTTGCCGATGAAGATGTTCAGCTGATTGGGGTCGAAGCCGGCGGGCTGGGAATTGCGGGTGGGCAACATGCCGCCCGTTTCTCTGACCCTGCCATTGGCAGACCGGGTGTTTTGCACGGGGCTTATACCTATGTGTTGCAAGACAGTGATGGGCAAATTGCACTCACCCACAGCATCAGTGCCGGGCTAGACTATGCCGCCATCGGTCCCGAACACACCTGGCTTCGCGACCAAGAACGGGCTTTTTATACCTATGCCACCGATAGCGAAGCACTCGCCGCCTTCCAGCAAACCTGCCGCTTGGAGGGCATTATCCCCGCTTTGGAAAGTTCGCACGCCTTGGCGGAAGTGTTGAAGCGTGCCCCACAAATGCGCCCCGAGCAAATTTTGGTGGTGAACATTTCAGGGCGCGGCGACAAAGATTTGAACACTGTGATTGAAGCACTTGGAGCTTAACCCATGACCCTTCCCATTCAAGCCATTGCCACTGCCTTTGCCAAAGGACGCCCTGCTTTTATGCCCTATTTTAGCTTAGGCTTTCCCGATTACGCCACATCGCTGGATATCATTGCCGCCTGTGCCGAAAACGGGGCAGACCTGATGGAATTGGGCTTGCCCTTCAGCGACCCACTCGCCGATGGACCCACCATCCAACACAGCACGCAAATCGCTTTGCAAAACGGCATAACCACCGCCCAATGCCTGCAAGCGGTGAAGGAATTGCGCCAGCGCGGGGTGACGATTCCGCTGATGTTGATGGGCTATTACAACCCGATTTTGGCATTTGGGCTGGAAAATTTTGTGCACACCGCCGCCCAAAATGGCGCAAATGGGCTGATTGTGCCAGACCTGCCCGCCGAAGAAGCGGGCGAGCTAGACCGCATCACCCAAGCCTACGGGCTGGGGCTGACCTACTTCCTGTCACCCACCAGCACGCCAGAACGCATCCACTTGATTGCCCAAAAAGCTCGCGGGTTTGTGTATTTGGTTTCTGTGACGGGCATCACTGGCGCACGCAGTTCGGTCAGTGCCGATTTACAAGCATTTGTGGGGCGGGTACGGGCACAAGTGCAAGTGCCACTGGCGGTGGGGTTTGGCATTAGCACGCCGGAACAAGCCCGCACGGTGGGTGAGTTGGCAGATGGGGTGATTATGGGTAGCCAGTTGATTAAGCTGGCAGAGCATAACCCCAACGCGGTGTCGGAGATTGGGCAGTTTGTGAAGCAGGTGGTGCAGGCACTCGCTTAAGGCACCTGCTTTTGCCCCCGAAAATAGCCCTGCTCCCAAAGCCATTTCAAACACAGGTGACCGAGTAACCACAGCGCAAACCCTAGCAAAGAAGCCCAAATCAGGTGATTGGGCAATGAAGCCATGAGTTCTTTCAGGCTGTAGTAGCCCAAACCAAACCCAAAATAGTTGAAAATGGCGAAAGCAATTGCCAACCGGTTGTGTTGCGGTTCGGTGTGCAAGAATTTTGTGGTGAGCCAGATGGAAATCGCCAGCGCAAGGATGAGTAGCAGGGGTAGCCAAGTGGTGATGTAAGATTTGGCAAGGGCTGGGTTTGAGTAGTTTTCTGGATGGTCTTTGATTAGCTCCGGTTCAATCAGAATGGAAAGACCCACCCACAGCACAACAAACCCCCAAGAACAGAGTAGTAAGAAGGTGCTGACAGCATGTTCGGCATTCGTGTATTGGGCAAGGATGGTTTTCATTGGGAAAGGCGAAAATGTGTTGTATCGGTGCGACTCCCGCAGGATGGGGGAGGTGAGATTGGTTTGGGATACACGGTGCTTCCCGACTGTGTGTGATTTACTGTATCAGAAATTGGGCGGTTTGTGAAGTGGGGGCAGATGTAGGCACAGAGCTTTCTTAAAGTTATGAAAAGG
>DKKK01000024.1:0-10587 GCA_002455215.1 Anaerolineales bacterium UBA6668 | reverse complement strand
TTTAGCACACATGCCGAATATCGAGTTACGTCTTTTGCCCTTAAGAATAAAAGCGCAATTTCTATCTGTAGCAATGATGAGCTGACAAACAAAAAGTGGCGGAGAACCGCCACTTTCGCTATGTTAAGCTAGCTTGAGCGAGGGTATTATTTCTCACCCCTAGCGGCTTTTTCTTGCTGGTGTGCCCAACCTTGCGTGATGCGGTCTAGGATCATCGCCAAAATCACAATGGCTATCCCTGCTTCGGCACTTTGCCCCAGTTTGTTGTTAGACATGCCATCCACCACCGCCGTGCCCACCCCTTGCGCACCCACCAAGCCAGCAATAATGACCATTGCCAGCACCATCATAATGGTTTGATTAATGCCCAGCAAGATACTCGGCATGGCAAGGGGAATTTGCACCATACGCAAGGTTTGCAAGGTGGTTGCACCAAAAGATTTGCTTGATTCCAGTGCGGGTGGGTCTACCTGACGTATGCCCAAAGCAGTCAGACGAATGGTAGGTGGCAGGGCATACAGCACCGATGCCAAAATACCCGGCACGCGCCCAATGCTAAAAAGCATGATGACTGGCACCAAAAAGACGAAAGATGGAATGGTTTGTAAAAAGTCGTTGATGGGGCGAAGAAAATTTTCGACAGCCGGATTACGCCCAGACCACACGCCCAGTGGCACGCCAATCAGAACCGAAAGCAAAACTGCCACCACCACTTGAGTAAAGGTGTCCAATGCGGGCGTCCACATGCCGAGCAAGCCAATCAGCATCATGCCTACCAAAGTGCCGACTGCCAAACGCCAATCGGCTACACGCAAGGCAATGGCGCTCATTAGCAGGGCAAATACTAACCAGGGAAGCCACGGTGTACTTTGCGGCTCGCCGCCGAAAAACAAGCGAAGTGGCTTTAGCACATAGACTACCAAAAAGTCGGAGAAGGGTCCCGTACCCAGTTTTAAACTGCCGAGTTGGGCAAATTCGTACAGATTAACTTTTGCCCAATTCACCATAGCGGTAACAGGTTCGCTTAATGGAATCCGCCAACTCGCCGGGAATTCCGTCCAACCCGCCACAAATGCGATCCCCGTCAGCAATAACAGGAAAACCATGCTTGCGAATAGATAGGTGTTGTTCTCCACCCAGACTCGCATAGGAGCGATTTTGCTTGCCTGTAGTGTCAGTTGACGTGAAATCCAACCAAAGAAGCGGTAAACGCTATCTATCGCACGTTCTAGCGCCAATGCACGCGGGTCTCTGCCCCAGTGCGGTGGCAGTAAGCGAAAACCTTGATAGGTCTTGACACTGCGATAATCAATTTGGCTAAAGGCATAACTGAGACGGTCTAGCAAAACTGCCAAAAACACAATTGCCATGCCACCTTCAAATGCCCGCCCCACATTTAGGCGGCGCAGAGACTGTAGTACGACTTCGCCTAGCCCGCCACTGCCGACCAGTGCGGCAATCACCACCATACTGAGCGCCATCATAATGCTTTGATTGACCCCCGCCATGATGGTCGGCATGGCTTGCGGAATTTCAACGCGAAATAGCTTTTGCCGGGCAGTCGCGCCAAATGAATCGGCGGCTTCGCGCACATCATCCGACACGCGTTTCAATCCCAAGTGAGTCAAACGCACTGCCGGTGGAATGGCATAAATAATAGTGGCAATTACGGCGGGCACACGGGCAATGCCAAAAAACAACACCACAGGAATCAGGTAGACGAAGGCGGGCATGGTCTGCATGGTGTCCAGAATGGGTTGAATCACCTTTTCGGCTTTGGAATTGCGCGAGGTCCAGATGCCCAGCGGAATGCCGATGAGCAAGGCGAGTGTCACCGCCGCCAGCATGAGCGCCATGGTTTCCATACTTTCATCCCACAAGCCCATCCAGCCCATAAAAAGCAGGCAAAATATGTTCAAAAGCAATAAACGTAACCCACCGTAGTGATTGCCGAGCAAAGCAAATACCATGACCACCACGCCCCACGGCAAAAACAACAGGATATTTTCAAAACCACGGATGACAAAGTCAATAGTCGCACTTAAGGGACCAAAGAAAAAGCGAAATATTGGATGGGGCGTCTCGCCGACCCGGCTAGAAAGCACCCACAATTTGAAGGAATCCAACGGCTTTGCCAAGCCAAGATTCCACTCGGCAGGAAAAGTCGCCCATGCCGATTGGTTCATCAGGTGATAAACAAGCAAAATTACAACGCAGGCAAGCAAAATGCCATAAAACAACCAGGAAGATAGGGATGGGCGGCGTACAGTCATTGGTTTAAATACAAAAAACTCAGGTCATTTCTTTGTTGCTATAAACAAATTTGTTTACTGAGTTTAAGTATAAGGAAGTTTAAAAAACTGGCTAGGTGGGGGTAAACAATGGGTTTATTTCAGTTCGTATGAAACATTGACCTCCACTGTCACACCCATCTGCCCGGCAGAAATACTGGGAGCAGAACCAGCCGCCATGTCTCGCGCTTCCAGGGCAACCGGCACAGGGCTTGCCGATGAAGAATATTCGCTAATGGAAAGTACCTGCCCCACCGTTGCGCCACTAAGCTTGGCAAGCGCTTCTGCTTTTGCCTTGGCATCGGCGACCGCTTTTTCACGCGCTTGTTCGCGCAAGGCGCTCGTGTCGGAAAAGGCAAACGATATTCCATAGATTTTGTTTGCGCCGGCATTGGTTGCCGCTTCTAGCACAATACCGATTTTATTCACATCGCGCACGATGATGGTCAAGTCATTGGATACGCGATAACCGGCAATTTTTTGTGGGTTGCCATTTTCATCGTAGGTTTGGTCTACCCATACACTAAAATTACTGGTTTGGATATCTTCTTCAGCAACCCCTTGCTCCTTTAATGCCGCTAAAATTTTTTGCATGACTTGTTCGTTTTGACTCATTGCGGCTTGGACCGTTGAATCGACCACTTCGATACCAACGCTGACCTGTCCAATATCGGGTTTGGCATAAACCACGCTCGAACCAGTGACATTGACCGAGCGAGGCTGGGGATTTCCGCCAACTACAGGCGCATTGCCACAGGCGCTGAGCGCAACAGCAACGCCCGCCGTCAGAGCGGTAATAGCGATTGGGCGAATGAGTGATTTGATGATAGACATAATTTCTTCTCCGAAAGACGTTGAGTGACAATTTTTTACAAAAGACCCAAAATAGTAGGCTTGCTTGATATTGCCTACCATTTCACAGCGTAGTTTTTGTATGTATGTTAAGGAGACGTCTGCTCAATGAAAAAAGTTCCATAAAAAAAGCGGACGAGTGAAAAAGCACTCATCCGCTTGAAAAACAATTTGCACGGTTTGACGGTTGGGTTGTTTACTTCGGCGTACCGACTTCCCCATCCACTTTCCAACAAGCCGTCCAGTGGTCAGGCTCTACTTGCTTAAAGACTGGCTCTTCCTGCTTGCAGATATCCATCACAAATGGGCAACGGGTGTGGAATCGGCAACCGCTGGGCGGGTTGAGTGGGCTAGGCACGTCCCCCTGTAAAACGACCCGTTCCTTCTTGATGCGCGGGTTTGGCACCGGAATGGCAGAGAATAATGCTTGGGTATAAGGGTGTAATGGGTTGGTAAAAAGCTTCTTGCGCGGAGCAGTTTCCACCATCTTGCCCAAGTACATTACGCCAATGCGGTCTGCAATATGCTCTACCACGCTCAGGTTGTGCGCCACAAAGAGATAGGTCAACCCTAAATCTTTTTGCAAATCTTTGAGAATGTTGAGCACTTGCGCTTGAATAGATACATCCAACGCCGAGACTGGTTCATCGCACATGATAAACTTGGGTTGCAATGCCAGGGCACGGGCAATCCCGATACGTTGCCGTTGCCCACCCGAAAATTCGTGTGGATAACGACGAGCGTGGTAGTCTTGCAAACCCACCTTGCGCAGGTTGTGAATGACAATTTCGTGACGTTCGTGGCTGTTTTTGCCGATGTTGTGGAAGTTTAAGCCTTCTGCCACGCTTTGCTCAATCGTCATACGCGGGTCCAAGGATGCATACGGGTCTTGGAAGATAATTTGCATATTGCGGCGCAAAGCCTTTAATTTATCCCCTTTCGCGTTAAACACTTCTTCGCCATTAAACTTGACACTGCCATAGGTGGCTGGGATGAGCCGCAAAATTGCCCGCCCGGCTGTAGATTTACCACAGCCCGACTCGCCCACCAAGCCGAATGTTTCGCCTTCGCGGATGTCAAAGGTGATACCATCTACCGCTTTCACCTGCGCCACCACACGTTGCAAAATACCCCCTTTTACCGGAAAGTATTTCACCAAATTATTGACTTCTAGTAAGGTGTTTGTATCAGTCATTGGATTATCTCGTTAAGCAGTTTTGACCTGCATTGGGGCTTGGTGCTCGGCAGAACCTTCATAAAGCCAACAGCGGACAGCATGGGCGTCGTTGGTGCGTACCAGGTTGGGAATGTGCGCGTTACAGATTTCTAACCCATAATCCAGTCGGGATTGGCAACGGCTGGCAAAGCGGCAACCCGGTGGTANNGGTAGCTTAATCAGGTTGGGGACTGCGCCGGGGATGGTGGCAAGTCGTTCTTTGATTTCACCCAACACTGGGATGGAGGCAATAAGCCCTTGCGTGTAAGGGTGTTGCGGGTTTTCGAATAGGTCAAACACATCCGTTTGCTCAACAATTTGCCCCGCATACATCACTGCCACACGGTCGCACATCTCTGCCACCACCCCCAAGTCGTGCGTGATGAAAATGATGGCGGTGTCAAACTCTTTCTTTAGCCCGCGCATCAGGTCTAGGATTTANNTGGTGACATCCAGCGCGGTAGTCGGTTCGTCCGCAATGAGTAGTTCGGGGTTGCAAGACAGCGCCATGGCAATCATAATACGTTGCAACATGCCGCCGGACAATTCGTGCGGGAAGTTGCGAGCGCGTTTGGCGGGGTCAGGAATGCCCACTTGCTTCATCAACTCGATGGCGCGGGTATTGGCTTGCTGAGGGGTCATCTTTTCGTGCAGTTGCAACACTTCTGCAATTTGCTCCCCCACCCGGTAAACCGGATTGAGTGCGGATTGTGGCTGTTGAAAAATCATGGAAATGCGATTGCCACGCAATTTGAGCATTTGTGCTTCAGAATATTTAAGAATATCCTGCCCATGAAAATAAATCTCGCCTGCCAAGATTTGCCCCGGCACTGGGATTAAGCGCAAGATAGAAAGGGAGGTCACCGACTTACCACAGCCCGATTCGCCCACCAAGCCTAAGACTTCACCTTTGCGCACATAAAAATCCACGCCGTCCACCGATTTCACCACACCGTCTTCGGTGAAGAAGTGGGTTTTCAGTCCTTTTACATCCAGAACAATGTCTTTCTGATTGGTTGTCGTAGTCATGCGATAATTCCTATTAGAGTTTCAGGCGTGGGTCTAGGGCATCGCGCAAGCCATCACCAATAAAATTGAAAGCAAGCGCACACAAGAGAATAGGCAAACCACAGATGATGGCTAAGTATGGGCGGTCCAACATAAAATCTTGAGCATTTGCCAACATATTCCCCCAGGTGACGACTGGTTCCTGTAAGCCAAAACCCAAGAAGGAGAGTGCGCTTTCGCCAATCAGCACACCTGCCAATTCTAAGGAAGCCGTAACAATGATGACCGCCACCGTATTGGGCACCAAATGCCGGAACATGATGTAGCCATCGGTTGCGCCAAGGGCTTTTGCCGCTTCGACAAAGGTTTGNNGCTTGCGTTTTGAGTGAAAGCACTAAGCCACGAATCAGGCGTGCCATCCCCAACCAACCGAGCGCCGCCAACACCAGGGCAATCATTACCCCCTGCCGTGCGCCGTCTTCATCTAGTAACATCACCGCGCCTGCTACACGCAACATGATATTCGGAATGGGAATGGCATCCTTGTTAGACAGCAAAATGGACGATAAGATCAGCAAAATCGGAATACCGGGTAACGTGCCGAGCAAATCCACAATGCGCATCAACACCCCATCTAGCCAACCTTGATAATAACCGGAGATAACACCAATGACAATGCCAATAATTAAGGAGATAAAAACCGTTATAAAGGCAATGGAGAGTGAGACTCTGCCGGAATAGAGCATCCGCGAAAAATAATCGCGTCCAAGGTTGTCCGTGCCCAGCCAATGTGTCTTGCCTGTTTCCGGATTGACAGTACCGGGCGATAAGAATCGATTGGCTGGGTTGAGTGCTTGTGGTTCAAATGGGGCAATCTGTTTGGCAAAAAATGAAGTCAGAAATAAGATGAAGATAAAAATACTCGAAATCACTGCTAGGCGATGTTTGATGAAGCGCCGAAAAACCACTGCCCACGGGTTTTCTTCTGGAGTGGTGATGGCATCAGCATTTTCAAGTGATTGAATCTTTGGAGGAATGGCAGTTGTGGTCATGGAAAGTTCCTTATTTGAAGCTAATGCGTGGATCGACAACAGTATATAAAAGATCAGCGACCAAAGTCGAAACCACAACTAAAACCGCCAAAATATATAAAATCGCCATAGCAATTGGGTAATCATAAACCCCCAAAGCATACAAGAATAAACCACCCAGCCCGGGCCAAGAGAACGTTGCTTCGGTGACTGGTGCGCCGCCAATAATGCCGGGGATAATGCCAACCACCAGGGTAATAAATGGAATGAGCGCATTGCGCAGGGCGTGCTTGACAATCACAATGCGTTCCCGCAGACCCTTCGCCCGTGCCGTGCGCACATAATCTTGCCGAAGTACTTCCAACATTTGCCCGCGAATATAGCGACTCCAACCCGCTACACTGATGATGGTCAGTGTGACGACGGGAAGAACGGCGTGCCAGAAATTATCAAAAGCAGAGCCCGCTTTCACTGTGCCAATGAGTGGCACCACAGTATCTTTGCTTAATTCAAAACTGCCGGGTGGGAAATAAAACCAACCACGCTGGTAGGGAATAATCGCAAATAAAATGAGCAGGATAATGCCAAAAAAGAAAGTGGGCATGGATGAGCCAAAAAAGGCAAGCCCAGTGGTAGCATAATCAAACACGGAATATTGTCTGACGGACGCATAAATTCCTAAGGGTACCGCAATCATTAATGCCAATAAGGTGGCTGTTCCTGTCAAAATGAGTGTAGGAGGCACTCTACTGATAATCACATTCATTACCGGACGGTCGCGCAATACAACCCAGGAGCGCCCAAAATCAAAGAAGAATACCCCGCGAGCGGTGTATCTACCTTCTAAATCCCGCAAATAGGTATAGGTTTCACAGCCTGTGGTTTGCACTTCCATAGTCAAATCAGGTAGCACCACCAGTTCTTGCTTTTCCACTGCACAGCCAATGGGCGTATTGGCAAAAAGTTCACTATTCCCTATTTGGATAGGTCCGCGTGGAAAGCCAACAAACCAACGTGAAAAACGGATGGGGGTGTAAAGGTCTAGCTCAAAACGGGCGCGGATACGTTGGATATCTTCTGGCGTCAAGCGATTTCTTCCATCGTTTTGGCGCTGTTGGAAAAGCGACATTGGACCACCCGGCGATAAAGTTAGCAAGGCGTAACATGCCAGCGCCGAGCAAAATATCACGATGATCATTTGAAAAAAACGGCGAATCAGAAATGCAGTCACTATTTGCTCCTATGGGGTGAAAGTAAAACGTCACAAATAAAACCTGTGTGAAATACCAAGCAATACAGCGACCTTGATGCTTCACACAATCTTTATTTAATTGGCGATAAGGGGAGAAAACGCCATAATCATTTCGGGATGGCTCCTAGGAGCCATCCCGAAACGTTTACTAAGCCTTACTTGACAAACAATTGCATGTCAATGTGTTCCCAAGTGGCGGATGGGTCAACAATCACCACAGTCTTGCCTTCGGCTGCCGCGGCGGCGAGCGTTTCGGTCAAGGCGGTTAGTGTTTCGTTACCCAACACGTCAACTTGTCCACCCAACAATTGGGCTTCGGCGTTGTCTGGGGAGATGAAGGAGATGACAATCTTCGCGGTCTTTGGAGCACCACCCACATAATTGGGGTTGGCTTCAAATTCCATCTTGACACCCTTTTCCCAATTGGTGATGACGTAAGGACCAAAGCCGAGCGGCATTTCTGCAACTTCTGGCAAAGTTGCGAATTCGGCGGCTGGTACGTCCTTCAACATGCGACCATCGGAAGTTTCTTGGTGAGCAGGATATGCGCCGTATGGCATCAAGAAGTAAGTCGGAGATTGCACGCCTGGTTGATAGGTCACGGTGTAACCATTGTCAGCGGCGACAAATTCGGCAGTTTGGTCACAAATGGTCATGGAAGTGGCACCAGATTCTGGGTTGCAACGAATGTCATAACCCAATTGCCAATCAGCGGCGGATACGGCTGTGCCATCAGACCATTTTAAGCCATCAACCACTTCGTAAACTACGGTTAATTGCTTCATGGTGACAGTCCCTTCACCACTATATTCGACTACTTCACCAGCGGCGTTGGTTACTTTTACGCCAGCGGCGAGTTCGACCACATCACCATCCAAATTGTAAACCATATCGCCAGCGGCAACTTCCACGTCGGCATTTTCAGCCATGCCAGATTCTAGCGTAGAAAGTTCCTTTTGCAGTTTGGCTTGGAAGTCATAGTTCAAACCGGTAGTCAAGAAACCACCCACAACACTGGCGGCGGCTTGTGCTACGAAGGCGTCTTCATTTTGGGTGAAGAGAGAAGCAGGTTCTTGGGTGAAGCCAATGACGATGGTATCGGAACCGGGCAATTCCCAATTTTCGATATTGTGCATGTAGTAGGATTCACCGGGGGCGGGTTCAAAGCCGGTCAAGTTGGGGTTGATGGCATAAACGTTGGTGCGGTTGAACAATGGCAAGGAGATCATATCCTTGGCAAATTCTTGTTGGGCTATTTTGTAGGCTTCGATGCGTTCTTCGCGGATCAACGTATTGTTTGCCTTGATAATGGCTTGGCTGGCGGCTTCGTTGCACCAACCCATAGCGTTTTGACCTTCCCAGTTGTTTTCTGGTTTTGGAATTTGGTTGCAGGCATACAAGGAAGTGCCACCGGGGTCAGCTTGTCCGACCCAAGCAAATGCGCCCAATTCGTAGTCGCGGCGAGCAATACCCGTGGTATCACCAAACCACCAAGAAGCGGGGGCGTGCAAGCGCAAGATGCGGATACCGCACGCGGCCATTTGTTGTTCAAATACTGCCGCCCAGGTTTGGCGGAAAGTGGCATTGGTAGTGGTGAATTTCAGAGCCAATTCGTTGCCATCGGCATTGGTGCGGATAGCGCCTTCTTCGGAGGCGGTCCAACCGGCTTCTTCCAACAAGGCAATGCCCTTTTCTGGGCTGAATTCATACACGGTTACATTTTCATCGCCAGCGTAAGCCCAGTGGTCACGTGGAATGAAGGTGTGCATGGCGAGCGCGGCTTGTTGTTCGGCATCCAATAAGGAGTAAACCGATTGAATCAAAGCGGGGCGGTCGGTGCAGTAGGCAATGGCTTGGCGGACGCGGATGTCGCCCAAGATTGGGTGGGGAGTGGTGTAGGATTCGGCTGGGGCGGCGGCTTGGTCAGCAACGGCTTGGGCAGTGGCTTGGGCATTTGCCAAAGCATCTTGCCCTTGTGCCAAAGCGGCTTGGGCGGTTTGTTGCGCGGCTTGCAAATCCACACCGCTCGCGGCGGCTTGAGTTTGGGCGGCGGCGGCAACCGCTTGGGCAGTAGCCAGAGCGCCGGGGTCTACTTGCCCGGTGGGTGTACAGGCGGCAAGCGCAATTGCGCCAGCAGACAAAAGGCTCAATGCACCAAACAAATTACGGGTTGATTTTTTCATGTTGATATCTCCTCCAAGATAATTAATGAAATAGCATGAAATGGAAATAACATTGTGAGCAAAGAAACAGAGAACTAAATAGATGACTGTATTATTGCCATATTCGGCAACATATCAATTGCGCTTTCCAGGTAGGAAACTAACAAGCACAATTGGCTGTTGGACACGCTTCAAACGTGCCGAATACAAAACTTTGTGAAAACCACCTCCTATAACTAGGTAAATTTTAGCGAGAAATCTTTCCCGCTAACAACATAACGTTAACATAAAACACGCGCAAAGACAATGGGTAATAACAATTTACTTATTTTACCCGTGCGCGTGCGACACTCGACCGGTGTAAAATTAGGCTTATCCCCTTCGGGATACAAGCGCAATTCTGACCTGTATCGAGTATAGAAATAGATGTAGTTAGTTGAGTTGAGTAAACTCTACGGTTTCGATTTTTTACCCTTTCAAACTCGCCACACCAGTTAGAACGTTTTGGTGTTCTCATACGATTCTTATTGTAGCAAATAGCTATCATTCGCGCAAACGTTTTGGTCAATTTGCCTAAAGGAATTTTCAAATCCCGTCTTTTCCTATCAAGATTCGAACTTTTTTGGCAACCTTTTCTACCACCAAGAAGCCATTAGATATGAAACACGGTCACAGATTGCAGGTTTTTGTTTTTTGACCGTAACGATTCACTGCCAAGTAATGACTTTGTCATTTCGAATGGGTGCTAACAACGTAATGTTAGCAAGAGTGAGAA
>DKKK01000195.1 GCA_002455215.1 Anaerolineales bacterium UBA6668 | reverse complement strand
GGTTGCGCCCAACCAAGCTGAGCGGTTACGTGAAATTTACGATATACTTAATGCGGTATTCTCAAGAATAATCCAAAAACACCAATGGAGTAATTATAAAATGGCAGTTTTCGCAAAAAGCATCCAAAACTTTCAGGTAGAGATTTCTACAGATCATCAAGTCTGGTACTCTGATGAGCCAGCAGATGCAGGTGGCGATGATACGGCGGCAACCCCTATGCAACAGTTGTGGGGGGCATTAGCCGCCTGTAAAATCATTACGGTTCAACTGTATGCCCAACGCAAGGGCTGGAAACTAGAAGGCATGGAAGTGACCGTCCGCCATGAACGGAAGAAAGTTGCCGATGTCCCAGAAAGTAAGCAAAGCGATGCGAATGGGGCGGTGGAAGTGGTGGAAACGGATATCCGTATTTGGGGTGAAGGGCTAACATCTGAGCAAATTTCCCGTATGGCAGAGATTGCTGAACGTTGTCCGGTACATCGGACTCTTGTCAATGAAGTAGTGATTCGCAAGAATGTGCTGGTTTAGCCGTGCCCAACTTCCGCCATACTTTTGTTGTCCGTGCTAGCCAGACTCGCGTTTCTGCATTCCACTTTTCAGAAAGTGCATTTAGCAAACTAACACCGCCGGGAATGGGTTTGCAATTGATCATAAATCAGCCATTGGCAGAAGGGTCGGTGGTCGCCTTTCGCCTGTGGCTAGTCTACTTGTTCCCAATCGAGTGGACTGCTGTGCATTCGCAGGTAACTACCAATGGTTTTGTAGATGAGCAAGCAATTGGACCGATGAAAATCTGGCGACATCAACATTCCTTTGTCGCTATCAGCGAACAACAGACGCAAGTGGTTGATGAAATTCAGTATGAGCATCATACTGGGTGGCGTAAATTGTGGACAAAAGTTCTATTTGGGCGACTGGGTTTGGGGGCGTTGTTTTTCTATCGAGCAATGGCGACTCGCCACGCTTGTCGTCCGAGTAAATAGGTTAGGGGGATTTTACAATTAAGCGGGTCGAACCATCGCCAAATGGGGAGACATCCAGAACTGTCAGTTGGTAATCGCCAATTTCGGTGGTTTTTCCTGTTTCCCCTTGAAATGGTGCCCGTTTGTATGGGCTATCAATGGTAAGTTCTACAATGGGTATTTCTGCGCCGGCTTGGTTCCATACCACTCCAACCGAGCGCACCATCAGGGTGAGTTGCAATTCCTGCACATAAGCCGACTCACCCGCTTTTAGGGTGAATTCGGTATTGAGCGGTACAACTCCGGTTGTAGGAACTTCGCTCCTTGTGCTACAACCCGTCAATGTAGCCAGTAGCAACATTCCAAATAGCACAACCCACATGCAAAAGCCTACAGCTCTGAGATTGATAATTTTGTTCGACTTGGGTGAAAGCTTGAACATGGGCGTAAACTTTTGAATAGTGAGATCCACGCGCTCTATTTGTTAAATTATCACAAATTTTTAGAAAATTGAAAAGGTTAATGGTTTGAAACCGAATTCTAGCTAAATTTCAATTTTTTGGCGCATTTATTCGTTAAATATTTCATGGTAGCCACGGTCTAAATCATCATCTGATAGGTGGGCATAGCGCTGGGTAATGCTAATATTGCGATGGCGGGCGAGTTCCTGTGCAAGTTTTAGGTTGCCACCGCTTGCTCGCAGAACCACCGTGACAAAGTAATGGCGAAAAGAGTGAGGGGTTATTTGCCCGATGTGTGCTTGCCCCAAAATAGCCCCGACCCAATGATCTACAATATTTCGCACGCCAACAGTCGTAATTGGGAGGATTTTTTTGCCTGCGCCTTTGTCGTGACGGGCAAAGATGGGTAGGGTGTTGAGTGGGCGATTGCTTGCGCCATCCAAAACAGCGCGTTGTTTCAAATAACGTTGAATGGCGTGCAAACTGCGTTCACTAAAGCGTACTACTGCTTCACGTCCGCCTTTAATCTCTACCAATGCTCGTGCTTCTTCCCAGTACACTTGTCCCCGCCGCAATGAACACAATTCTGCCACACGCAAACCGGTGGTTGCCAAAGTGAGCAAGACCGCCCGGTCGCGTAAATCTCGCAAAATATCATTAACTTCGCTTGAATCTGTGGCGAGTGGGGCGCTCAAATCTTCGGCGGCGGCAAGTAAGCTCTCAATTTGTTCACGGGGAAATTCGGGTAGGCGTGGCGGAATACGACGTTGCCTGCGTTTGATAAATGTTCGAACCTGCGCTAAGTTAAGGTTAATATCATATTCGGCAATGATAAACTCAAAAAAACCTAAAAATGCGGTCAGATACAGTTGCTCAGTGGCAGGCGCATAAATTTTGAGATTGGGCAAAAACCAGCGAAGCCATTCAATATTGGCAGTTTCTACCGAAACTTGTTCAGCTGAAAGCGTGTGAGTTTCAAGTACTTCAACCAATTTATCGAGCGCTTGACGATATGTGCGTGCTGTATTGGCGCTACGGCTATTTTCAACAACATCAATATAAGATTGAATGGCTTCGGCAAGTGTTGGCACAGGTGTAGGCATAAGGAGCTTTGGAATTAAGGAAGTACTTTATCATACCCTATCCCCCTATTATACCATAGAAATCACCATGCTTTACATAAGAAAACTTATCGAAAGCATAAGCCTTTCAATAACCATTTACCCCCCAAAAGCCCCAATTTTGCTCCCCTGCCCTTGAATGGCTATCAGCCGCATAGTGGACGTTGGGAATTGGCTTTCATTGCTCGACACATCTGCCTTGGAGATTGCCGCTTGGGTGGTGCTACTACTTGTCTGCCAATGTTCGCCACCCCATTGCCAGTTGTGTTCAGCCGTGCGCGTGACTTTTGCAAATGGTTGGTGGGTGACAAGGTGAAGGGGTGGTATCATAATGGCGTGCGCAAAAAAATGAGAAGTAAAGGAAACTAGCTGTGACAAAATTTACCAAATTCTTGATGTTCATGATTTTGATGTTGACGGGCGTGTGCTTGTCGGGGGTGTGGGGAATTGCCTATACAACTGCACATCCCGTAAGAGATGATTTTGCGCCAGACGAGAATCCCTTGAAGTATGGTGTTCCCTACCAAGACATTACGCTAAAGAGTATAGATGGGTTGAACATTCCAGCCTGGTACACCCCTGCTCAAAACGGGACCGTGGTTATTTTTGTTCATGGGTTTCGCGGGCATCGCGCTATTGACCGCCATTGTTGGCTGGCAACTGCTGGTTTTGGCGTGATTTCGATTGACTTGCGAGCGCATGGCTTAAGTGATGGCAATGTAACGAGTTTTGGCTATCACGAAGGCATGGATGTTCATGCCGCGCTAAATTTTGCACTCAGCCAACCCGGAATTGACCGTGTGGTAGGTTATGGCGAGTCGTTGGGTGGGGCAACCTTGATTGGTGCGGCATCCACACGTCCGGAGATTGCGGCTTTGGTGGTGGATAGCACCTTTTCGTCTTTGTCAGCACTATTGGAACGACAAGTGCCTATTTACGGGGTTAATTTGCTATTCAAAGGCTTTTGGGGGCAACAAATGGGGGTTAGTGTTGACGCAGTGAATCCGTCTGCATGGATTACGAAAATCGCCCCACGCCCGATTCTCATCATTCAGGCGCAAGGCGACAGTTTAATTCCAGCTGATTCTGCCACAGTGCTTGCCCGTGCGTATGGTGAAACTGCACAAGTGTGGCTTGAAGCGGGGTTAGAGCACTCTTTGGTGTATCATACCTACCCAGAAGTGTATAAGGCAAGGGTGATTGAGTTTTTGCGATAGGGTTGAAATGGCGTTTGCCCCAGTATAACTTTTATTTGGGCAGTTGCTATCGTTTGCGCCAATCTCTAGCAAAATGCTTATCCCTTCTCCCACTCCCCTAACTGTTCCACCACTTCATCCAGCAATGCTTTCCATTCGGCTTGGTGTTGGGCAAAGTGATACTGCCAAGTTCCCAGCGTTCCTGCTAGTTTGAGTAAGCATAGTTCGGGTGCTAGGTATGGGTATTTTTCGATAGTTGTTTTTAGCTGATTTTGATTTGTTAATTGCCTATGCGCATTAATAAGGGTATGCAAATAGTGTTGTTCTGCTTTTGGCAAGGACCGAAACACCTTGTCGGCGCTTAACGGCGGGAGGGCTTCTGTGTGCAAGGCATTGTATAGCAGAACGTATGCCACCAAACCTGCCAACGGCGCCATGCAGTGTAGGTACATGCTTAAATGACGGTCTATCTGCTGGCGAAAGCGCCCCACCCGTCCCGCCGCCATACCAAGCGCCAATTCGCTGGCGGCGTCTAGGTTGTGTTCGGCACGCAGAACACTGGTCAAGCCCTGCAAAGCGTCCAATGCTCGCAGTGCGCCTTGCCACTGCCCACTTCCCTGACTTCGTTCCACCTGCCCTAGCAAAGCCGTATGTAACCCCAGCATTTCCAGCGCAGTCAAAAAGGCGGCAGGGCGCGGCGTGAGTAGCCCCAACAAAAATTCACGCAAGAGCAAATGCGGCGGCACTTGGCGCACAATCTCTGCCACTTGGCGCATGGTTTGGCGGGTGTGGTGGTCAATATGAAAGCCCAACTCTGCCGCAAGCCGCACGCCGTGGTAGGTACTGGCAGGATGGATGTACAAGCTAGCGCTCGGCGGTTGGTTGTACACTTGGCGAATGAGCTTGCGTTGTAGGTCTGGTACGCCCAGTGTTGGGTCTAGCAATCGTTCTGGCAGGTCGGTTTGCAGGGCGAGCGCATTGATGGTGAAATCTTGCTGGAGCAGGTGGTCTAGGATGCGCTCACCCTGCATCCGTTCAAAAATGAGCGGAAAACGCCACTCACTGCCATCTTCGCTTTGCAAAAAGAGTGTGACTTGCGTGCCGTGTGCCACCCCATCGAGCAGGTTAGCGGTGCGCTTGGCGAGTGCCACTGGGTCGCCATTCACGACAAACTTTAGGCGGTGAAATGGGCGGCGCAAAATGGCATTGCGAATCGCCCCACCCACCAACCACACTTTGCCAGCCATTTCCAACGGAAACGTTGCCACCACTTCGCTGTATAGCTCCGGTAAAACCAACGGCGGGCGCTGATCGAGCGGGACATACACGACTTGTGGGCGTTCTGCCGCACGGTTGGCTTTGGATGCCAGCCGCGCTTGCTCTGCCGTCAGCCCCACCCCAGTGGTTTGATTGCCCAGCAATGCCAACCATTGCCCGCTTTGGGCAGGGATGTGGTCTAAGTAAGGCTTGATGGGCTTTTTGCCGGACATAAGGAAGTTGATGATATTAAGAGAGCTGGGGGCGGAAAGTTGAAGGGGGTTTTACCCAACTACGCCGATAAAGGGCAGGTTGCGCCAGTATTCGTCTAGGTCTAAGCCATAGCCAAAGACGAATTTGTCTTCAATGGGGAAGCCCACATAGTCAATCGGTACAGGTGTTTGGCGGCGGGATTCTTTGTCGAGCAGGCAACACACTTTCAGCGAGGCAGGCTGACGCGAGTTTAGCAGTTCCAACACGCGTGCCAGGGTGTGTCCGCTATCCACAATATCTTCTACCAGCACGACATGTCGCCCGCGAATGTCGGTTTGCAGGTCGAGAATCACGCGTACATTGCCAGTGCTGGAACGCGCCCCTGAACCATAAGAACCGATGGACATGAAGTCAATTTGGTGGGGCACGGTCATTTTGCGCATTAGGTCAGTGAGAAACATCACCCCGCCGCGCAAGATACACACCAACAACAAATCAGGATGGGTCGCATAGTCAGCATCCAGTTGCTGGGCAAGCTGAGCAATGCGTGCTTGCAGTTGTTCTTCGGAAATGAGTACTTCACTGAGAATTTCGGAATAGTGTTGCATAATGGTTGCTGTGAAAATACGAATAAATTGACGATTTTTACAAAATATTGCGCTTCTATTGCTTGCGTGGGCTACCCGGCACTTCGTGGTGTTGGCGGCAACGCGCTTCATAGGCTTCGGCGCCACCCACCAGCACCACCGGGTCGTCATAGCGAGCGGGGCGACCATCTATCAAGCGCTGAGTGCGGGTAGCTTCTTGCCCACACACAATGCAAATGGCGTGGAGCTTCTCAACAATTTCGGCTTCAGCCAGCAAAATTGGCATAGGTCCAAAAGGTTCTGCGCGAAAGTCGGTATCCAAACCTGCCAAAATCACCCGCTTGCCACTCTCCGCCAGTTGGTACACCACTTCGGCAATTTGCCAATCGAAAAATTGGGCTTNNTCAATGGCAACCACGGAGGTATCGGCATGAACTTGTGCGAGAATTTGCATTGAATTTTCGAGCGGAACGGCATCAAATTCGTGTCCAGCATGGCTGACCACCTTTGCCACCGCATAGCGAATATCAATGGTCGGCTTGAACACTTGCACGCGTTGTTTGGCGATGCGGGCACGCCGTAAACGCCGAATCAGTTCTTCGGATTTTCCGGAAAACATCGGACCACAAATCACTTCTACCCAGCCTTTGCCAAATGTTTGCATAATGACTCTGAACGAAAAAATAAAATTAAGATTGTTAACGCGAGACGGTATTTTATCACGAGTTGGTTGAGATTCTAGCGAGCAACTCGCGCTTTAACTGCTCCCTACCGCCTTGAGTAAAAAGGAAATGGGCAAAGCCAGCCGTTCATGCCAATCACGCTCACGGTGGCTAGCCCCAACAAATTTTTCTGTCAGCCAATCTACCCCACGCTGATAGCCTTTCGAGTGTAGAACGTCATCCATCCGCAATTGCCACGGCTCATAAAATGCGTCTAGGCTTTCAGTTCCGTAATCAAAGTATAAACGGTGTGTGCCAGCGTTTGGCAATACGCGCTGAAAATAGTCTACTAGCCACTGCTCACCCGCTGTCCAGTGAGTAGAGAGACAACCTGCCGCGCCAAATACCTGCGGATAGGTACAAAGCGCATTAAGGGAAGCCAACCCGCCCATGCTAGAACCCATGATTGTGGTAGATTGAGCTTGGGAAAGTGTGGCAAAGGTGGCATCTACCCACGGCTTCAACTCTTCTACCAAGAAGCGCAGATACGCCAAGCCACGCAATTCCCCTGCCAAGCGTGCGCTAAATTTTTGTTGAAAGGCGGCAGTTTGCTGGGCGTCAAGTGCCTGTTGGGGCATATACTCGTTCCAGCGCCGCACACCATCATGCCACACCCCCACCACCCAATGCGGTTGAATCTCACCCATTTGCACCAAACGCTGTAGGGTTTCATCCACACCCCAAGAGATACCGGCAGTGGAAGTTTCGGGAGTCAGGATATTTTGCCCGTCCTGCATATAGAGTACGGGGTAGTGCTTGTTTGGTTGGATGCTGACGGGTTTCCAGACATCTATCGCACGCGGATTTACCCATTTGCTAGGAAAATTCCCGAAGCGATAGAGCGTGCCATACTCGTTTTGGTAAATGCGGTCAGGCTGGTTCATAGTTGCTAGGAAACAAACAGCCGTCAAAAAGGTTTTTGACGGCTGTAATGCTCATGCGTAAATGTTCGTATTACTTTTTGCTATTGCGCATGGCAGGGATATACAACTGGTTGGTGTAATCCTTGAGCATACGGCGGGTGCTAAAAGCGGGAAGCAAAGTCATCATACTTTCCTTCATCATACGGATCCAATCATGTGGGACGTTATTATTGTCACGCTTGTAGAAGGTTGGCACAACTTCGTTTTCCAAAATGCTGAAGAGCGACTCGGCATCGCGGGAATCTTGCGCTTCTTGGTCTGCCAATTGCTCTTCGGTACCAATTGACCATCCATTGTGTCCGTTATAGCCTTCGGGCCACCAGCCATCTAAGATGCTCAAGTTTAGCACCCCATTCAAGGCGGCTTTTTGCCCGCTAGTACCGGACGCTTCGTGCGGGCGGCGTGGGGTATTTAGCCACACGTCACAGCCTTGTACCAAGTGACGTGCCACATTTTGGTCGTAGTCTTCCAAAAAGACCAAGCGCCCAGCCGTTTCTGCTCGTTTGACTGCTTGATAAGCTTGTTGGATTAAGCGCTTGCCGGGCTCATCTGCAGGGTGTGCCTTGCCTGCGAAAATGATCTGCAAGGGGCGTTGGCTATCGCGCAAGAGCGCCAACAAACGGTCAAAATCACGCATAATCAAACCAGCGCGTTTGTAGGTGGCGAAGCGCCGCGCAAAGCCAATGGTTAAGGCATTGTGATCTAGCAAAGCGCCACCGGCAATGATTTGTACCGGGTGGGTTTGGGTGGTTACCCAGAGCTTGCGTCCCCGGTCACGCATAAAGGCTTGTAGTTTGCGCTTTAGGTGGCGATGTACTTCCCAATATTCTTCGTCTGGCACATCCAAAAGCCCCTTCCAAGTGTCGGGGTCGTCCAGCTTGTCGCGCCAATCTTTGCCAAGATACTTGTCAAACAACGCTTGATAACGGCGTGCCAAATAGCTATCGGTATGCACCCCATTGGTCACGCTACCAATCGGCACATCGTTGACTGCCTTATCTGGGTACAGGTGTTGCCACATTTCGCGGCTAACCTTACCGTGTAATTCACTCACCCCATTGGCATACTTGCTGAAGGCAAGCGCGAAAGTGGGCATTGAAAAAGTGGGACCCCACGGTTGGTCCATACGTGCTAGGTTGATAAATTGTTCACGGGTCAAACCAATGCGTGTCCAATATTGCGGGAAGTAGCGGTCAATCAACCAATCGGGGAAAGCTTCGTTGCCAGCCGGCACAGGAGTGTGGGTGGTGAAAACGGTGGTATCCTTGACACGAATTTGGGCTTGCTCGTAGCTTAAGCCTTGCTCGACCCATTCTGCCATGCGCTCCAAAATCATAAAGCTGGAGTGCCCTTCATTCATGTGCCAAACACCCGGGTTGATACCCAGTTTGCGTAGAGCACGCACCCCACCAATGCCCAAAACAATTTCTTGAGCAATGCGAACATCCAAATTGCTAGAGTACAAGCGATGGGTCAGTTCGCGGTCTTCCGGGTTGTTGTGTGGCAGATTGGTGTCCATCAAATACAGCGGAACGCGTCCCACCTGCAAACGCCACACTTTGGCATAGACATTGCGCCCTGGCAAACCCACTTCCACTTCCACTTCGTTGCCTTGCGGGTCTAAAGCTGGAGAAATTGGCTGTAAGGCATGCTCTAGGTTGTCCCAATATTCGATTTGCCAGCCATCTTCGCTGATTTTTTGGCGGAAGTAGCCTTGTTGATAGATAAAACCGACACCGACAAATGGTAAACCAATGTCAGATGCTTCCTTGGTGTGGTCGCCAGACAAAATGCCTAAGCCACCCGCATAGATCGGTAGGCTTTCGTGCAAACCAAATTCGGGTGAAAAATACGCAATGGGGGTTTGCTTAAAATCGGGGTAGGTTTTGTTGAACCACGTATTGGTGGCATTTAGATACTTTTCATAGCGCGTAGTAGCCGCTTTGTAAAGTTCCATGAAGCGGTCATCACGCAACGCCGCATTGAGCGTGCTACGCGGCACGAGCGCCAGAAAACGAATGGGATTGTGATTGACTTCTTCCCATAATTGCTTGTCCATATAAATGAACAAAAATTGAGCATCTTGATTCCAAGCCCAATACAGATTGCGGGCGATTTCCGGAAGTTTGCTCAAAGCACGTGGAACAGCTAGCTCCATTTGATTGTCAGGACTCATAACAAATACCTTTTCTTTTTTTGAATTTCAGTTGTTTAATCCAGTACGGACTGCGTAATTTTACCTTAGAAATCCCTTTCTTTGTTGTGCAAACTGAAAAAACAATTCCTTCCTAGGTTTGGCGGTTTTTACAAAGTCAGCGCCTTGCTTTGTGGAAAGGGTTTGTCTGTTCAGCACCGTACAGACTCTGCTTACTCGGTTGGATTGCGCTTTGCTTTTTCGAGAAAAGTTAAACGGCTAGCCTGTTGGGCAGAAGAAGATATGATAAACTTGATGGGTTGCTCCATACATGCTACTTAAATCCAAATTCGAATGGGGCAAGTATATCAGATTCCCATGTTTCAACCATCCAATTTATCCCCCGATTTATCTGGCAAATTGCAAAAATTGCAAGAAATTTGTGCCATTGAAAGCCCCTCCAACCACGCCAACGCCATCCAAGCAGTGTGTGAAACCGTAGAAAATTGGCTCATGCCGTTTCAGCCTGTCATTCAACACTTTGACCACCCTGGCTATGGGCGCAATGTCGTTTTTACCTTTCCTGCCCAACAGGCGCATGTAACTGGGGGCATTTTTTTACTGTGCCATGTAGACACAGTTCACCCGGTTGGTACACTGCAGAAAAACCCCATCCGCATCGTTGGGGAAAAATTTTACGGTCCTGGTAGTTACGATATGAAGGCCAGTGTGGTGCAAGCCTGGTGGGCTATCGAGCTATTGCTAGCCAAACAATCCAGTCTCGCCTACCCGATTCATCTTATGCTCAATTGTGACGAAGAAATTGACTCGCCGACTTCACAAGCCTTGATTGAGACTTATGGAAAAAATGCAGATTTAACCCTGTGTCTAGAACCTGCCACACCGGACGGCGCGATCAAAACCCAACGCAAAGGTGTCGGCACTTACGTGCTTCGCGTGCAAGGGCGAGCGGCACATGCTGGCAATGAACATACGACTGGTGTAAACGCCATTGCTGAAATGGCACAACAAATTTTGCGTGTGCAGAATTTTACCCGCTATGAGCAAGGCACCACTGTCAGTGCCGGATTAATTCAGGGTGGGACTGCTGTCAACACCGTGCCAGAATTTTGCACGATGGAAGTGGATGTCCGTATTGAAGATGAAGAAGAACGCAAGCGCTTGGAGCGTGAGTTCCACGCACTACAAGTGGTAGATGCCCGTGCAAGTCTGACTGTCGAAGGCGGGGTTAGCCGCCCACCCATGCCCCGCACCCCCGCCATTGCTCAGGCTTATGAAAAAATGAAGCAGATTGCGGCGCAAACCGGTTTTGCACTGCGGGAGGCCAGTGTCGGAGGCGGCTCAGATGCGGCGTACGTCGCCCAACTCGGCAAACCCGTGTTGTGTGGGATGGGTCCCGGCGGCAATGGTGCGCACACCTTACAAGAGTACACTGACATCCCCAGCTTTTTGGAGCGCACTGCCCTGCTCGCCAACGCACTCTTGCATTGGTACGATTAATGCGTACTTTCTTAGCGCTCACTTTACCAGAAACTTGCAAAGAATCACTAGCACAGGTGCAAAAAACCTTGCAATTGGGTGAAGCATCTGGCGTTGTACGGTGGGTTGCGCCTAGCCAATTTCACTTAACTTTGTACTTTTTGGGAGATAGCTCTGAAAAGCAAGTCAGCCAATGGCAGAAGGATTTTGCGGAATGGCAAGCCACCGGTAAACTGCAGGATTGTTTGCAGTGGGGATTTCAATTTGAGCAGATAGGGGTTTTTCCAAATTGGCGCAAGCCGTCTGTGTTGTGGGTGGGGTTGCAAAGTGTGGTACAGGCAGAAATGCACACGCTCTACGACTTTCAACGCGAATTGGCGCACCTTGCTCAACAATACGGCTACGCTAGCACGCCGGCATTTTCTCCCCACATCACCATCGGGCGTGTTTCACGTTTTGCCAGCCCCGCCCAGCAGGCTTCTCTCGCCCAACAAATCCCAAAACCACACTTGCCAAGCACACCTACCTTTCAATTTAGTTCGCTGACATTGTTTGCAAGCGAATTAAGACCGAGCGGTGCGGTGTATCGCAAATTGGCAAGTGTGGTGCTCAATTCAGCTTGAACAACCAGGCTTAATCTCGCCCATTGTCATCGCTGACGAATATGCTCAGCACACCACTGACAATACTAACTACAATGGATGCGCCCAATGCGTGCCAGAAACTTGGAATGGTAATGGTCGCCCCAAACCAATTGGCGATTGTGGTGGAGAGCATGAACATCACGGTATTAATGACCAATGTGCCTAACCCTAACGTGAGAATAATTAGCGGGCAAGTCAACAACATGAGTACCGGACGAATCAGTGCGTTTACCAAACCAAAGACCACCGCCAAACCCAACACAGTGTACAGGGCATTGCCTTCAATGCCAATATCGGGTACGACATAAAAAGCGGCGGCGATTGCTAAGGCAGTAATTGCCCAACGGACAAGTAACTTAATCATGATAATCTCCTAATGATGCTATTTTTGAAAACCTAACACAAGCTTTCCACTGTATAATACGCGCAATTCCGGGAAAAGTTGCGGAATGGATGCTTCGTTCAAACTTCTATATTCGTATAAAGCGGTTGTCTTCGACTTCGGTTGAATACAGGAGTTTTTTCATACGAAGAAAGCGGAGTCTTCATCCGTACGAAATGTGTACTTAGGTATATGGTATGACAACATTTTCACGTTCTCAAGCTTGGCAGATTGTCTGCGATTATGTACAAAACATTAACCTGCGCCGCCACATGCTGGCAGTTGAAGCCGCAATGGTCTGGTATGCCGAAAAATTTGGCGAAGATGGCGAAACTTGGGCAGTTACTGGTCTGCTTCACGATTTTGATTGGGAAATTCACCCGACTCTCGACCAACACCCCCAAGCTGGTGCGCCCATCTTACGAGAGCTAGGCGTGCCAGAAGAGATTGTTCACGCTGTCTTGACTCACGCTTCGCACTTGGCTTTGCCGCGCGAAACCCTTTTGCAAAAAGCCTTATTTGCTTGCGATGAAATTACCGGTTTGGTCACTGCGGCGGCATTGGTACGCCCAACCCGCTCTGTTTATGATGTAGAAATCGACTCAGTACGCAAGAAATGGGGACAAAAAGCCTTTGCCGCCGGGGTAAACCGCGAAGAAGTGGCAGAAGGAGCAAAATTGCTAGGAATAGACCTTTGGGAGCATGTCGGCAATGTGATTCTAGCGATGCAGGCACGCGCCGAATCGCTAGGGTTGGCAAGAGTGAAAGGCGACTAGCCCAGTTCACTCGGCAACAACTGCCCATCCTGCAAGCGTAAGATACGGTCGGCAAAGGTGGCGGCATCGCTTCTGTGAGTGACCATCAGCAAGGTTCTGCCTTGCTGGCGGGTTAGACGGTCGAGCAAAGCCAGAATCTTTTGACCGGTATCTTCATCTAAGTTACCAGTTGGTTCATCTGCTAAAACCAATTTGGGTTGGTGTACCAGTGCCCTTGCCAGCGCCACCCGTTGTTGCTCTCCCCCGGAAAGCCTATCTGGAAATGTGTCGCGCCGTTCCCACAATCCCACATCATTCAATAGCGCTTGGGCACGCTCGCGCTCGCTTGCGCCTACCTTACCTACCAATTCCAGCGGGAGCAGGATATTTTCCCAAGTAGTTAAGGTGGGAATCAGATTGAAAAACTGGAAAACAAAGCCGATTTCGTGGCGGCGAAATAAGGTGCGTTCATGTTCATTCAGTGCGGTTAGGTTTTGCCCGTCCACCCACACATTACCCACATCCGCTACGTCAATGCCACTGATAATATTGAGTAACGTACTTTTGCCGGTCCCGCTCTTGCCTAGAATGGCTACCGCTTCACCAGCTTGGATCTCAGCATGAGCATTGTGCAGTACAACACGCAGTTGACTGCCTTCTTGATAACTTTTGGAAACATTTTCAAAGCGTAACATGAATTTTCTTGCTGTGCTTCGATTTTCTTGAGCGCGGCGTGTCGAAGCGGGTATAATCTACATTCTACCGCGAAAAATCGCCCTCCGCCAGTCTACCCTACCCCAACCAGGGCAACCGCATGAAGGATT
>DKKK01000133.1 GCA_002455215.1 Anaerolineales bacterium UBA6668 | reverse complement strand
TTCGCCAAGGGTTTTTCTTTTAAATTCATTCTCTAACTCATATGGCAGTTGTCAGCCTCGAAAATTGCCGAGTCTATAACTAAAGCGACATATTATCAGTCGCTTTTTTGCTTTAAATTTATCTAAGTACCATGTCAAATTTTCCAAACCATGTACTCGTAACTGACTTCGCCTGGGAAAATCTGGACATCGAGCAAGCCACCCTCAACCGGGGTGGATACAAGCTAAAGGTTGCAAAAACCGGCTCCATTCCAGAATTGTGTTATTTGGCAAAGGATGCGCTTGCCATTTTGACGAATTGGAAAACGGTTGCGCCAGAAGTTTTGCAAAACGCCCCCCATTGCCAAATTGTTAGCCGCTATGGGGTCGGGGTAGATAATATTGCTGTGCAAACTGCCACGGAATTGGGAATTCTCGTAACCAATGTACCGGATTATTGTATAGACGAAGTCTCTGACCACGCGCTTGCCTTACTGCTGGCGTGTGCCCGCGGCATTGTTCGCTATGTACGCTCTACCCAACAAGGCGAGTGGGCTTTGCGGGCTGGCTTCTCACTGCCACGATTGCGCGGGCAAACAGTAGGCTTGGTAGGCTTTGGCAACACTGCCCAAGCCCTTTTCCCCAAGTTAGTGGGTTTGGGTATGCGGGTGATTGCTTACACGCCAAGAATCGCCACCAATGCGTTACCTGCACCGCATCACTCCACCCGCAATTTGACCGAGCTTTTGCAGGCTTCTGACTATGTTTCGTTGCATTTGCCTGCNNTATCTCATCAACACGGCACGCGGTGCATTGATTGACGAAGCCGCATTGCTTGACGCACTGACTCACGGGCAGATTGCAGGAGCGGCACTGGATGTTTTGCAGATTGAAGCGGCATATACCAATAACCCATTGCTAAGTTTACCGAATGTGATTGTGACGCCCCATGCGGCATTTTTTTCAACTGCATCCATTCCCGAACTGCAACAAAAAGCCGCGCAACACGTTTTGGATGTATTGTGCGGCTCACAAACCGGTAATGTAATTAATCCGTTGGTACTTCAACAAAAGAACTTGCGGGCGAAGTGGAAAAGCTAACTTAGTGCATTATTAATGGTAGGTAAATTTTAAATTCTGGNNCGCTGTTGCCGTGTGGCTAGGCAGGGCAGTACTTGTTACTGTTGGGCTGGCTGTACTTGTCGGTGTTGCAATTGGTACAGCCAACACGATAAAGCCTGGTGAGAGGGTATTCGCAATGCGATTGCCCAAACTATCTGTAGCAGTCAGCCGCAAATTTACAAATGTATCTACTGTTGGCGAAAATGCGGGAACATCAGCAGAGAAAAAATCACCCGATTGGGTCACTACTAAACCTTGCCAGCCAGTGCCCGTGTCAATTTCGATTTGCATTGTCAGGTTTGGCAAACCATCTGCCACTCGCACTGCGATTTTTCCTGCACCGTCTGTTACCTTTTCCTTGCGTACATTGCCTTGCAGGATTTGAATTTCTTGCAATACGGGTGGGTTTTTATCGGCTAGGGTTGTATCAAACTGCAATTCAACTTGCCCACTGGTAGCATTACCGCTCAATACCCCACTGTAATTCGCCGTAAAATGGTGTACTCCAGCAATGATAGGCACTTGAAGTAATTCGGCGGCGGACAAATCGCCTGTGCGCAGGATTACACCGTTGGCATTGGTGAGTTGATAGGTGGGGATGGTGTTGATTTGGTCTTGCCATTGCCCACGCACGTAATAAAACTGATTATTAAACAAGTATGGGTAATTGGGGCGTAGCAAAAAGGTGTTGTTAGAATTTTCAAGATAGGAAGCCCAATAGTGTGGACCCCCGTTCACCACGTAGGTATTATCTGTATAGGTATAGTCAATGTATGAATCGCCTAATCCGGGTTGGTGATTGAGTAACCAGAGCGTATAGCTCCCCGTGGCATTGATGCGGAAGATATTGCTGTAGGCGTAAAACGCATTCATATCGGGATTGCCGAGGTAGATTTGACGAGAATTGAAAAAGGCTAGTGAGTCGAAAGGGGTGAAATAATAAACCTGTGTGCTTTGACTTGGCAATAGATTAAAGCCATCCATACCTTCCATTGCATTGCCATATCGCCCAGTGTACAGCACCCCACGCAAGTTTGTTCCAGCTAGAGTGTTATAGCGCACTTCAAGGCGCGTTGCTTGCGAGTAATCATTGGTCAAATCCAATGCGCCACTTACCCCGTTGGCATAGAATAATGAATTATAGATGGTGTTTGGGTCGTGGTAGTGCCGAGCACTTGTTTCGTAGCGGTAATTGTTGGACATATCGGAGAGCAAGGCATCTAATGGAATTTCTCCGCCACCGCCGAATGTCAGGTTTGACATACCACGCCCACTGGCATTGTGGTTGATGACAATTTTGCGAGATAGTCCGCTGGCTGGGATGAGTGAGCCATCATGTTTGAGTAAGTGGGTCTGAAAAGTGTGGTTTGCATCTGCTTTGTAGATATTGTAGGCAACACTATTGGTCAAATTGATATTCTCATTCACAATCCAGCCATTAATGTCAAAGTACCAAGAGATAATATCATACGTGTTTGGCGGCAAGGCGGCATAGTAAGGGGAAGTGGGTGAACCTAAGAAGACGTATTTCCCCCATGCACTGCGGTCGTGAATGAGCACCACATCCGGCGGTATATCCCAATTAATCGTCATAACAGCCGCTTTTATCAGCGCAAATGGGATATGTTTGCTTTGACTTCCATTACTTATTAGAATGTTACCAGAATAGCTCAGTGGGTCTGAACTTGGGAAAGGCAAAACTGCGTTATCTACTCGGACGGTAAACAGCACTATTGCAAAAGCGTTTGGTTGGATAAAAATGCTGGTTTGGGATAAAGTGGTTGTCAACCCGGCTGGTAATCCGGGCGCAACAGATAGGTTGATGAGTTGTGCGGTATTGGAAAGATTTTGAATGATAAAGGAACGGGTATTTGTCCAGATGGGTTGTGAATTGTTGACGACTCCCATACTTAAGGAACCTGGATTTGCTAGAAAATCGGGATTGGCGGCGGGGCTGGCTTGTATCCGTCCCGCACCTTGTGCAAAAGGATTTGCGCCTAAGTCGAGTGCGTTATTCATTAAAATAGCTTTGATTTGGTTGGGTGTCCAAGCCGGATGTAGTTGGCGAAGTAGTGCAACAATGCCAGCGACATGTGGGGTTGCCATGCTCGTACCACTCAGCTCTGCATAGCCGCCATTCAAAACACTCGCACGAATATTGAAGCCGGGCGCAACAATGTCCGGTTTGATAACCGAGCCTTGCACGGGACCGCGCGATGAAAAGTAGGTGATGCCATCTGCATCATCGGTCGCACCCACGGTAATTGCTTGTGCCGATGCACCGGGCGCACCAATGGTGCTGTAGTTTGAGCCACTATTGCCCGCCGCAACCACCACACTGATGCCAGCCGTGACAGCTTCATCCACTGCAATGGATAACGGCGATGTGTTATCCCCAGGTCCACCTAAACTTAAATTTGCCACATCTACATGGTCGCTGGTGTTGCCATCATTGTTGGGGTCAGCCGCACGTTCCAAACCGGCGATAATAGCACTGGTATCGCAAGCGCCGTACTGTGTACAGACTTTATAGGCGTACAACAATGCTTGAGGAGCAACGCCGGTGATTTCTGTGTCTGCTCCAGCGATTGTGCCTGCAACATGTGTGCCGTGTTTGTTATCATCTATTGGGTCGGTATCGTTGTTGGCAAAGTCATAACCATCCACCACACGGCAACTACCCCCACTATTTAGGGCAGTACAACTTCCAAAGGCGGAATGCGTGTATTCGATGCCAGTATCAATGACTGCGACTCGGATGCCGTTCCCATTGACTGGGTTGCCTGAACCGTCTACCATACCCCATAAACTGGGCGTGCCAATCAATGGCACGCTGGTGTCGAGCGCAATTGAAAGCTGATAATCGGGATATACATCTAAAATATTGGGGTGGTGCTTAATTTGTTCAACCTGGGCGGGTGTGGCGAGTGTTGCAAAGCCATTGACTAATGTGGTAAATTCTTTGCGAATGCGCCCGATTGCATTTTGGCGGCGTAAATCGCCTTGCACGCGTGCTAACTCTGCTTGCATGTGGCGGCGGGTGCTGGCAATGTTAAGTCCTTTGTCTGCGTTCTGACGGGCTTGTAGGGACGGTGCTTTGAGAATGACAATCCAATTGACAGGCTGATTCTCCGCGGGCACGCGAATCACTTCTGAACCGTACTCAACTTGGTAGCCCGCTTGAAGTGGCTCATTCCAGTAGGTAGCTTGTTTTTCGGTTGTGTGAGTGAAATCTGGGGCGGGTGTGGTTTGTGGCGTCTGTGCTTGTGAGGATTGAGAGCGTGAAACAAATGCAATAAGAATCCCAAAGCCGATGAACAAAAGTGTTTTTGAAATTTCTCTTTTACTTAGCATAAATTTATTTTATACTAAATCAAGATAATTGCAAAGCGGAACGCAAGAAACGGGCGCGGTTCAGTTTTTCGGGGAATACAAATCCCTATTTTGTTGCGATAGACTCTGCCGCTTTTTTGCGTTGCAGATGGAGTTAACCCGCTTGTCATTTCGAGCGTTATGGACGGGTGCGTAGTGAGAAATTTGTCCCCTCTATATCAAGACTTCTCTGTCGCTTCGCTCTATCGAAATGACAAGCCCGTGACTGTGGCAAGATTTGCTCTTGGATTCGTTGCTGACGAGATTGCTTTTCGAAACTTTGAACCGCACCTGCAAAAAACAGTAATTTAGACAGTTTATCTCCCACTCCCTCGACTTTAGCACACGTTTATATTGGGCACAGTTCATAACCGCGCCTTTGGGTTAGTGCGTTCGTCCGCGATAATACACCCAACTTTCCAAGCCAATCACTGCAATTGCCAACAACACTGCCCAGCGCCAAAGCTCATGCTGACCGACTGCATTGGGCTGACTTTGCGAGACAGTTTGTTGTGCGATGCGCACTTCTGCCCGCGGCGCGATGTCACTTTCTAGCGGAGAGTAGGTATTGACGGCAAAATACCCACCAGCCACTACACTTTTTTGATTGGTATTGTCACTCAAAACGGCATACAAACCGGGCGTCTCAGTGTCGGCAAAAATTGCTCCTTGTTCGGTGGCGGGCGATTGGTGAATGATACCATCCGGGGCAAGGATATATACCTGCTCGGCGGCAAGATCTGGCAGGATGGTGACGGTATCACCGGGCGACACAAAATCCCCACTGGTTTGAATCACCGTAGATGGATGGAGCCAGGCCAAGGCATTTGCCATCCAGATAGGAAAACCCACTTGTAGGGCAAAATCGGTGCGTCGTAAATCGAACCCGACCGCCAATATGCGCCGATTTTCCACTTCCCCTGCCCATACCAACGGCACGCCATCTATGGAAACAATCGGGTCGAACTGGGTTTGATAGGCGGCTTTAGGTTTGAGTGGTTGCAGGCTGTCTATCTGGATTGCCGACCAATCTACATAGCGATTGGTGGGATGAGACTCCACTTGCCAGAGCGGGCTGGCACTGGGTAGCACTTCTTCAAGCACATCAAACCAAGCATTTTCGCCCGGATTCAACAACACCATACTGGCTGGCGGCAAGACGCTAGGCGCAAAGGCTTCGAAAAAGTACAAGTCAAAGGCTTCTTGTGGCAGGGCTTGTTCGGCAGATTGCTTAAACGCGGTGACACTGGGGAGCGATGCAAGCGCCTGCTCAATGAATAAATTGCCCTTGGGAGCGACAAACAGCGTCCTACCGCTTTTGGTGGGCTGGTAAACTGCCCAGGCGCGGTCATCGCTGGCAAATGCGTCTACTGCCCCATTACCATTCGTGGGTGTGAGTTCGGCAAAGATAGAGACAGTGTCTGCCCAAACTGGTAAGTTTAGGTCGCTATTCTTCGCGGCGACTACCGTCAATTGGCGGGCGTGAAATAATTGGTTATTGATGTAAATAGATAGCGTGGCGGACTGCGGCTGTGTACCGTAATTGTGGACACTTACCAATAGTTGCGGCTCACCGTTGGCATTTGCCCGCACGGCTAGGGCGCGAATGGCTAGGTTTTCGGCGCTTTGCCCAATGGGAATATAGCGTACATTGCCATTGACCGCACTGACACTGGCAGGCAAGCCGCCATCGGATATCAGCACAACGGTAGTTTCCGATTGATTGCTGGCGCTACCATTGGCAAGGGCAAGCGCCGCGCTCCAATCGGCATTTCCGGGTGTAGCATTGGCAGATTGCAAGGCGCGAGCAAGCTCGGCAGTGTTGCGGCTGGCGGTTGCCAAAATTTGTGGTTGGCGACTCACCAAAATTAGGGTTAGGCTGGATTGTTCGGGCAGGTTATTGATAATATTTTGTGCCGCTTGGCGGGCAACTTCAAAGCGAGACGGTTTTACATCGGTGGCGAGCATGGAAGCCGAACCATCCAACAGGAGCACCAGATTGCCACTTGCCACAGTTGGAATAGGTAGGAAAGGGCGGGTCAGCGCCAATACCATGGTCGCCAACAGCAACAATTGTAAAATCAGTAGCCAATTGCGGCGCAGTTTTTGCCACGGGCGGTTCGCTTCACGGTCTTGCAAGACCATCTGCCACAAAAACGTGCTACTTACCACCTGGTCACGCCGTCTTAAACGGAGCATATACAGCAAAATGATTGGAATGGCGAGCAATCCAAGCAAGGCTGAAAGGGGGGCTAGAAAGGACATGGCGGGCGGTGTAGGCTTTAGGGATTATGGTACAAGGAAAATGGGTGCTGGAAAGTAAGTTGGCTTATGCGCAGGCAGTTTAACCACTGACAATGCCGCGCTTGCGAAGCGTGGTTAGTAACAGTTCATCCCAGGGAGTAGCCGTGTTGATAGGCACAAAATGGACGGCACGTTTGGTACACCACTCAGCAGTTTCTAACTGCCATTGCTGAACGCGCTTGCGGTAAAGGTGTAATAGCCCATCATTGAGCGAGACTTCCTGTCCGATACCACTTTCACTATCAATTAAGCGTAAATCTCCGCTTAGGGTAGGTTCCAGTTCTTCCGGGGCAAGAATTTGCAACAGCACACACTCGTGCCCACGTGTTTGCAAGGCGGTGATGCCTTCTTGCCAGCCATTGGGGCTGAATAAGTCGGTGAGTACAATGCACAAGCCGGGACGGCTGACGCGCAAGGCATACTGTTTGAGCGCAGTGGTAAGGTCTGTGCTGGCATTGGCAGGTAGGGCGGTAAGCCAGCGGATTAAACGTAGGGTGTGTTGCCGTCCACGCGCGGGTCCGTATTGCTCGCCCACCTGCCCGTTGCGCAGGGCGGCAAAGGTCAGTAGGTCACCCGCACCCAGCGCCAGGTAGGCTAGTGCGCCTGCTAAACGGCGGGCATAGGTGAATTTGTGGCTATCGGCGGGATGCTTTTCATCGGCGTGCCAATCCATACTAGCCGAGCAATCGAGCAAAATATGCACTGCCAAATCTTCTTCATCTTCCAATAGTTTGATAAACGGTTTTTCTAAACGGGCATATAAGTTCCAATCCAGACGGCGCAGGTCATCGCCTTGCACATAATTGCGGTAATCGGCGAATTCAACCGACTGCCCTTTTTTGTTGGAGCGCCGTTCACCTTTGATTGCGCCACTGCGTACTTGGCTGGCAGTGAGCGCCAATTGGTCGAGCTTGCGTAGTGCGCTTTCGGAAAATAAGGTCATAGGTGTAAATCTACGCCACTAGCTCGTCAATCACGGCATCGGTGGAAATTCCTTCGGCTTGCGCTTCAAAATTGGGGAGCAAGCGATGGCGCAAGCAGGCTTTGGCAACCGCTTTAACATCATCTTCTGAAACGTTGTAGCGCCCTTGCAGAAGCGCACGCACTTTGGCGGCAAGGGTGAGCGCTTGCGCTCCGCGCGGGCTTGCCCCATAGCGGATGTACTTTTTCACCAGTGGCTTGGCGCTTGGATGGTTAGGATGAGTGGCAACTACCAAGCTGGCAATGGCTTCGCTGATATGGGAGGCTACCGGCACTTGGCGGGCGAGTTCCCCCATTGCCAACAGTTGCTCGCCATCTGCCACCTTGCTGACAGTTGGCGTGTTTTGCCCAGTGGTACGCTCCATAATCAGCACCATTTCGCTGGTAGTGGGGAACGGCACATTCACCTTGAGCAAAAAGCGGTCGAGTTGGGCTTCGGGCAGGGGGTAGGTGCCTTCCATCTCAATTGGGTTTTGGGTTGCCAATACAAAGAACGGCGCGGGTAAATCGTAGGTGTGTTTGGCGACTGTCACACGCTTTTCTTGCATGGCTTCAAGCATGGCGGATTGCGTTTTGGGGGTGGCGCGGTTCACTTCGTCTGCCAGTACCAAATTGGCGAAGATGGGTCCGGGCTGAAAGCGGAAACTCCTGCCTGTGCTGGAATCATCCAGAATATCCGTACCCACAATGTCAGCGGGCATTAGGTCTGGGGTGAATTGGATGCGCGAGAAGTCCAAGTGTAGCACTTGGGAGAAGGTGCGGATTAGGCTGGTCTTGCCTAGCCCGGGATTGCCTTCAAGCAGGACGTGCCCACCAAGGATGATGGCGGTCAGCACATTGCGGATGACTTCTGGTTGCCCTACGATGGATTTAGCAACTTCGGCTTCGATTTGCAGGGCGAGAGAACGAAATGAGTCTGGATTCATAAGAAGGATGGGTTAGGGAGCTAACGAGCTAAAATAATCACGTACCACATCGCGTAAACCGAGCGGTACTTGTTCGCTTTCGATGGCGTTGTTGGCGGCGGCGCTGTAGTCGGGCAGAACTTCGGTGTAGGGCACATTGGCTTCGCCGGTTTCGTTGGGCAGGTTCGGGCGTTCGGCGATAATTTCGTTGCCCGGATTGGTGTTTTCACCGGAGCCTAGTTGCACTTGCTCACCCCCTGTCCCACCAATGCGGCTAGGGGCGTGAATTTGTTCGTAGCTGGTTTNNCGAGCATTGTCCTGCCCAATGGGTTCTGTCCCGGCAATGCCGCCGCTGTTGGTGTTGCCATTGCCAGTTCCACTGCCCGATTGTCCATTCTGCCCTTGCTGTTCGTTCTGCCCTTGCTGTCCATTCTGCCCTTGCTGTCCGTTCTGCCCTTGCTGACCATTCTGCCCTTGCTGACCGTTTTGTGGTTGGGCTTGGGCAATTTGCTGTCCGGCTTGTGCCACGCTGGCGGCGGCATTGGCGG
>DKKK01000137.1:12224-20440 GCA_002455215.1 Anaerolineales bacterium UBA6668 | reverse complement strand
CGCTGTTCCCGCCCCACCAGCGAGCAAAATGCCTTCCAACAAGCCATTTGCGCCGCGGTTGCACCCCGCTACTATCTGTCTTACTCCACCGGCGATTTGCCCGCCTTTGCCGAATTTTTCTCCGATGTGCCACTGCAAACCGTCACATCGCCGGAAAAGCCAGACTACCTGCTGTCTGTGCCAGACCCCATCAGCACGACCGATTGCGCCATCACACTCGGACATGCACGCGGCATGAGCCAACTTGGTGCCATTCGTTGGGAACGGGGGAAAATAAGTACCAAGGTCGAACCTTGTATGCGAGATTGGAGCGTGCAATGGACACGCGCCGAACAAATTTTATTTCACTACTACACCCACCTCCACCTTCGTGATGCAGGCGCAAGCGGCTACCCCATCCTATCCGCCCCAAAGCGTTTTAATGTCTTAGATGTCAGCGGGTTACCCGCGCAATGGGTATGGAATGGCACCTACCAAGCGCAAATTCAGGTACAAAATACCGGCATTTACAATTGGATGCGTTGCAAGGTGGAGTTGGTGATTGAAGCGGTCAAGGATGGTGTTGTGGTTGGGCGTTTTTATCGTACAGTGGATTGTGCCAATGAAGTCTCACCCGGTCAAGTGCGTACCGTAACGTTCACCTTCTCGCCACTCGAATTGCCAGCAGGCATTTACACATTTTCCTTTGATATGCTAGAAACGACCCAAGCGGGTCAAGATTATTGGGCTTCGCTCTTTAGCCACCAACAGCCCATTGCGTGGGGCAAGGTCAGCGGTACACAAAGCTACCAATGTGATACTTGTAAAGGGGAAGTCAATGCAGTTCAATTGAGTGAAAAGGGCATTAAAAGCGGCGGGTGGGATTGGCAGTTCATCGCCATGTTCGTGTTGCTTTCGCTGACTTTGGGCTATTTACGCTACCAATGGCGGCAAAAAAGCTGATTTCGATTTTCGACCCAGTTGGAAAGCCTGCGGTTTCCCTTAAGACAATACCTTCGTCAATTTTGAATTTTGGCGAAGGTATTGTTAAGAATAACAGTGCAACTCTGACGCGCGGCGAATATAGAAGTAAAGCGCGTGGTTGTGCTTACACAAGGGCATTTACCGCGCCTTTGTGTGTTTTTGAAAGACAAACGGCACAAGCAAAACCGCCGGAATCAGCAAAAGCCCGCTAAATTGAATCGCAGTGGCTACTCCTACGCGGTCTGCCCAAATGCTAAGTAACCATGAACCCAGCGCACCCGTTACAAAGATCATGCCCAATGATAAGCCAGAAGCCATAGCCTGTTTGCGCGGGAAGAAACTCTGCGCGGCAACCACGATGATAGGGTGGGCAGAGCCACTACCAAAACCGGCAAATGCCGCCAAAATTGCCAGCCAAAGCGGGTTTTGCTGGGTGGGGTACAGCCAAAAGAAGGGAATGCTAAATAACAACATTGCCAACAAAACATTGCGATGCCCGACCCGGTCACTCAAATAACCACCTAACACCACCCCCAGCGCCGAGCCTGCCATAAACACTGAAGCCAAAGCGCCATAAACGTTGGGTGCGTAGCCGCTGTCTTTTAGTAATTTCGGTAAAAAGTCCATGCTAAAGTGGTTGGGAACGGTACGCAAAAACACAAATACGACAAATATCAACAAAAGCCCCCAGCGCATTTGCGACTGTTCGGCGGGAGGTGGGGTAGCAGGCGCTTGCATGGCAGGTGGGGTATCGCCCAGCGGCTGGCGCACCTGTCCAAGCACCCAAAACGCCACCGGCACTGCCAAACTGCACAACAACAATAACCCATTCAATCCCCACAAACTCAGCAATTGACCACCCACCAAGGGACCCAGTGACAAACCCAACTGACCCGCCAAAAAAAACAAACCGGACGCCATGCCGACCTTGCCTTCAAAAATAATCTTACCCCGCGTGCTGGCGCGTTCTGTACCCACCGGATGAAACGCCCCCGACCCCAGCGCGGCAAGAATCACACACACAATGGCAAACTTCCCGCCAATCCAAAACGCCAAAATGTGCCAGCCAGCAATCCACAACAAGCCTGCCGGAGCCAACCAGTGCAATCGGTAGCGATCTGCCCACAATCCCCAAAAAGGTTGCGACAACGCCCCAAAACTGGTGGCAAATAGCCCAATCAAACCAATATTGTTGTTGGTAAGTGTCAGTGTAGCACTCAAAAAGACCAAAATCAGCACGCGCTGGGTATTGAGCAGGTCAACGGCAAAGTGATTCAGGCAAATCGCCCAAAAATAAGAGTCGCGAATGGCACGCATGATGAAAATGGGAAATGGGAAGAAAATGCAGGGTTTAGCCCAATCAGGCAGATTGTGTGCTCATGTTCGCAGTGCCAGACCGCCATTGCTGGACAGCAGTTAAAACGGCGGGGGGCAAAAAATAGCGTACACTGTGCCCAGTGGCTAAGTCGGCGCGGATTTGGTGGCTAGAAATTTCAATTTGCGGAGCATTGACCCAATGTAGGCGCTCTGCCAGAGTCGGAAAAGTCGCCGTCAATTGGGCGATGTCGGGAGCGCTAGCGGGACGCCGCAACACTGCCAATTGAGCGAGTTGCAAGATGGTTTCGGGAGCACGCCACCGAGCAAAGCTAGCGAGCGAATCTGCCCCCATCAAGAAAAAAAACGAGTCTTGCGGGAATTGTGCCTGCAAAAGCGCCAAACTCTCGCTGGTGTAATGCGGCGCAGGACGGTCAAGGTCAACACGCGTGATGGCAAACTGCGGATTNNATCTTGTCGGCAATGGCAATTTGTACCCAGTAGGCGCGGATTTCGGCAGGGGTGGTGGCTTGACCTTGCTTGAAGGGCGATTGCCCTGCCACCATCCACAAGACGCGGCTCAAAGCGAGTTGTTGAGCGGCAATATCCGCCAGAATCAAATGCCCATAGTGGGGCGGGTCAAATGTCCCCCCGAAAACACCTATTCTTGCCATTCTAACTCGTTGTCACCAATGCGAATGGTATCACCGGGTTGCACGCCTGCCGCCCGCAAAGCATTTTGTACGCCCAAGGTTTCCAAAATACGTTGAAAACGGCGCACGGCATCGTCAAATTCCCAGTAGGTTTGCCGAGCGGCACGCTCTACCTTTTCGCCACGAATGCGAAATACGTGTGGTTCTTCTTGGGTGACTTCAAAATAGCCCGGGTCGGCTACAGCGCGATAGACCGGTGTAATTTCCACTACTGGGGCAGGCGGCGCATCCTTGAGCAGAGCGGAGGCTTTGTACAGCACTTCGCGCACCCCTTGTTGGGCAATTGCCGACATGCTGAATAGCTCAATACCCCGCTCTGCAAAGGCGGAGCGTAGTTCCGGGTAACGCGCTTGTGTTTCCGGCATATCGAGCTTGTTCAACACCACCACCTGGGGCTTTTCCGCTAAGTTCTCGTCAAACAATGCCAGTTCGCTCTGAATTTGTGAGTAATCCAGCAGTGGATTTTCGTTTGTTCCATCCAGCAGGTGAATCAACACGCGGGTACGTTGGATGTGGCGCAAAAATTCAAAGCCTAAACCCACCCCCAAATGTGCGCCTTCAATCAACCCCGGAATATCGGCTAGGACAAGTGTATGGTAACCATCCAATTGTGCTACACCTAAGTTGGGAACTAGGGTGGTGAAAGGATAATTGGCAATTTTGGGTTTAGCGGCAGTCACCACCGAAAGAAACGTGGATTTACCCGCATTCGGCATACCGACAATGCCCACATCGGCAATAATTTTTAGCTCCAGGCGAAGTTGCCGGCTTTGTCCGGGTTCCCCTTTCTCACCGATAAAGGGGACTTGGCGGCGCGAATTGGCGAAGTGTTGATTGCCACGCCCACCTTGACCACCTTTAGCGACCAGAAGTTTTTGCCCACTCTCGGTTAAATCGCCCAAAGCTTCGTCGGTTTCAGCATCATACACCACTGTGCCAGCCGGGACGCCAATGAGCAAGTCCTCGCCGCTTTTACCGCTACGCTTGACCGGTCCGCCGTGTTTGGCATGTTCCGCTTGAAAGCGATGGGTAAAACGGAATTTTTCCAGCGTGTTCAGGTGTGGATCTACCACCAAATACACCGAACCGCCATTGCCGCCGTCACCGCCGTCTGGTCCACCACGTGGCACAAACTTTTCACGGCGAAAATGCACCATGCCATTGCCGCCGTTGCCGGAAGCGATAAAAATATCTGCGGTATCAAAAAAACGATTTTCACTGCTCATGTTGGTTTACTTAAAGAGAAAAGAAATTGTTAGCGCTTGTGGTCGGGAATCTCGACAGTGCCTTGATGAATTTGCCAAATGCGAGCTTGAGCTCGAAAAGCGGGTTCAAAACCATCTAGGTCGGTGGTTGTCATCAGGCTTTGTTGCACAACCCCAGTGCGTTCCAATAAGTCACGCCGCCGTTGGCTATCCAACTCCGCCAGAACTTCGTCTAACAGTAGGATCGGATACTCGTCTGTGCGGGCGTGAATCCACTGAAGTTCGGCTAGCTTTAGGGCAAGCACTGCGCTACGCCCCTGCCCGCGCGAACCATACAAGCCAATGTCCACCCCACTGGCAATAAAGCGCAATTCATCACGGTGAGGGCCGATCACTGTTACGCCACGGGCTAGCTCTTCGGCGCGTAATTCTAACAAACGAGCTTGCATACTCGTCATCATCTGTGCTTCGGCAAGGCGAGCGCGTTGTATCGGCACAGTTAGCCCAAATTGCAACTGCTCGCTTGCTTGGACGACCGGGTCAAAGTTGGGTTGATAGGCTAGGTGCAAGTAGTCTAAGCCCCCTGTCAAATCGCGGTGTAGCCGACTGGCATACAACTCCAATTCTTCCAGGGCGCGTGCCCGTTTGTTGATTAGGATTGCCCCGTGCTGGCAAAGTTGGACATCCCAAAATTGCAATTGAGATTCGTCGCTTCTGCCACTTTCGCCAAACTGTTTGAGCAAAGCGTTGCGTTGGGTAAGCACTTTACCATATTCTAGCAAAGTGGGGGCATAATCGGGGTCTACTTGGCTAATGAGCGCATCCAGATAACGCCGGCGCAAAGCCGGCGCACCTTCTACCAGCGCCATATCTTGCGGCAAAAATAAAACCGCATTCACCACCCGGCTTAACTCTCCCACCTGTTTGCGTACCCCATTGATGAGTACCGTCTTGCGCAAGGGACGCTCTTTGCCAAAACCGCCATCGCTGGTTTCCAGCCGCACATCCACCTTGCGAATCTCATGCGCCGTCACCACTTCCGCCACAATTTTCATAAATGGGTTGGCATCTGTGCGCACCGCCAACCAATTTAATAGCTGGCGGTCGGTGCCATGCAGGCTAGAAGCGCTGGTGAGATAGTGAATCGCCTCCAAAATACTGGTTTTGCCCTGTGCGTTGCGCCCAACCAAAATCAAAGCACCCGTGGGAAGCGAGACTTCAAGCCGCCGATAATTGCGAAAATTGGTGAGGGATAAGTGGCGAATGTACACGGGATGGGGCGGGGGCAAACAGGATGGGAGCAACTGGCTTGGCAGTCGCGTGCCCCCCATTATCGCCGATGAAAGGCTTTTTGACAAATTGTTAAGTGGCTTCACAATGTTTGCATGTGCTTGGCGGGTTCAAAACAGCGGCCTATTGCGGCAAATATGTAATTTCTGTATGTTGGAGCCTATGGTTTGGTAGCATTTCTCACCAAAAAACGTTACAATATCCGTATGCTTCCCTCAGACCACTCCGAAAGAGCTATGCGTCGCGCCTATTGGCATCTCCTCCTACGTGAACAAGGGCATCGCCTGACCAGCGGACGGTTGGCGGTGGTGGACTGTTTGCTGAGTAGCGAGCGCGTGCTGACCGCCCAAGATATTTTTGAACAGGCACGTCACGATCATTCAGATTTGGGTTTGGTGAGTGTGTATCGCACACTGGAAACGCTGGAAGAATTAGGCTTGGTCGAGCGCGTTCATCAGGCACAGGGATGCCATGCCTATATCGCAGTGGCGGGTGGACACCGCCATTTGCTGTTATGTGAGCAGTGCGGGCGGGCAACGCATTTTGCCGGCGATGAATTAGAAGCCCTGATGCGCTTAGTGGAAAATCAAACCCAATATCGCATTCACCAGCACTGGCTCCAACTTTCGGGCGTTTGCCCGCAGTGTCAGCGCAGTGGCACATAGCTTGCACTTGTGCAAGGTGTGTATAAGCAAACCGATTCCCCCACTTCCAATCCACCCACCCCTATCCTGCCGGACTGGCGAGATGATTTTGCGCCACTGTATGCAAAACCTCCGTCTGAGCAACTCACGCCCGCCATACCGAGCAAGCCTATCACTGTGGTCCAAACCAATCTGCCACCAGCAAAGCGACAAAGCCCTACTCCATTGGGCGAACCCCATATCCAGCCATATGAACAACCCGCTTATGTGCGGCGCACACCGCACCGCCCCGCTATTCAGCCCCAACAGTTGCCCCTAAAATTCTGGCATGGCGGCTTTTGGCAAGGGGTAGCCCACAAATCCGGTTTGTTTAAGCTTAATCCACAATTAAGAGATGAAGCAAACCTTGAACCAAATGTGAGTCGCCGTGCTATAATGCGCCACACTCACGCCCAAAGGCAAACCGAACCAGATATTACCGAGACATTGGAGCACTTTGGTGCGCACAGAATAGCCATTACGAATACACCCTCTGAACCTTCGCGCAAATCGCGCAAAAAACGTGCCTTGCCAGCTTGGACAACCCCTGTGTTGGTGTTGTTTGCCATGTTGGCTGTATTGTTGGCGGGTGGGCTTGTGTACGCTGGGGCACGCAATTTTGCAGGCAACCCCGATTTATCCAGCCAACCCAAACCACCTAGCTTTTCCATTAATGAGAGTGGCGAAGTCGTGGCAAACGACAGCAATGAACAAAGCAGTGGCAGTAGTGGGGTTATACCCGATGCGGGTGGCGGGAGCAGTGCGCTATCTTTTGCCAAATGGCAGGGTACTCGGCGAGTGACCGTCTTGCTGATGGGCATTGACCGCCGCCGCGAAGTAGAAAGCGAAAGGGCATACCGCACCGACTCGATGATGCTCCTAACCATTGACCCAGTGGGCAAAAAAGCCACCATTTTGTCCTTACCCCGCGACCTGTATGTAGATATTCCGGGCTTTCCGCAAGGGCGCTTAAACACTGCCAACTATTTAGGCGACCTGTATGAGTTGCCCGGTGGTGGGGCGGCATTAGCAATGCAAACCATTGAAGCCAATTTTGGCATTCACGTAGATTATTACGCACGCATCAGTTTCACCGCCTTCGAAACGCTCATTGACCAAATTGGTGGGATTGATGTGTATGTAGAACAAACAATAGATGACCCTACCTATCCGGATGTATATTATGGCTTTGACCCATTTCACATTGAAGCGGGCTGGCAACATCTGGATGGCAGAACGGCATTAAAATACGCCCGCACCCGCCACACCCAAAATAGCGATTTTGACCGTGCCAAGCGTCAGCAACAGGTTATTTTGGCAGTGCGCGAAAAAATCACCAGCCTAAACAACTTGCCCAGCTTAATTGCCAGTACGCCGTCTCTACTGCAAACACTTGCCGATGCGTATGATAGCAATATGGATTATGGTCAGATGATGGCGCTTGGCTTGCTGGCAAATGACATAGACAAAGCCAGTATCCAGAACTATGTTTTGGATACCACATTTATCATTCAAAATTACATCACACCGGACGGGCAAGATGTGCTTATTTGGGACCGCGAAAAGGTACAACAACTGCGCAATGAAATTTTTTATGAACCGTCCTTGCCAGAACCCGCTAAACAAACCGCCGAAGCGCCCCTAGACCCACAAGCTCTGCTAGGGTTGGTGAAGGAAGAAAATGCTACGATTGAAATTTTAAATGGTAGCGGCATTGCGGGCTTGGCTGGCACTGCGGAAGCGTACCTAAAAGAACGAGGCTTTAACGTGATTGCCACCGGCAACGCCGACCGCCAAGACTATGCCAATAGTGTCATCATAGACAATCGCGGACGACCGTATGCCACCCGTTGGTTGGTAGAAACGTTCAAAATTTCCCCTATCAACATCTTTAGCGGCAACAATGCTGGCACAGCGGAAATTCGCCTAATTCTGGGAGCGGATGTGTATTTGCCGTAAGTTTGAATATCTCAGCCCAGCATATCTGGTAATCACACTGTACCGAACAGAAAAATGCGCATTTCCCGTAACTGCTCAGGCATAGCCAA
>DKKK01000137.1:0-12170 GCA_002455215.1 Anaerolineales bacterium UBA6668 | reverse complement strand
CAAACAAGGCTGAGCAGTTACCATTTCCCAAAGAAAAGGCGCATTTTTTATTTTGTCGAATCTGACTGGCTATTCCCTTTCGACAGTCGTCCACAACTGTTTTCCGTCACTGACAAATTCTACCCAGCCATTACGGTCAGTACGGAGCAGAGTGCTTTGGCGCAAAATACGTTCCAGTTCGAGCGCAGGTGCGCCCAAGCGATTGCCAGCCCCCACCGAAACAACCGAAACCAACGGGCGTGTGGTTTGCCAGAGTGTGGCATCAAAAGCATCCGAAGCGGCAAAACCGGGTGCTTGCAAAACAGTAACCTGCGAAAATTGCCGCTGAAGTAAGGCGGCACGCACTTCTGCCGCAGAAAGTGGCGCGGCGAGCAAAAAGGCAGAATCGCCATAACGTACTTCAACTGCGGTGGCTTTGGCAGAATCTTGCAAACCTTGCGGTTGCAGTAAGTAGAGCGAAACATCCCCCAACGTCAGCACCTGCCCATTAACTGCAAATTGCACTGGTGTACCGGCAACTTCCCATTCGTTTGCCAAATCGGCATAGCTGGCGCTGGCAGGGAAGGCGAGTGCTGTGGTATCAAATGCCACTAAGACGTTTTCTACCTCGTAGCGTCCCAACACGCCGGATAGCCCGACCAGCCCTTCGCTGGTGGGATTGGTCAGAATCACCCATGAGAGTTTGCGCGTGCCAAAGGGCAAGGTCGTGCCAAGCTGATTTGCCAAGCGATTGCCACTGCTCCCGCCATTGACCAACACAAATTCCCCATCAGGCGTTTGAAGCAAGGTGGCATCGCCTTGTCCAACATTTAGAAAATGCACGTGTAGTTTGCCATCGGGTTTTTGCCGAACTACCAACATACCCACAACAAAACCGACCGCCACCAGCGCAACCAAGCCTGCCCAGGCGTATTCTGATAGTTTTTGCCACCAACTAGGCTGTTTTTCCACAGGCGTTTGTGTCATTCGATACACCCCCATTAATGCTAAGTAGTAAATGATAACCCATAACCAACTGCCCCGCCCGGTATAAAGCAAAATGTGTGGAATTTTTGCCAAAGCTTGCACGGCTTGCAGGGTGAAGCGCAAAAAAATCCAAACTACCCAAGCCAGCCATTCCCCACCTGTGCGCCAGTAATTGCCTAGCACTGTTACCAAAAAGCCGCCCAATAGTAAGGGCGGTTGTGCAGGGTTGATAATTAGGTTGGCAAGCGGGGCAATTAAAGAAATGCGCCCAAATACCAACATGGCAAGTGGCAGGGTGGCAAGCATGGCAGAAAGGGTCACTGCCATTGGGGAGAACACAGTTTGCCCAAAAATAAGCCCCCATTTGTCGCCGAGCAGGCGCTTGGCTTGGCTAGTGAGCCATTGGGCAATCGGAGCGCTAAACAAAATTAGCCCCAAAGTGGCCAGCACGCTCAACTGAAAGCTCAACTGCCACAAATAATCAGACCAAAAGAGCGTCATTACGAAAACGGCAATCGAAAGCGCCATTAAGCCGTTTGTACGTTGGTGAAAGCCGCCCATCAGAATAACCAAGCCACCCATCAATGCCGAGCGCACAGCGGCAGAAGGCGCTCCCACCAAGAGCACATACACGGCTATGGCAAGCACCGCCAAAATGCGGGCAAGTTTTTCGCGGTTACCCAGCAAACCTTTACAAAACCACAGTAAAATTGCGGCAATAACCGAAATGTGGTAGCCAGATATAGAAATCATGTGGCTGGTACCAGTGACTTCAAATGCGCGGTTGATGTTTTTGGGCAAGTCGGCACGCGAGCCAAGCGTAACAGCCCGTAAATAAGCGCTTTCGGGTTCGGGAAAAAGCCATTTCTGGGTGCGGAGTAACCCTTGCTTGTAATTAAGGAGATAGCGTTGTGCCAATTCAAAGGCGCAGGGGGCAAGGCTAAGCCAGCTTGGACGGGGACTTTCCGTTTGGCAGTTTTGTATTTCTTGGGCAGGCTTGCCGTCCCAGCGGCTGGCATTCTGTACCAACTGTGCCGAAGCACCTTGAATTTGTGCGTACACGCCTTGCCGATATAGAAACGCGGCATAATCAAAATCTTCGCTACTGCTGGGTGTGACCAAATATCCGGCTATACGAATGGTATCGGCAAATTCAATTCCCTCATTCTTGGCGGCGCGAATAAGCACCTGCCCACGGGTAATCTCTTGCAATTGATTGTCAATCAGGAGCACGGTGGGCGCAACGCGCAGTGCAATGTAGTTGTCACGTTCTTCGGGCTCTACGACCACTTTGGCTTCCAGCACGATTTCTACAGGTTGCCCTTCTGCATTTTGTAAATCAGTGTAGTGACCAAGGAAAGTGGGGGCGTCATAGTGGGGAATATGCCATGAATGCCGCAATCCGCCCAAAGCAAATCCGAGCAATAAAATGGCTACCAAGCGCAATTGGCGATCTTTGTACAGAAACGCCGCGAAAATGCCACCCAAAACGGCTAAAATCAACCACTGCCAGAGTGGCTGGGTCGGGAAAAAGTCGGCTAGGAAAATGCCGCTCACCCAAGCAACGGTAAAGGTGATAAGTACTTTCACTGGATTGGGGAAGAATCCGCGCCATGTTTGGCACAGACAAAAATCATGCTTTTTCCGGTAAGCATAAAAGGGACACTCCATATTCGGTACGTATGCCGAATATAACCCGTGTCGAATAACATTTACTTAGGATTTGCACTATTGGGCATAAGGGAAAGCAGAATTACCTTGCAGTGTCAAATATGAAATGAAACACGGGCAAAAGTAGCTTATTACCTTCTGCCCGTGTTCTCAAAGGTTATATTCCAACCCTGCGGGTTATTTTAGCCACGCTTCCCAAACGTCCTTATGAGCATCAACCCAAGCCTGTGCGGCATCGGCTACGCTCATACCTTTGTTTAGGTTGCTATCCAGCATTTCGTTTTGGTCGGCATTGGTGTAGGTAAAGGCTTTTAGGAAAGCATAAGCTTCCGGCGCTTTGCTAGCCAATTTGCCGCTCAAAATCTTCATCAATTTATCCACAGGATAAGCGCAATTCACCTTGCCAGCATCTACCAAAGCCTGATGGTCTTCGGTGCATTCAGGCAGTTTCACTTGGGTTAAGTCATACTTACCAAAAATCGCGTGGGGTTGATAAAAATAGAACAAAACGGGGGCTTTGCGTTGATATGCGCCGTCTACTTGTGCCAACAAAGCGTCTTCCGAGCCCGCTTGTAGGACTTGGAAGTTCAAACCGTTGTTATCAATAATTTGTTGGTCAAATTGTACCCAAGCCGGGTCACCCGCATAAAATGCGCCTTTGTCGCCAGTTTCCGCAGTTGCAAATAACTTGGCAATATCTGCATTGGCGTAGCCAGAGATCTCCGCTAATTCGGGGTGTTCGGTTACAACATAAGTGGGGACATACCAACCGATAATGCCTTCCGGTCCCAACGGACCACCATCTTCAACGACTTTTTGGTCGTTGATGTATTGGGCAATCGCTTCGCCGTGGCCGGAGGGCCAAATTTCCAGGCTGGCATCGGCATCGCCTGCGGCAAGTGCATCCCATTGAGTGCGTTCGTCAATATTGATAATTTCCACTGTGTAGCCGAGTTCTTTCTCCAAAAGGATTTTAGCAACGGCTACGTTTAGTTCGGAAGCAGGCCAACTGTTGGCAATCAACTTAATGGTTGGCTTGGCGGCTGGCTTTGCCCCACCGCAGGCGGCTAATAGTACCGCTACGATGAGCATTCCCAAAATTAATAATACTCGCTTTTTCTTCATAGTGTCTCTTTGCTCCTGAATGATTGAAAATGGAAGAATGTTTCATTAGTATGTGTCAGAATAATAGAAAAGTCAAATTTTCAGGGAATTTTCAGGTTCTGATAGTATTCTAATGTTTGGTTGATAAAATGAAGTGGATTTACCGTTGTTTTTAGGTGAATAGTTTTCAAGTTTGCTCTTGCTAACGAAAATATAGTATTGCAACTTGACAAACATCGTTATAATTAAACTATCAGTCTAACTTGATTCGCTTCTTTCTATGCTCGACACAGGTTATATTCGGCATACGTGCCGCATATTGAATTACCCTTTTTCCATTAAGAAAAAGGCGCGATTTTCATCCGTGTCGAATATAAACAACATAGGATATCAAAGCGATACCCGGTTTTGGGAAAACCTGTAAATGTCTCACAATTCCCAAATTTATTGATTTTAAGTTGAGAAACAAGTGAATCTTAATCGCGCATCGTAAGATGGAGAAACAACCATGAGTGACAATATGCAACGATTTACCCAACGTGCAAGAAGGGTAATGGTTATCGCAAATGAAGAAGCCCAAGAGCTTCGCCAATCTCACATTGGCACTGAGCACCTGCTTTTAGGATTGATAAAAGAAGAAGGGGGTGTCTCTGGGCGTGTCCTGCGCGATTTAGGCTTGGATTATCAAAAGTTACGCCAAATTGTCGAGCGATTGAACGCAGGCACTACCAGTGAATCCAAGAAGATGGAATTGTCGCCATCCACCAAACAGGTATTAAAAGCGGCAATGGAAGAAGCCCGGCGTATGAGCCACCATTATATTGGAACAGAACACTTGTTATTGGGCTTGATGCGTCAAGAAGATGGCGTGGCATTAGATGTACTACGCCGCTTAGACATCACGCCCGAACAAATCCGCCGACAGACCCGCCGTGTCTTGCGAGAGTCTGCTAGCACGGATGAAGAAAATACCGCTAAGGATGACCCCGTAGCATCTGCGCCAAGCGCTCCCGCCGTCACACCTTCCAGCAGTAGCCGCACATCTCGCGCGGCTAGCAGTAGCTCGGCAGAAAAGAAATCCAATACGCCTTTGGTAGACCAATTGGCTACAGACTTGACCAAATTGGCAGAAGAAGGGAAACTAGACCCGGTGATTGGGCGTCAGAACGAAATTGAACGCGTAATCCAAATCTTGGCACGGCGCACAAAAAACAACCCAGCATTGATTGGTGAGCCGGGGGTTGGAAAAACAGCTATTGTGGAAGGGCTAGCACAGCGTATTGTGGAAGGCTCTTGCCCTGAACCCCTGCTCGGCAAGCGTGTCCTGCAATTAGATGTGGGCTCGCTTGTGGCAGGGACAATGTATCGTGGACAGTTTGAAGAACGACTCAAACGTGTCATTGAAGAACTGAAAAAATCTGACGCCATCTTGTTTATTGATGAAGTTCACATGTTGGTGGGCGCTGGCTCGGCAGGCAGTTCGGTAGATGCCGCCAACATCTTGAAACCAGCACTGTCTCGCGGCGAACTACAAGTGATTGGCGCGACCACCTTCAATGAATATCGCAAAAATATTGAAAGCGATGCCGCTTTGGAACGGCGTTTCCAACCCATTACGGTGGATGAACCCAGCCCCGCCGAAGCAGTGCAAATCTTGCGTGGGATTCGAGAACGCTACGAAGACCACCACAAATTACAAATTTCAGATGAAGCATTGGAGGCGGCAGTCAATCTATCTAGCCGCTATGTCACAGACCGCTTCCTGCCAGATAAGGCAATTGACCTGATTGACGAAAGCTCTTCACGCGTACGCATGTATAAAAACCCATTGGCAAGGCGTATCCAAAATGCTATCCAAGATTTGCGCATCGCCAAACAAACGCACGAAAAAGCAGTTAAAGCGGGTCATTACGAAGATACCGAAGAATTGCGAAATCGTGTACTAGACCTTGAAGATGAACTTGAAGAACTACGCGCCAGTTGGGACCGAGAATCAAGCCCATTGGTAACCGCACAAGATATTGCAGAAGTAGTTTCCATGCTAACGGGTGTGCCGGTGGTACAAATCAGTGAAAGTGAATCTTCACGGTTGCTACAAATGGAATCTACTTTGCATGAGCGCGTAATTGGGCAAGAAGAAGCTATCAGCGCTATTAGCAAAGCCGTGCGCCGTGCGCGTGCCGGGCTAAAAGACCCCAACCGACCGATCGGCTCTTTCATCTTCCTCGGACCAACCGGAGTGGGTAAAACAGAACTATCAAAGGCGCTTGCCAGTTTCCTGTTCGGCACCGAAGAAGCACTGGTACAAATCGACATGAGCGAATTTATGGAACGCCACAACATCAGCCGGTTGGTGGGCGCACCGCCGGGATATGTGGGCTATGATGANNCCCAGAAACCCACAACATGCTCCTGCAAATCTTAGAAGAAGGGCATTTGACCGATGGACGCGGCAAAAAAGTAGACTTCCGCAATACGCTAATCGTGATGACATCCAATATTGGCGCATCGCTCATCAAGCGGCAAGGTGGGTTAGGTTTTCAACTCGCAATGGACCAGACTCAAGCCGAAGCCAATGCTTACGATGCCATGAAGAAAAAGCTCACCGATGAACTCAAACGTTACTTCCGTCCGGAATTTCTCAACCGCTTGGACGGCGCGATTGTCTTCCATCCATTGAACCAAGCACAAATCATCCAAATTGTGGACTTGGAATTGGAGAAAGTATCCAAACNNGTCAGCACCGCCGCAAAAGAGTTTTTGGGCAAACAAGGCTACGACCCGGATTATGGCGCTCGCCCACTGCGCCGTATTATCCAACAATATGTCGAAGACGGGCTTTCAGATACGTTACTAACCGCCGGCGAAGCAAACGGCATTATTTTTGTGGACTATTCTGAAGAGCAGGGTATCCAATTCCGTTTCGATATGCAAAAAACGGAAGAAGCACCCATGTTAGATGCTGTGCCGAGCTAACCAAAGGTTGAAATAAACAAGCAGGGCGCTAAATAAGCGCCCTGCTTGTTTATTTCGGAAAGTTAATGACGCCCGCTGAGTTTTCTGGCTTTTTTGACCAATACAGCCCACCGAGAAAGGGCATGTACCCGAAAAGGAGATAAACGGGTTTGGTGGGTGGCTTGCCGTAAGCGCTGGGCAAATTCTTGTGGGGTGGAGAAGTCAGGCATTTCCAATACTGCCTGCCCAATTTCCCCGTAGCTGTGCGCATCCGACCCCACTGTTGCCGCAATGCCTTGCTTTTGCGCCAGTTCCATTGCCTGCCAGTTGTGCTTGTTTTGCACACAGCGGGCATTAAATACTTCAATTGCATCTACCAATGGCAAAATTGTCAGCAAGTCTTTCATCTGCCAGTGCCCGTTGCGGTGAGAGTCGAATGGGTGCGACACGCTAATCACTGCGCCTTGTGCTCGCAAGCGTTCGATCGCGGCAAACGGGTGCAAGCCAGCCGGAATTTCTTCTTTCATAAAATAACCCAGCAATTCACCTTGCTTAGTCATAATTTCTTCACCGGGGATGATTAGATTATCTACCAGTGCCTGCAACTCTTGAACTGCACGCATACTGTTATGGTCGGTGACACACAAGCGGTCAATACCCCGCGCTTGGCAAATTTCGACCATTTTTCGTGGCTTCATTAAGCAATCGCCCGAAATATAGGTATGACAATGCGTTTCTACTCGTAACATACGCCGAAGTATAACGCATTTTCTTAGAAGTTTCTCAGCCTTTTTTGGTCATTCTGCCACAACCATTTTTTAAAATGGGTGTTATCTTGTATTGTTAGTGTGCAAGTGAACTATATCCGCCATAGGTCAGAATTGCGCTTTTTCTGAAGTGTAAAAGCGTAACTTTCATCCTTGTCGAATATAACACCATATCGGGTATTTAAAAAATAACAAACCCGATTGAATTCATTGCATCATGCTTACGAAAAGTTACACGGATGTGTACATAAAAAATTTGGCAAATTGCCTATTTATTGGAGAAAAAAAGTGCGAACAAGAGTTGTCGTTACAGGTATGGGGGCAATCTCCCCTTTGGGACATAGCCTACAAGCCACTTGGGAACAAGTGCTGGCGGGAAAATCCGGTATCCGCACCATAGAACGTTTGGTGAAAGCCGGTCTAAAAACGCAATTTGGGGGAGAAGTCAAAGACTTTGACCCAGTTGCCCGCTTCGGCAGTAAAGATGCGCGGCGTATGGCACGTTGCGTCCAGTTTGCTCACGTTGCCGCCGAAGAAGCATTGCAACAATCCGGTTTACAAGTGACGGATGACAACCGCGACCGTATCGGTTTGCTGGTGGGAACAGGCATCGGTGGGGTGGACGTGTTGATTCAAAATGCAGAAGTGATGGCAGAACGCGGGGCAAACCGCATTAGCGCCATGATGGTGCCGATGATGTTGCCGGATAGTGCGGCTGGGCAATTGGCAATCACCTTCGGCTTGCGTGGACCCAACTTTGCTGTCACCACTGCATGTGCCACAGGCACCAACGCACTGGGTGAAGCATCGGAATTGATTCGACGTGGCGCGGCAGATGTCATGTTGGCAGGCGGCGCCGAAGCTTGTTTGCACCCCCTAATTGTAGGCGGCTTCTCCAATATGGGCGCACTCGCCGAGCGCAATGATGACCCACAAGCCGCGTGCCGCCCTTTTGACAAAGATCGAAGTGGTTTTGTGGCAAGCGAAGGTTCAGCGATTTTGGTGCTTGAAAGTGAAGCGCACGCATTGGCACGTGGCGCTACCATTTTGGGCGAGATACTGGGCTATGGGCAAAGCAACGATGCTTACCACATCAGCGCCCCAGCTGAAAATGGTAGTGGCGCGGCGATTTGTATGCGTTTGGCTTTGCAAAATGCAGGCGTGCAAGCTGACCAGATCGATTATGTCAATGCACATGGCACATCCACCTACCTAAATGATAAAAGTGAAACAGCCGCATTAAAAGCAGTCTTGGGTGAACATGCCTATAAAGTTGCTATTTCATCCACAAAGTCCATGCACGGGCACACCTTAGGAGCGGCAGGAGCATTGGAATCTGCGCTCACTTTCAAAGCGATTGCCGCAGGGTTTGTGCCGCCCACTATCAATTACACTACCCCTGACCCAGTTTGTGATTTGGATTATGTACCCAATCAAGCTCGCAAACTACAGGTACGCCGTGCCATGAAAAATTCTTTCGGGTTTGGCGGACACAATGCCTGTTTAATTTTAGGAAGCTATGACTAATTCCGAAACGTTGCCTACAGCACAAATGCCCCCTGCACGCATTGCTGATAACAAAGCGGCAGAAAAACAAAAAGCCGCATTTGGTTCACACCCTACGCGTTATGCCCATGTGGTTGGCTGGGGTATGGCATTGCCACAAAAATTGTTGACCAACAGTGATTTGGCACGGATGGTGGATACTACCGATGAGTGGATTGTTTCGCGTACAGGCATTCGCCAGCGCTATGTAGCCGATGAAAAGGAAAGCACAGCTACATTAGCGACCCAAGCCGCCAGCAATGCGCTGGAAATGGCAGGCATTGCTCCGAGTGAAGTGGATTTAATCATTGTCGCCACTGCAACGCCCGAGCATCTTTTCCCAGCTACCGCCTGCCTAGTCCAAGACGCGCTCGGTTGCGAAAATGCTGGCGCCTTTGACTTACTGGCGGCGTGTACGGGTTTTATCTATGGGATTACGCTGGGCTCGCAAATGATCCGTTCCGGTGCAAACAAAACGGTGCTGGTCATTGGCGCAGAAACCTTGAGCCGTATTGTCAATTGGGAAGACCGTGCAACCTGTGTCCTGTTTGGGGATGGCGCGGGCGCCTTTGTCTTACAAGCAAGTGACCAGCCCGGCGGTGTACTCACTTCTTTCTTGCGTTCCGATGGTTCGGGGGGCGAAGCATTAAGCGTGCCCGCAGGTGGCAGTAAGCTAAAAACCAGCTACGACACCCTACGCGACAACTTACACGCGATACAAATGAATGGGCGCGAAGTATTTCGTTTTGCAACGCGTGTGATGGCTTCAGCCGTAAAAACAGTGGTAGATGAAGCCGGTTTAACACTCGACGATATCCAACTCGTAGTGCCCCATCAGGCAAATACACGGATTATTGAAAGTGCGGCGGAAAAGCTCAAAATTCCAGAAAACAAATTTGTGGTTACGCTCGACAAATATGGGAATACGAGCTCGGCGTCCATACCGATTGCAATTTGTGAAGCCTTTACACAAGGACGAATCAAGCCAAAGGATAAACTCGTACTGGTAGGTTTTGGTGGTGGCTTAACTTGGGGAGCAACGTTGCTGGAGTGGGGAACTGCCACACCCAAAGAGCAAACTCGCTGGAACAAAACCCAACGGAATGCCCGCAAATTTCTATCTCGTTTGCGCTCGTTTAGCAAACGCATTTTGCGGATGCTGGAAAGCGCTATCTGGGGTCGGTCTGCACCGAGCGGAGAACAGCCGCCTAGAACTAAATAATCAAAACGGCGGGTAAATTTANNCCGCCGTTTTTTTACTAACGATTACAAATCGCTCTAAAAAGTACGTCTCTTCTTTTGCCAGAAAAAGGCACCCAGCATCGCACTAAAAAGACCCAACAACCCAAACGCCGCCAATTTGGTGTGTAAACCTTGCTGAGTTCTTCTCCCCTCCACGCTGTTGAGCGCTTCACTGAGTGGTTTTAGTTTTTGTTGGGGTGTGACCCCAAAAAGCAGGTGGAATAGATATCTAGCAAAATGGTATTGTCCGGGCTTGCGTAAAATGGTAGCAAGGTCAAAAGGCAAGGGCGGAAGCCCGATGGTGTAATTTTGTGTGCGGGTGAATTGCAAAACACCTTCCTTTCCGTGCGTTCTTGCATTGCCACTTTGCTTTACTCCCCCAAATGGCAAACTGGGGATACCAAATTGAGCAATGGCATCATTGATCAACACTGTGCCAACTTGCAATTGGCGGGCAATTCGGGTGGCATGTGCCAAATCCTGGCTCCACACACTGGCTCCCAAGCCAAATGGGCTATCATTTGCCAGGCGAATTGCTTGCTTTTCAGATTCGACCTTCATAATGGGCAAGATTGGGCCAAACGTCTCGGCTTGCATAATCAGCATGTCATGGTTAACATCAACCAAAAGTGTGGGTTGGAAGAAGTTTCCGTGGCGTTTTCCACCGGTTAAGATACGCGCCCCTTTTGCCAAAGCGTCTTGTAGATGGTTTTCAATCACATCGAGTTGTTTCGGCATGATGATGGCGCTAAGGTCGTTTGCGTTATCTGGTTCACCGCTATACCCCATACGTTGCTGTTCTACTTCTTTCAAAGCCGCCATTACAAATTGCTCATACACTTGCTCCATCACATAAACCCGCTCGACACTCATACACGCTTGCCCCGCATTATAATTTGCCCCCCAACAGCACCACTTTGCGGCGGCGGCAATGTCTGCGTCTGCCAAAACAAGGGTTGGGTCTTTGCCACCCAGTTCAAAGGCAAAGGGCGTGAGTGTTTTAGCACACACTTCAGCTACTTTGTGAGCAGTTGTCACACTGCCGGTTAAGAAAACCATATCCGGGGAAGCATCTACCAATTCGGCGCCAGTCTTCCCATCGCCATACACAACCCGTACAAACGGGCTTAGTTCGGGCACTCGTTGAAATAAATCTTCAATCAGTGCTCCAACGGCTGGCGTCCATTCGCTCGCTTTAAGTACGACAGTGTTTCCCGCAATGAGTGCCGAAATGACAGGCGCTAAGGCTAAATTAATCGGATAATTCCACGGCGACAGTACACCGACTACGCCAAACGGTTTGCGCTCTTGGACACACAATTTTGTGAAGTATAAACCACTCGGCAACCACTCCCAAGCCAGCCAGCGTGGCGCATTGCGAACCGTGTGACTGAGTAAGTCAACTGTAACAAACAACTCAATTAAGGCATCTTGGTAGCTTTTTGCCGTGTTTTGGTTCATCACCTGCACAATTTCTTCCTGTGCGCCGACCAGAATTTTCTGAAACTGTCGCAATATACTGGCTCTTCGCAAGGTTGAAAATGATGCCCAGACTGGAGCGGCTTGACGCATTTCCGCAACGTATCGCCGCACTTTTTCTTTGGGCGTAATGGCGACTTGCGCCAAAACGGTTTGTGTAGCTGGATTGAGAGCTTGAAGATATTCTGACATAGGTCTTTGAGTGTTCAACGGGAGTAAGGTATTTCAATAGCTGTATTTTACCGCAACACCCGTTCTTCGGGGATTAAATGTTTATATATACTCAGTACGGGTAACTGCTCAGCCTTATTTGGCAAAACCGACAGTCTGGCAAAACAGAATAAATATCAATAAGGCGCAAATGCGGATGATGGGGATAGACGGTTGATATTCTCTTCATCCAGTCAACGTCTCTAGTGCCGTAACATCGTCTCTGCTTTC
>DKKK01000191.1 GCA_002455215.1 Anaerolineales bacterium UBA6668 | reverse complement strand
AGCACCCATTCGAAATGACAAAGTCTTTGCTTGGCAATGAAGCGTTGCGTTCTGGTCAAAAAAGCAAAAACCCGCAATCTGTGACTACGCTTTGCATACAAAAAGCTTACCCTTTTGTCCCTTCAACTTTTGGTATGGGGAATTCTACTCGGGCGCGGGCAATTGCCAAGCCGTCTATCGCTAACACGGTGTAGGTGATGTCTTTGTAGGTGTGGGTGTCGTTGACCTTTGGGGGTCGCCCTAGCCAGCTGACTATCAAGCCGCCCACAGTCTCCACATCGGGCAGGTCTTCTTCTTCACCGGGAAAAACATGACCGCGCAAATCATCTATCAAGTAATTGCCAGCCACTTCCAGCACACCCGGAGAGACTTCAATGAGCGGGTCGCGTTCATAGTCAAATTCATCGCGAATTTCGCCTACAATTTCTTCCACCAAATCTTCTAGCGAGACAATCCCGGCAGTGCCGCCGTATTCATCCAGAACAACTGCCATGTGCAAACGGCGTGACCGAAATGCCGCCAACAACTGCTCCACGGGGTAGCTTTCCGGCACAACGGGGATGGTTTTAATGAGCAAGCGTGGGTCAAAAGCACGGGAAGAGGCGTTGAGTTGTTGGCGCACCAAATCTTTTAGGTGCAAAATGCCGATGATGTGGTCTAAATCGCCTTCATACACCGGAAACCGGCTGTGCTTACTGCGGGTGGTGACGTTGAGAATCTCGTCCAAACTAGCGGTAACGGGGATGGCTTGGATTTTGCGGCGCGGGGTCATCACTTGCTTGACCTGGCGTTCGCTAAAATCAAAGATTTTGCGGAGCATTTCTTCTTCGGTTTCCTTAAATAACCCACCTTCGGCACTCTCGGAAACCAGTTGCTCAATTTCTTCTGGGGCATATAATTGGGCATGCCCTTGCACGGGGGGCACGCGAATCAGGTGTAGAAAATAGTTACCGATTGCGTTGAGCAGGCGCACCGGTAGCAAAAAAGCCAAGCGCACCAATGACATAACACCATTAATTGAAAGTGCCGTTTTTTCGGGGTTTGCCAATGCCAGCGATTTTGGCACCATTTCGCCGACTACTACATGCAAGTAGGTGAGCAAGCTAAGGCTGATGATATAGCCAATGGTGTGCAAAATGGCGGATGGAACTGCTTCGTTGCCGGTGAGAGAGTGGGCTAACTGGCTCAGATAGGGCTCGATGAAGTGGGCGATGGCCGGTTCGCCATACATGCCTAAGCCCAGTGATGCCAACGTGATGCCCAACTGGGTGGTGGCGATGTATTGGTCTTGGCGAGCGGTATCGGAAAGGTCAGCCAAAATCTTGCCGGCGGTGGTTTCGCCTTCTTCTAGCATGGATTCCAAGCGGGTGGTGCGCGAGCCAATGAAGGCGAACTCGCCTGCCACAAATAAGGCATTGAGCAAGAGCAGTAGGGTGATGATGAGCAGGGGTAAAAGCAAGCCGCTTAGGGCGGAAGGTTCAGCACCTTCTGCAAGGGCAGAACGCCCGAGCAAGAGCACGGCAGGGGTGGCGGCAAACAGCCACCAGTGGCTATTCACTTTCATCGCGTTCCTCCACTTCCCATTCGAGGGGTGTCTCTTGGGCTTGCTGGCTCTCTGACATTTGCAAAGAAACTTCCACAATGCGGCGTTCATCCATTTCTTCGACTCGCAGGGTGATAGGCGGTTCGCCGAGCGTCACTTCATCGGCTTCTTCGGGTACTCGCCCCAACTCGGTGAAAACCAGCCCACCCAGCGTGTCGCTTTCTTCGGTTGGCAGGTTTAGGTTTAAATATTCGTTGATGTCTTCCACCAGTAGATCGGCACGCAGGTAGATGCGCCCGGCTTTGTCGCTGGTGGCAAGTGCCACTTCGTCTTCGTCAAATTCATCGCGCAGTTCGCCGGTAATTTCTTCAATGAGGTCTTCAAAGGTGATCATGCCGGCGGTGCCACCATATTCGTCAAAGACAATGGCGATGTAGGTTTGCGCGGCGTTTACTTTTTCCCAGACAATGGCAATGGGTAAGGTTTCTGGCACAAAAATCACCGGGCGCAGGATGTCGGTGATGGCTCCTTTGCGCTCCAAATGTAAGCGAAAAACGTCTTTGACATGCACATAGCCAATCATGTTGTCGGCGTTATCCTTGAAAATGGGAATGCGGCTGAAGGATTCGGCATTGGCAAGTGAGAGAATGTTGGTGACGCTGGCAGTGTCGGGGAGTGCCACCAATTGGGTGCGCGGGGTCATCACTTGGCGGGCGATCAGGTCGCGCATGCGAAAGGCGTTGCGCAGGAGTTGTTGCTCTTTGGCATCGAGCAAGCCGCCTTGGGTGCTGTCTGAAACCAGCATTTCGATTTCTTCTGGCGAGTGCAGGAGGTTGGACTCGGAGACGGGTTCGCGCCCTAGCAAATGCAAAATCAGGTTGCCGCTTCCATTAAAGAACCAGGTGAACGGGCGAAAGAGGGTCTCGGATAGGCGCATGAATTGCACCACGAATAAGGCGGTTTCTTCCGGGTAGCGCAGGGCAACTGCTTTGGGCACAAGCTCTGCCATGACGACGCTGAGCGCGGTAATGGCGATTAATATGAAGGTGGAGCTGATGGAGCCGGCAGATGATGCGCCCCAATGCAGGGTATTGGTTAGGAATTGGGAGAGTGGTGCGGTGAGTGTGCGTTGGCTATAGGCACCGACAATCAGGGAGGTGATGGTGATGCCGATTTGGCAGGCGGCAATGAAATTATCGAGCCGAGCGCGGTCTTCTAGGATGGGCAGGAGCAGTTGGGCTTGGCTGTTGCCGGTGGCACTCATTTGGCTGATGCGGGTGCGCCGTGAGCGCACGGCGGCAAATTCGGCGGCTACGTAGATGCCGGTGCCAGCAATGAGTAGCAGGATGAGTAGGATGGGGATGAGTAGGTTCAAGCGTTGGTGAGGGTATGGTATTAAATGGTTAAGGTGTATTGTATTATAGCAAAGAATGGGGGTTCTGTTATGGAAGAACGGCAAAAGTAACACGGTTCCAGCCGAGTATGGATGTGCCCCGCTGTTGGATGGGTAGTGAACTCCAGGTGCCTTGGTTTTTCACTGGCTCGGCGAAGTAATTACCGGTTGCATAGAATGCGCGGGATTGTTTATAGGTGTAATGCTCTCCGGGTTGTAAGGTGATTTGGAAAACTGTTGGAAAATCTACATTTGTGGAAGCCCAGGTGGGTTCGGAGTGACTGGCACCCCGCGCCCCGGCGGTAAGCGCGAGCAAAGTGACGGGTTGTCCGCCGTTGTTGCGGATGGAAAATTGAACTGTAATAAATTCACCGATGGTTGGCACAGAGGTGTTGAGTTTCGGTTCAGAAATTAGGTTAACGTATCCCGGTATTTGGTTAGAACGGTATGCCCATTGAATAGGGTCCGCGTTGAGCAGATCTTGATTTTGGATTGTAAATCCATCTTGTGTGAAGTAAACTTGGTGTGAGAGCAGACTGATTTTTTGTGAGCCGCTGTTAAAGACAAATCCTTCAAATTGCTGGAGCATTTGAAGCCAACGATGAAAGACAATCACTTGAATCTCTGGCTGTGTTTCATTTTCAACCACGATCACATCTCCGGTTTGAATATCCATGATGGAAATGCGGGTGGAATTTTCGAACAAGTAGGTGTTAAGTTCTTTGGATGTGAGGGCGGTGTTCCAAATGCGGCTGATGAACGCACTCGGTGAGAGATTTGGAATTGCGGTTTGTGGCTGGGGATTCTCGGCGGAAAGGTTTGCCCATTCAAATGCACGTTGCGAAATTTGTTTGCCTGTGTCACGCCCAAGCGTTGCCGTTTCGGTGATTGGCAAACGAGATTGATGCGCCGTGAAGGGGGATATGAACCAACAAAAAATAAAGACATACTGAAACCAACGAATTCCACCCAATTCTTTTCTCGATTGGGCACTGACTGCGGGGAAAATTTCAGGTTGGACAAGTCCAATTTGTGTTTGAATTTGCTCCGCTTCCAGTTCGAGCACTATGGTGGGCATGAAAGGCGCGGCTGGGTGGGGTATGTTCTGCTGTGAACCTTTTGGATGGGCGGGGATGAAGGGCTGATATTTTTGCAAAAAATTCTGCCATTCATCTTCATCTAAAGAAATAAAGCGCCCCAGCCGCAAAAACCGGTCAATCTCTTCCCTATCACAAGCCATTCCCCGCCCTTCGATGAAGATTTGAAGCACGCCTATTTGGATTTTTCGCTCTTCGAGAATGCCGTTGGTCTGCCCATTTTCCCAATTGTAAACCACAGATTTGCTGACAAAGGTTATTCGCTCTGTCAATAATGCGGAGAGAAATTCACCCGATAGTCGTTTTCCATTAATAATGGAGCGTTTTCGGTATTCTTTGAATTTTTCGGCAAAGGTTAGGTTAAGGCGGGAAGACATTTGGGAGATGTGGGCAATATGAACAGGAAATGTGGTTTGACCCATGTAGGTTGCGGAATATTCCAACAAGGTTAGCGGTTTTTCCAGTATCTCTGGAAGGATTTCCACCCAATTATCTATAAAATAAAACTGTGTTGCGCAACACAAATTGTCACAATCTTAATTCTAACTTTGACTGGAGTCATTAACCCGATGAACACATTTTATTTGCAAATGGCAGGAAACGCGCAACCGTCTGTGTGGCAAAAGTTGTCGCAAATTTCGCTAGAAGAGCTACGCAAAACAGCTTTTGGCTTTTGGTGGATGGCTTGGATGTAAAGATCCGAACACTGCCGATATGATGAGTGAGGAGGCTGAGCCTCCTCACTCTCCCCTGTAGCCAAGATGCTTTTACTATTGCCCCTTTCAAAGGTGATTTTAACCTGCCCAGCCAGTACCCAATGGAATTTAGCGAAGAGAAACCCCGCATTTGGGATAATCTCTGGCTTAAAAGGTTGGGTTTTGCAGGAGCTGAAGAACGATGATGCATTTCAAAAAATGATTGATTTTGTTTTCTCTAACCATTATGATTAACTTAAACGTTTTACCTTATCTTGAAAGTCTGAGCCCAGGTCTACCACCTGATTTTTTGAATCAACAATTTGCCCATCCATCAGATGAATGGTTGATTCCAACCCAGATTGCCCATGCCTATCAGGGTAAAGACGCAATACATTTCGTCACGCCAATCACTGCCTCCTTTGCTTGTTATCAATTGGGTGTCAAATTAGCGGATGATATTGTGGATTGTGATCCAAATTTGAAATTTTCATTCGCCGATGCCACAAATTTCTCTCATTTGTTGATTGGGTTGGCAGAACGCGCCATTTTGGAATGTCCACAATTTATTTTCGGCGAGGTAAAGTTCAAATTGCTTTACGAAATTTTGCGAAATGTGCAACACATTTTTGAAGGGCAGTCACTGGACTTGAAAGGATGCGAAACTGAAGAAGAATATTGGCGAATTGCCGAGTTGAAGAGTGCCAACTTTTTTGCCCTGCCTTTCATCTTAACTGGGATTGGTTTGCAATTGTCCTTGACCGAGCAACAACATTTGGCGAAGCTGGGCATGGGTTATGGCTTTTTGATTCAACTTTTCGATGACCTGGAAGATTGCATGGCAAAAGAATGCAAGCCGGATTGGTTTGGCGAAATTCGTTCGTTACCCATCTTGTTTGCCGCCACAGTGCCACACCCAGACCGCGAATGGTTTGTCCAATTGCGAAGCGAGATTGGCTCGCCCGGTAATCTTGAAAAAGCGCAAAGTATTTTGCTAACATGCCACGCCATTGGTTATTGTGCGTATCAAATTTCCGAAAAATTGGCGGAATGCAAACGAATCATCCAACTGCTAACCTGCCCAAATCGCCTCGCCTTGTTTGGCATGTTTGAGCGCTTTGAAAAAGCACTTGCCAATTTGATGGAACTGGTGCCTACCTAAGACGGGTGTTTCCAATGTTTGGAAGTTTTCTCCTGCCAGCGAACCAGCATTTGAGTGCCACCCGTCTCCGATTTTGGGTAGGAAAGTTGGGCGCCAATTGCACGGGCAAAAACTTCTTGTGCTTGAAGCCCAAATCGCCCAGAGGCTTCCACTTTATGAGAGTCAAACCCAATGCCATCATCACTGACGGATAGTTCCACTTGTCCAGGTTTTAACCATCCATCAATGTTGATTGCCTGCGCCTGCGCATGCCTGCGGGCATTTTCGCAAGCTTCGCGGCAAAGCAAAAAGAGTATTTGTTCCACATCATCTGCATAACGTTGCATTGTTTTGGGCAAGTCCAAATAAACCGGCGTGCCAGAACGCCCAAAATCTTCTATACGAAATTCAATTGCCAATTGTTCTAACGCTTGCCACAAGCCGTTTTGCAATTGTGGCGACTGCGACCGGCGAATGAAACTGCGAATGACCTGCTCGATACCGTTGATGACGCTTACCATCTGCGGGTCAGGTGTGTTTTGGCGTAACAAGTTGATGGGGTTGAGCACCGAATGATGCATTTCATAACCCAGTCGCTCCCGTTCAAACGCTTGCAAATCGGCTTGTTCATTAAATCGAGTTTGGAGTGCCTCTGTCTGAACTCGATTTTGAGCAAACAAATAGACCTGAGCAAGCATCGTTTGCAACTGCTGGATTAAAACAGGTGGGTAAACATTTGGCTGGCGTGCGCCCAATTTGGCTATAAACCCTTCCAATTCAAACCTGAATAACTCGGTTGCGGAATTCATCTCCCCAAAATCACAAATGGTGCGAATTTCAGTCTGATATTCTGACATAAATGTAATTCTACCTTGCATAATTTGGTAAGATTGAAAGGTTTCTTGTAAAAAAAGGGACAGATCTTGCCAATGGGTGATGAGTGGCAAGGTTTGAGAGAATTTCCGCAAGGTGGTTTCTGGGTCAGCGGGCAGGTTCATCAGGCGTTTTTCCATAAATGTTTGCCAACGCGGTTGGCTCCACTGTTGGAACACAATCCCGCACACCAAAAATAAAAACCAAAACGGGTGCGTAAGAGGGAAATGTGAAAAAAAAGCCAACCCGACACCTGCTAATAGCAAACAGGCTGCCCAATATAAAATCAAAACCCCAAAGCGTTCCAAGTTCCAGCGCAAATCGTTGTTTTGCTGTTGGGCGAGAATAAAGTAGATCAATGGAAAGATGGGCAGAAGCAAAAAGTAAACGGCTGACAGTTGAAGCATCGCACCCGTCAGCCATTTGATGAGCAAGACAAACCCCAAAGGAAAGCAAACAACACCTGCTGAAAAGGCAATGCGCCATCTGTTGAGCGGTTTGGGGATGGTTGAAATTCTCTTAATGAGACTGACGAGAAAGATGACGAAGACACTGTACAATGCCGCACTAAAAAGGGAAAGACCCAGGGAGCGCCCAAGCAGGTAGAAAACGAACATGCCAACGCCTGCGCCCCCAAAATAAGCCCACCATCCTGCCCCATGAATGATGGGCACTGGGATTAATAAAACTGCCCATAAGTATGCAAAGGGTAAGGCGATTTTGGCGACTGAATAGCTGGTGCTAAGAACAGGAATTTGCCAAACGGTGCTACTGGTTCCGGTTGCCCAAATGATGGCGCACAAACAGGCATAGACTAACACCGCAAAGCTGGACACATTTTGGAGGCTTTTTTTCGCGCTAATGAGCCATGCTATGAGCAAAATGACAAACCCCAAGCCCCACTCTTGTAGCCACCATTGAAAATGATAGAGGGCGGGAAGGTGCAGTGGGATGGTTCGCTCGAGGATGTGCTTACCGCGTTGGATGGTTAAGCGCAAAAAGCCGGTTGACATTGCAGTTTGGAGCAATTGTGGTTGAAAGCGATGGGAAAAATCAGCATAGGGAACAGTTTCGACTTGCAAAATGCGATCACCGCTCCGCAGGTCACTTTCGACATTCGCTTCGGTTTCCCAAATTTGCCCACTTGCTAAGTGGTATTGAAAAGGGAACCTAGGCAAGCGAAAAATATTCCAATAGCCAGCCCCCAGCAAGAATGCCAATGTTAGCAACAATAGAATGCGGTTGGCTATTTTCCAAAATCGCTGTTGGGTAAATTGCCGCGCAATCATCAATCTAGCATCCCAAGTTCTATTAATTTACTCATCATTCCCGCATCCGACACAACGCCAATTTTCTCTCGAACGCTATTCAGGTGGTTTTTAATTGTGTAATGACTTAGCCCCATGAGCAAGGCAATCTTCTTGCGTGAAGCATCCGGATGATCTCGCATGGTTAGCACTACATTCATCTCTGCTGATGTGATTTTTATCTCAGAGGAGTTTGCAATTAGGTCGGAAAGGAATATCCGCTCGCCAGAAAGTATGCGCTCCAATAGCTCCGGAAGTTGCTGGGGCAAACCGATTGTGGGTTTGGGTAGGTAACCATCTAAGCCGGCATCTTTGGCACGTTGGATGAGGTTCGGGTTCTGCTCAACTGAAACGATGACGATTTTCAGCTGAGGATACTTGACCTGCAGGATTTCAGCCAGGCGAAATGTGCCGGAAGCATCTTGACGCTGGTTGGGCTTTTCTGGCAGGTTTAGGTCGAGCAGAATTAGGTCGGTGTTGGGTAGGTGCTCAGACTCCAAAACTGCAGAGCGATAATTGTAAATTTGCAGAGTTTGAAATCGCTCGGGGGGGAGATTTTGTTGATAACTTTGTAGTGCAAATTGGCAGTCTTCAACAATCAGTAAACGCACCGAACGACGCAATGGAATTGGTTTTTTTTCAGTAATAATAGCCATTTTAGCCATATACTTGACCTCATAAAAATGCGAAAATAGGCGGTAATCCTGAGTAACCTGACCGATTACTCATCTCTCGCTCAGCAAGCACTTATTTTACACGAGTTTGGTGAGGTTGTGTGTGTATTGCATCAATTATTTTTTTCGGAGTGTGAATTATGACTGAATTTCCTTGTTGCCCCAATTGTTATTCAAAGCCGTCTGGTGGCCTTTTTGGCGGTAGCCACTTTTACGTTCAACAATGCGACCGCTGTGGCATGAAATATTGTCATCGTTGCTCAGGAAGTAACGGAGGACGAGAATGCCCTAATTGCGGATGTTCTGATTATCGCAATATTGCCATTGTTTACGCTTAATTAAGTAAACAGTGGTAATGATGAGTAGCCAACCGATTACTCATCTCTCGCTCACCAAGCACTTATTTTACACGAGTTTGGTGAGGTTGTGTGTGCATCAGTGAAAGGTTCAAGATTCTAAGAGGTAATTTTGACGTTTTTTTCTCAAGGTTATTTGCTTAATCAATTGTTATTCTATTTCAAGGATGTTTCAAGTTTTAATTTACTCAGATTGTTGGAGAAAGTATTATGCCTGAAAATTATATGACAGCAGAAGAAAAAGCAGTGCTCATTGAAATGCTCAAAAAGGAAAATTCCAACATTGGTAATGGATTTCTAAAGTTTGTGGAAGACACAAACTTGAAAATCTTAGAAAGATCATTATCAATTTTTAAGACAAAGAAGAATTTTCCGGGTTTGCAACTCGTTGCTAAGATCAACCAAATAGTCGCCTTCCTGTTTGTTATTTTCTTTTTATTATTTCTGGTGCTATTCGTCTTCACACTGATTATGCTCCCATTTCAGTCAGGTAGTGCAAACAATTACTCTGGAATGGGTTTTCCTGATCCCAATTATTATATTAGTTTATTAAAACTTTTTGGCTATTCACAAGCAATGATCGCCAGTGGACTTCTTGCACTTGTCTTATATGCCAGCGGAGAAAGCATATTTTTATCACTGTCTATCGAAGAACATACACGAAAATCAGCTGAATTACTGGATGTTCTTATCTCAAAACAATAATTTTATCTATGGAGTTTTATTATGGAAAATCAATCTCTCTCACAAACCATGACCGTAAAAGACTGGCTGGTCACCTTTCTAATTTCAGCTATCCCGCTTGTGGGGATTATCATGATGTTTGTTTGGGCATTTAATGGCTCAACAAATCTAAATAAAACCAATTGGGCAAAAGCCGGTTTGCTAATGATTGCCATTATTTTTGGTATTTACCTATTATTCTTTGTAGTTCTTGGTGGCCTAATTTTTGGAGGTAGCATGTCAAACTAAATATTTTCCCTGACCAAATTGTTTACTCTACACTGGTGAGTCACCCGACATTTGAAGTTGTCTCACCAGTTAATCCACTTCGTGCAAGTCCAGTAGAGCAAAGCATCTTGTTTTTATTCGTTCAGTGCCTAAGCTCGCCTTGGAATTGACAGTATTGCGGTAATACCTGTTATTCTCAAATTATATCTATCAAAATAAGGTTTCGCACAATGAAAACTAGGCTATTTGAAGGCTCCAATATCATTACTAATCACCTGCTTTCGGTTGTTCTGTGCATGGTTTTTTTACTCTCGGCTTGTGGTCAATACTCATCAGTAAATCGATTCCCTATTTCTATTTGCCAAAATGACAAACAGGGCTATATCGATAAGACTGGCAAGATAGTCATCGACCCCCAGTTTGATTATGCGGGTGATTTTTCGGAAGGACTTGCCCACGTACAGGTTGGCGACGAATGGGG
>DKKK01000152.1 GCA_002455215.1 Anaerolineales bacterium UBA6668 | reverse complement strand
GACAACCATGCGGGCATGGACAACCATGCGGGCATGGACAACCATGCGGGCAATTGCCCACCCTGCCACCAATAACCACCACCCAACAAAAGTAAAACAGAAAGGAGCAAACCAGCCACCCACATCTGTTGGCGAAAGCCTTTATACAATTTTTCCTGTTTATTTTCTTCCCGCCTTTGGCGCAACGTAGCAGGCTGGGGCACAGTTGATTCTGACACCGGCGCTGGCGTTTGGGCGGTTTGGGGGATAGTGACAGATACAACGGCGGGCTGGTTCGCCACCGCTCGTTTGGGTGGTAGGGGTTGGGTTCTCCCCCCTGCTGTACCCACCGGCTCGGCAGGGCGAAGTGTAGTAGGCGACGTAGTCGCGGCTTCTGCACGCGAGACAGGCTTTTGCGTGCCAGTGTGTGGCAAATGGGCAGGGCGAACTGCCAAGTTGGGTTGAGTTTGGCTGGTGGGTGGCTTTGCCGCCGCCAACGCTTGCCGTAAAGCCTGCAATCGTTCCTGCGCAATGCGGTTTTTTGGATCTAACCGCAATACCCGCTCCAAGCAATACACCTGTTCATCCGGTTTATCCACTGCCAAACTAAGCAAAAACCAAATCCGTTCATCATTAGGCGACTGATGTACCAACTCGCGCAATTGATTAAACGCCGTTTGCTTATTTCCAGCTTGAATCAAGCGGTATAACTGAACCAAGTCGTTCTGCATACCTTTATTTTAATGGAAAATGCTAAAAAATGGGGGAGAAAAGTGGGAGTGCTTAAGGAGATGTTTCGCCTGCCACAGCATTTTTACCCTTTTTGCTGTAATACTTCGCATACAACTTCAAATCGTCTGGTTGTTTTGCATCGTTTAACACCAACCCAATAACATTGGCGTTAATTTCAGCCAAAGCCCCCAAACAACGTACCAACGGGCGCAGATGGGTCTTATATTGCCGACAAACCAGCAAGGTAGCATCCACCCGCCGCGAGAGTATCAACGGGTCCGATACCGCCAGCACTGGTGCGGAGTCAATAATAACGCACTGATATTCTTGCCGCGTTTTTTCAAGTAACTGTGCCATGCGTTCACTACCCAAGACTTCGCTTGGGTTGGGTGGTAGTTTGCCACTAGTCAGCACATACAAATTCGGAATATGCGAAGCGTGGACATAATTGTGCCAGTCATTTTCGTGATTCACCAAAGCATCAGTTAGCCCAAACTGGTTATCTATGTTAAATTTTTTGTGTAAAGTTGGTAAACGCAAATCGCCATCAATCACCAACGTGCGTTTCTCAGCTTGAGCAAAAATCACCGCCAAATTTGCCACCACAGTGGACTTGCCTTCCCCTTGCTGGGCGCTCGTCACCTGAAGCAAAGTGAGCGGTTTATCTAGCGAGCTAAACAAAATTCGGGTACGCAAGTTGCGGTAGGATTCAGCTATCAATGAAAAGGGTTTGGCGCTAGTGACAGGACCTTTTTCCGCATAAACCTTGTGCGATTGTAAACTTGCCAAAACCGGCAGAGTGAATGTGTTTGTCAGCATCTCTTCGTTGCGCACCCGGTCATCTATAAATTCAATCGCCAATGCAAATGCCCCAGCAAGCGCGAGCCCAATCATCAAGGTTGGCGCAATATTTTGCATTAGGTTGCGTGGCAATTGTGTTGCTGGTGTGCGTGCTGGTTCATAAATGATGAGCGACGCGTTGGCGGCTGACAGGGCTTCCTGCAAACGAACACTTTCGTAATTGCGCAAAACACTCGCATACGAAGTTTTATACTGGCTAAGCAAGGCTTCCAAACGCGAAATAGTAGCAAGCTCAATCGGATTCGTCGTCTCCCCGATGGCGGCAATTGCGCCTTCCAGTTCCAAAATCTGCTGAGTCACGTCGTCAATTTCTTTCAAAAGTGACTGCTTAGACTGAGTATAACGTTCCTGCTGAAATTTTGTGTTTAACTCAGAAAAGACCGTTGGCACCACATTTGCCACTACAGAAGCACGCACAGCATCCGTGTCGGTTACCACAATGCGAATTAGCTGTGATTCTTCCACCGACTGGATAGAAATCATGGACTTGAGCGCATCTGGGCTCAAAGTAATTCCTGTTTGCCTAACCACTTCGGTCATTACCGGTTGTGTCACCAACAACTGCGCATAATTCTGCGCCAAACGTTCGTTGACAACTAAATTGGCGTAATCATTGGTATTGGGATTGCTTGATGTTTGCGCCACCAACACCGTACTCCGCGCCTGAAAGAGCAATGGCTGGCGGATGGCTTTGTAAAAGGCATAGCCACCGGCAATAGTCCCAGCCAGTAAGAATAGCCACCACCAGCGTTTTAGCAAGCGCAAATAAAATTTAGGGTCATCAAACGGAAGTGAAACCATATCAAAACAAAAGTACTAATTCCTAGCTATTTTTATCAACTCTATTGTACACCAAGAATCAAAAAACGCCTTCAAATTGAAGGCGTTTTTGGCTACCAATGATGAAATTGCTATATCAAAAATGGTTTGTTTAGCGGGAGTAAAACTCGATCACGCGCGAAACTTCGCATTGAAGGGCGGTGACTTCTTCGCGCTTGGGCAAGTATGCCAATTTGAGCGTCTTGTTTCCACGATCCAAAGCGATATAGGAAGGTGGCATATTGCGTTCAAAAGCATCTTCAAAGATACCGAGCGTTTGACTACTAGCGTGAATGCCAACTACATCGCCCAAGTTAACTTGGAAAGATGCAATATTCACGCGTTTGCCATTGACAGTAATATGCCCATGAGAGACATATTGTCGAGCGGCATAAATGGTAGGGGCAAGACCGGCACGCAAGACCATTGAGTCTAAGCGGCTTTCCAATAATTGCACCAAATTATCCACCGAGTTGCCGACTTTACCAGTAGCTGTAGCATAATAGTTAGCCAATTGGCGTTCGTGGATATTGTATTGAGCGCGAAGTTTTTGCTTTTCCAAGAGTTGGATTTTGTAGTCCGACATTTTGGAACGCTTAAAACCACTGGATGCACCATGTTGTCCCGGTGGATAGTCTCGCTTGCCCATGACCTTGGCGGCTTTGGGCGTGAGAGCGATCCCGAGTTGGCGCGACAATTTTACGATAGAACCGTGCTTCTTCATTGTTAAGAATTACTCCTGCAACATCATTGGTAAAAAATTTAGACGACAAAAACTTGTGTCGGGCTATGCCCCACACAACCCGCAGATTATACCAAACTTTCTTTGTCAAGGGGGAAATTGCTAGGCAAATTGATAAATTCACTTGAAAAAAACTGCTCTCGGCAGGTTTTCGCCAACTAGATTCTCCCCGATTTGTGGAAAACGACAACAAACTATCTTCGACAGGGTTGAAAATTGTACTTTTCTCGTAACTGCTCAGGCTAGTGGAAACAAATCATTATGCAGGGTTGCCCCCAGCTCAGT
>DKKK01000031.1 GCA_002455215.1 Anaerolineales bacterium UBA6668 | reverse complement strand
AATCTACACACTTGGTTCGGTGACTGGACGCAGTTTCAACTGGATGTTGTGGGATTTCAACCCGATGTGTTGGGGTTGTGGCCTCATTTGCCACAGCTACCCTTTTTCAAGATGGAGTCCACACCATTTTGGGTTGTGCCAGAACCCCAACAACCGATATTAAGTGCTTTGTTCGATGGCATGCTCCAGCGCTCTAAGCAAACGGATGGAGACTCAACACTGTTGGCAGGCTATCTCTACGTGCTTTTGTTGGAAATAAGCCGTCTGTATGCCCAGCAAATTCCAAACAACCCCAGTTCGCCAGCCCAAACATTGGTGAGCCACTTTCGCCATTTGTTGGAGACGCATTACAAAGAACGCTGGCAAATCGGTGACTATGCCAACGCTCTTGCAATAACCCCCAATCATTTGGTCAAAACCATCCGCCAAACCACCGGGCAAACCCCCGGTCAAATGGCTCAAGAACGACTATTTTTGGAAGCCCGCCGCTTGCTGGCTTATTCCAACTCATCTATCCAGATTTTGGCGCAGGAATTGGGCTTTTCATCGCCGGCTCAGTTTGGGCAGTGGTTCAAAAAAGTGTATGGTGCCGCTCCTTCCCAATTTCGCCAACAAATTTCCCAACAATTTTCTACTCCAGAATAGGGAAAGCATACTTTTCACAAATTTGAGCATAAAAACAACCTTCTAAAAATATTCTCCAACTTCTACAATTTTCTCGTTAAACCCGATTCGGGACGCACAAAAATCGTGTTTTTCCATCAGAAAAACGCAAACCCGGCACTCCTGAATATTGTAAATTTATCAAACGGAGAATATTTGAAATGAAACTTTTCTTAAAAAATTTGATGCTGATTTCCGCTATTCCTTGGGTGCTTGCCGCCTGCGGCACACCCACAGCGGTGCCCACCGAAGTACCCACAGCCGTTTCGGAAACTGCTGTACCCACCGAAGCTCCAACTTCTGAACCGACTGTTGCCCCAACGGTAGTGCCCACCGAAGAAAGTGCAACTGTCTCCAACACTGAAACCAACCGCGCCGCCGCAATCGATGCCTTTACCCGCATGTTCCAAGGGGACGCCACAGCAGTTGACCAATATTTTGCCGAAGATTTCGTCAACCACAACCCGTATGGTGGTGGACAAGGCTTGGATTCTTATCGCCAAATTTCCACACAACTGGGAGCGGCAGGTTTTCCAATGTGGGAAGCCATTCGCAGTATCGCTTCAGGGGATTATGTTGCCGTGCAAGGGCTGTATCATTTTGAATCGCTTGCCACCTTTAAGCCTGACCCGGATGCGCCCGGCGTCGTAGCGATTGACCTATTCCGCTTTGAAAATGGCAAAATTGTTGAGCATTGGGACGCGTTGCAGGATGTTGTCCCTGCCGAAAAGACGCCCGACAACAATGACATGCTGAGTGGTGCTATCGGCAAGCCCGGCGAACCTGCCATTGACCCCAAGGTGGCGCAAGATGCTGTTGTCGCTTTGAGCAATGGAGACAAATCGCTCATCAAGACCGTATTTAGCGAAGCGTATGTGAACCATAACCCATTTGGTGCTGACGGCTGGAGCGGCTTGGAACAACTCGCGGATATATTGGGCAGTGCCGGTTTTCAAATGTACACACCTTTGCGTGCCTTTGCAGATGGTGACCTGGTTATCTTACACGGCATTTACCACTTCGAGAACATTGAAAGCTTCAAGCCCAGTCAAGATGCACCAGGGGTAATCGCCTTCGACATTTTCCGAATTGAAGATGGCAAAATCGTTGAGCATTGGGATGTTTTGCAAAATAACGTTCCATCCGAAAAAACCAGCAGTGGCATTTCTACCACGGGAGACGGGCTGAGCAAATAAACTTGCACAACTCGCATCTTACGGCGCAACAGGTGCAGGGGTTTCCTGCACCTGTTGTATTTTAAGCAGAAAATGCAGAGATTGGATTGCACGGCAAGAAACACGGCGCAAAATCCGCATCATTCTTTCTACTTACGTTTTGTCACCAGATGAGCAAGTGGCTCGTGCGCCAATACCTGGCTTATCCACTCGCGGGCGAGTTTGTGTTGCGGCGCATAAGCCTGCCAAACATCCCGCGCCCAGTCCAGCGCAACGAATGGTGGTACAACACCGATGGCTGACGGCTGTGGTTATCCCACCTTCATTTTGCTAATTTCCTTAAGCCCCCTAATTTTTTCACTCCCATCTCCCCCTACCCAACCCGCCTAATCAGGCGTAAAATACAATCGGGCAACAATTTCCCACCCAGCCCCCTACAGGAAATTTTTCACCACCCATTCAACCCTATTCACTTACCATGTCCGATTTTCTCTTTCGCGGCACCCTTGCCGAACTAGACCCAGAGCTGTATCGCCTCAATCAAATCGAAGCGGAACGACAGTACCGCAAACTGATTCTCATCGCATCTGAAAGCACCGTACCCCTAGCCGTGCGAGAAGCACTCGACTCGCCCTTCAACAACGTGTATGCCGAAGGATACCCCGATGAAGCCAGCCGCCGCATGACCGAAAGCCAGATCTTGGATTACGAAACACAACTTCTGCACTATCGCCGCCTCAGCGACCCCCGCTACTACAAAGGAGTAGAATACTGCGACACAGTCGAAGCACTTGCCCGCCGCCGTTGTGCCGAACTCTTTGCCAATGACAAAGTAAAAGCCAATGGACTCTATGTCAACGTGCAAGCCCTATCCGGCGGACCTGCCAACAATGCCGTTTATCAAGCACTCATCAATATTGGCGACACCGTCATGGGCTTAGACCTGATGCACGGCGGACACCTCAGCCACGGCGCAAAGGTAAACCGCTCCGGCAAATGGTTCAACAGCGTGCCCTACAGCATCAACCCCACCACCGAAAAGCTAGACTACGACCAAATCCGCAACCTAGCCCGTCAACACAAGCCCAAACTCATCATTGCCGGCTACTCTAGCTACCCCTTCCCACCGGATTGGCAAGCCTTCCGCAGTATAGCCGATGAAGTTGGCGCATTCCTACTTGCCGATATCGCCCACGTTGCCAGCCTAGTTGCCTGTGGCGAGTACCCCAGCCCCGTTGGCATTGCCGATGTCGTCACCTTCACCACTCACAAATCACTCAATGGCGCACGTGGCGCAGTCATTATGACTCACCGTGCCGACCTATCCAGCAAAATTGACCGTGCAGTCTTCCCCGGCGAACAAGGCGGACCGCACATCAACACCATTTTGGCACTGGCGGTCGCCTTCAAAATCAACCAAAGCGAACAATTCCGCCTACTGCAAAAAAATATCAAAGCCAACGCCGTAGCAATGGTGGAACAATTCCAAAAACACGGCTTCAAAGTGCCTTTTGGCGGCACCGCCAGCCACCTAATCAACGTGGACTGCCGCAGTGTGGTGGGACCCGACGGCACAGAACTAAAAGGCGATATTGCCAGCCGCATCTTGGACGTAGCAGGCATCGTGGTCAACCGCAACACCATCCCCGGCGACACCAGCGCCCTAAACCCAAGCGGCTTGCGCTTGGGCACCGGCTGGATTAGCCAACGCGGTTTCACCACCGACGATTCCCGCCAGCTCGCTGACCTAATGTCCACCCTGCTCAAAACCTGCCAACCCGTCTTGGTGCGTGCTTCCAGCACCCTATACCGCGCCCGCATTGATTTCGACACCTTCAATGATGTTAAAAACGCCGTGCGCGACCTTGCCCAAAGCAAAGGCATTGACTTTGAACCCATCGATTCCGGCTATCCGCACTTTTATTATAGTGATGAACCCGCTCCAAGCACGCCATTTGTTTCCCTGCCTATCCTAGGGGAAAATGCCCCCGCCTTTGTGCAAAGCGTGTGCAATGGCGTTACCGTGAGTGAACTGCACGAAGGAGATGGGGTAGCCGTGAAATTGACAGTGGGAAGCCGCCAAGATAGCCCAGTGGTAGCGGGAGTGCTTTCTCGTGCCCAGTCAGGCTTCGCACTTGCTGTGCCGGGTGCGCAGAGCACGCGTGTCAAAACCTGGCTCCGTGACCTTTCCGATGGCTACGTCCAATTTTTGGCAAACGACCTGTACGCCAAGCCCGCCGGACCGGTAACCGTGCGCGATGGACAACCCTTACAAACTTACCCCGCAACTGCCAAAGCCAGCCGTGCCAGCCAAGGGGAGAACCTAGCCACAACCGATTTGCCCCACTTTCGCTGGACAGAACCAGCCCCCAGTACAGCCNNACAAAGCCAGTGGCGCACGCATGGTGGGCTTTGCCGGTTACGACATGCCGGTTTGGTACACTTCAGTAGTAGAAGAACACGCCGCCACCCGCAAATCTGCCGGTTTGTTCGATGTCAGCCACATGGGCGTTTGGGATTTGCGCGGCACGAGTGCGGCAGATTTTCTCGATGAACTAGTTGCCAACGATATTCGCGGCTTGGCAGTCGGGCAAAGTGCTTACACCCACCTGCTAGACCCACAAGCCAATGTTCTGGACGACCTAATTGTGTATCGCTTAGCCAGCGACCACATCCTAATTGTTGTCAATGCCAGCAACAACGACAAAGATTGGGCATGGGTCAATGCCGTTTTAGCGGGCAAAGTGCAAGTTTCTGCCAGCAACGCCCGCCGTCAGCTAAACAGCAGAGACGGACTCACCTTGCGAGATCTACGCGCCGAAGCAAGTGGCGCAGACCGCCGTATCAACCTTGCCATCCAAGGTCCGACCAGCCAAAAGGTATTGGTGGCACTCGGCGGCACTNNCCGAAACCCTTGCCCGGCTCAAGGCAATGGGGCGTTTTGGCGTGGGCAAATTTACGCTAGGCGAAAACGACTTGCTCATTGCGCGCACTGGCTACACGGGCGAGAGTGTGGCGTATGAAGTATTTGTCCACCCCGACCAAGCTGTGACACTTTGGCAAAAACTGGTGCAAGCGGGTGCAGTGCCGGTTGGGCTGGGCGCGCGTGACAGTTTACGCACCGAAGCCGGTTTGCCACTCTACGGGCACGAATTGGCGGGTCCGCTCAATCTAGGCGTGAGCGAAGCGGGCTTGCAGGTGTTTGTCAAACCCGCCAAGAATTGGTTTATCGGGCGCAGTGCTTACCTAGCTCGCCAAGCCAAACAAACCGGCAAACTGATACGCTTCCGCTTTAACAACAAAGGCGTGCGCATGGCACACTTGGGCGACCCAGTGGTGAATGAGCAAGGGCGCGTGGTCGGGCATGTCAGCAGTTGCGCCATTGATAGCGATGGATTTTTGAGTGGTATGGCGTATGTCGAAGAAACCACCGCCAAGAAAGGCACCTTGCTTGGCATCTTCAGCGGTGCAAGCGACAAAGCGGAAAAAGCACTGGCGACACTCAAAACCGGCAATCGTGTACGCTTGGCAGATTGGGCAACCGTGCAAGGCAAGTGGAAAAAAGCCAGTTAAAACGCGCAATGCGTCTCCCTACTCTACGATAAACCATTTTAAAAAAACGAACAGGTAGTAGCCTGTTCGTTTTTTATTCGACACCGATTATACTCAGCGCACGTGCAGAGCGATTATTGGACGGTTTTTGACGGCTTGCTAATTCGTACAGACAAATAGAAAGCTTGGGTTAGCGCCAAGAGTACAGCCACCACAATCGGGATAAACCAACTTGGAGAAGCGGGGACAATGGCGTCTGCCGAAGAGAAGGAGATGGCAGTGGGTGTAGTTGATTGACACGTAGTTCCATCAAACGGGGCAGGTGCTTGGGTCTTTTCTGTGCCACAGGAACTTCCACCACTTGCATAGCCAGCAATATCATAGGTAAAATAACTACCCGCGCTACTGTACGGAATCGTACAGGTATAAGTGCCGGGTCCACTCCCCCCGCCGTCTCTAGGGCAAAAAACCGGACCATACACAGTGCCAGTTGCATTACAGCCAGAACCCTTGTTATAGGTAACTTGAATACAAACGGAATTATCCGGGGAGGATATTGCCGTAACATCCACAGAAAACACCCAACTACCACCCGATGGAGTGGGTCCGGTGATGGTACCAAAGGTCACTGCCGACCATGCCTTCATCGGTGTAAAAACCAGCAAAAGGAACAAACTCCATGAAGAGAGAAACCAAATCAACTTTTTTCGTTGTGTTGCGTTCATAATACTTCCCTACCATTTTTGATGAAGAACGAAATTGGAAAAATGCCAATACCTAATACCAATGGAAAAATCTGGAAGAAATTAATTACCATAAGTTTAATTAATATACAATATAGCACAAACTTATCTGCTTTGTCAATAAAAATTCATTACTAAAGGACTAGATGAATCGTTTTCTCATATTCTAAGAACACGTACTATGCTGAAGATTTAGCATTAGAAAACGATAGTATCATCGAAAAAAAGCATTTATTTATATTCGACACGGGTAACCGCTCAGGTAGTGAAACAAACAATCGTGTAGGATTTTGCCCCCATATGAGGGGGAAGCTACCTAAAAATAGCCCCCATCAAAATTCAGCATAATCTCTCGATCCGAAAATCCGTGTTACGGACTGAGGGGCTTTACCGACACACTCCTGATTGGGT
>DKKK01000127.1 GCA_002455215.1 Anaerolineales bacterium UBA6668 | reverse complement strand
GCGTTCTGGTCCAAAAGCAAAATCTGCAATCTGTGGCTCTGCTTAGTATGTCATTCACAATTCACCATTGCTCATCGCTACTTGTGCTTTTTCCAATTGCGCTTGCAGGGCGGCAGGGGCAGTGCCACCAATTTGGGCGCGAGTGCTGAGCGAGTGTTCAAATTGGAACAGGGCAAACACATCTTCGGCAAAGACAGGCGAAATGGCTTGATAATCGGCTAAGGTTAGCTCGCCCAAGCCACAACCCCGCTCCTCCGATAGGCGCACAGCCTGCCCAACCGCATGATGCGCCTGCCGAAAGGGCATGCCACGCCGCACCAGATAATCGGCAAGATCAGTTGCCAACAAGCCCGGCTCCAACTGCGCCGCCATTGCCTGCGGGCGGATTTGCAGGGTGCGAATCGCGCCTGTCATCACCGGCACCACCAACATTAGGTTGTCAAAGCTATCCAATAGCGGTTCCTTGTCTTCCTGCAAGTCTTTGTCGTAGCCACTGGAAGGCAAACCCTTCAGCACCGCCAGCAGTCCGGTCAGGTTGCCCAGCAAACGCCCCGCCTTGCCACGCGTCAGTTCCAGCGTGTCGGGGTTTTTCTTCTGCGGCANNGACATCAGGGTTTTTCTTCTGCGGCATGATGGAACTTCCCGTGCTGTAGGCATCGTCCAAGCGCACAAAACCAAACTCGCTGGTGCTATACAAAATCAACTGCTCTGCCAAGCGGCTGAGGTGCAAACCCAACACCGTGCAAGCATATTGAAAATCGAGTGCAAAGTCGCGGTCGGTCACACCATCCAAACTATTTTGGCTCACACCCGCAAAGCCCAACTGCTGTGCCAAAAATTCGCGGTCAATGGGGAAGGCTGTCCCAGCGAGCGCGGCACTCCCCAAAGGAGAGATGGCGGCACTGGCGCGGGCATTTTGCAGGCGTTGGCAGTCGCGTTGCAATGCCCAAAAGTGAGCGAGGATAAAGTGCCCCCAAGTGATGGGCTGAGCGTGTTGCAGGTGGGTGTAGCCCGGCATGGGGGTGTGTAGGTGCGTGCTGGCACTCTCGCAGATGGCGGCTTGCAGGTTGCGCACGGCTTTGAACAGTTCGTCCACAGCGTTTGTCACCCACAAGCGAAAATCGGTTGCCACTTGGTCGTTGCGACTGCGCCCAGTGTGCAGTTTGCCCCCCAATGCGCCGGTTAGCTCGATTAGGCGGCGTTCAACAGCGGTGTGAATGTCTTCGTCGCCCGCCGAAAATTCAAACTTGCCCGCGCGGAACTCGGTGCGGATGGTTTCGAGCGCATGGGAAAGCTGGTCGGCTTCGGCTTGGGTCAGCACACCCGCCCCCACCAGCCCTTGCGCCCAAGCCAGACTGCCGGTGATGTCCTGCTCGGCAAGGCGTTGGTCGAAGTGTAGGCTTTGATTAAATTGATGAACCAGTGAATCGGTGGCTTTGGCGAAGCGTCCACCCCAGAGTTTTGACATAATAATTCCGTATGGTTGTGAAGGAAGGATGCGGTTGAAGCAATGGACGTGCTAGGTGCGATAATCGGCATTGATGCGCACATAATCCGCGCTTAGGTCGCAGGTGTAAACGGTGGCACTGCCATTGCCCGCGCCGAGTTGCAAGGTGATTTCAAATTCACTTTGGGCAAAAATTGCGGCGGCAGATGCTTCCAGATAGTCGGTGGGTGTGCCCGCCGCCAGCAATTGCAAGGCGGGTTGCCCTGGCAGGTTGCAGAATAAATTGGCATGGGATTGCTCAAACGCCACCCCTGCTCGTCCTGCCGCCGCCAAGATTCGCCCCCAATTGGGGTCACTCCCAGCAAAGGCAGTTTTGACCAAGGGGCTGGTGGCAATGGTGTTGGCAATTTGGTGCGCGTCAGAATCGGACGGTGCGCCGAAAACCTGGATGCTCACCAGCTTGGTTGCGCCTTCTCCATCGCGGGCGATTTGCTTTGCCAGATACAAGCATAGATTTTGTAGGGCTTGGGCAAACAACGCTTCATCATCCGCTGTGGCAAGCCCCACCCCACTTGCGCCATTTGCCAACAAGACCAAACTATCATTGGTGCTGGTGTCGCCATCTACCGATACGCGGTTGAAACTGGCATTGACGGCGGTGGTCAACAGGCTGTGGATTTTTTCGGGGGCAAGCTCGGCATCGGTGGTGAGTACGGAAAGCATGGTTGCCATATTGGGGTGAATCATGCCCGCCCCTTTGCACATTCCGCCAATGGTCACCCTTCCGCCACTGAGTTGCAGGCAAATCGCGCCGTGTTTGGGATGGGTGTCGGTGGTCATAATGGCTTTGGCGGCAATCAGCCCAGACTCTGCCGATAGGCTTTCACCTGCCGAAATAATGCCACTCTCAATTTTGGGCATGTCCATTTGCAAGCCAATGACGCCCGTGGACATGACCAAAAATTCTGTTGGATGGGCGGAAACTTGCGCGGCGGCAAGTGCTTGCATGCGCCGGGCATTTTGCAAACCCAGTTCGCCGGTGCAAGCATTGGCATTGCGGGCGTTGATGATGACTCCGCGCAGGTGGCTGTTGTTGTGAGCCAGTGTTTCTCGGCACACCCAGACGGGGGCGGCGACTACGCGATTGCGGGTGAAAACACCAGCGGCAGTGCAAGGGGTGGGGGATTCAATCATGGCAACATCCGGCTCGCCATTTTTGCGCAAACCACACCATACGCCGCTAGCCCGAAAGCCTAGCGGGGTGGTACAAGAACCATTTGGAAGGAGAGAAGACATAAAATAGTTAAGGAGTTAGGAAGTTAAATAGTTAAAGGAGCAGTTAAGGAAATTGAAGGAATTAAGGAAATCAAAGGAAAAGGAAGCCAGAAATTATAGGAACGAAGCCAGATAGTGAGGGGGCAATGCCCCCTCACTATCCCTCATCCCCCTCACTATCCCCCGTCTCCCGTATTCCATCTCCCGCTCTCCATATTCCCCTTCCCCCTTTAGTCGCGCTTAAAGACGGAGTAATCCGGTTGGGCATAGCGGGTTTTGCCATTATCGCTTTGTTCCAACATGGCACGCACTTTCATTTGCAGTCCAAAGAGTGTGATAAAGCCATGCGCATCTTTTTGGTTGTACACATCTTCTTCGCCAAAAGTGGCATAATCTTCGCGGTACAAGCTATAATCGCTATATCGCCCAATGATGATGACATTGCCCTTGTAGAGCTTCATGCGCACCCAACCGGTGACGGTGCGTTGCGTGTGGTCAAAAAAGACCTGCATGGCTTCGCGCAGGCTGTGATACCACTTACCAAAGTACACCAACTCAGCATATTGCACGCCCATTTGCTCCTTGTAGTGGCTGGTGTCGCGGTCTAGGCACAGCGATTCTAATTCGCGGTGAGCGTTGTAAAGAATAGTGCCACCGGGCGTTTCATACACCCCATGCGACTTCATGCCCACCAAGCGGTTTTCCACCAAATCAATGCGCCCAATGCCGTGGCGTGCGCCAATTTCGTTGACCTTCATCACCAATTGAGCGGGTGATAGTGCTTCGCCATTGACCGAGACTGGAATGCCGCGCTTAAAGGCAACTTCGATAATCTCTGCTTGGTCAGGTGCGGCTTCTGGTGAAACAGTCCACTCAAACATCGATTCTTCTGGCTCTTTGGAAGGGTCTTCCAAAATGCCGCCTTCGTGAGAAAGATGCCATAAATTGCGGTCGCGGCTATAAATCTTCTCCTTGCTGGCTTTGACTGGCACATGATACTCTTCGCAATATTCGATTAAATCTTCGCGAGAACGCAAATTCCACTCACGCCACGGGGCAATCACCTGCAATTTGGGGTTAAGTGCCTTCACAGTGAGTTCAAAGCGCACTTGGTCATTGCCTTTGCCGGTTGCCCCGTGAGCAATTGCATCTGCGCCTTCTTCTTCTGCCACTTTAACCAACTCTTTGGCAATCAATGGGCGGGCAATGGCAGTGCCGAGCAAATATTGTTTTTCATACAACGCGCCACTTTGGAGCATTGGGAACAAAAATTCGCCAGCAAACTCTTCGCGCAGGTCGCGCACAATGCACTTGGTGGCACCGCTCGCAACCGCCTTTTCGGGCAAGCCGCCCAGTTCTTCTTCTTGCCCGATGTCGGCGCAAAAGCAAATCACTTCTGCACCTGGATAATGATTCTTCAGCCAGGGCACAATGGCGCTGGTGTCTAAGCCGCCCGAATAGGCGAGTACGATTTTTTTGATTTGGGTCATAATGAAAATTCCTATTGAAAGTTTGCGCCGAACCGAAAAGTTCAGCGAATTTAGCTAGTTAATTTTAACTCAACGGCTACTTCGTCACAATTCTGTAAAAGCGGACAGATGGAGCAGTCTTTGAAAACTTTTTCGGGATAATGCTCTTTATCGGTGATGGAAAAGCCAGCACTTAGGAAGAATTGTACGGCACGAGTCAGGGCAAACACCACCGGAATTTGCCGCTCACGGGCAATTGCAATCAACTGTGCCACCACTGCCTGCCCATAGCCTTGCCCTTTTACGCGGTCATCCACCGCCAACGAGCGCACTTCGGCGTAGCGGTCCGAATAAGGCAACAGCGAAACACAGGCAAACACTTCACCGGTTTGGTCCACTGCCACAAACCAATCGTTGAGTGTGTGTTCGATATCGCGCAAAGAGCGCGGCAGAACATCCCCACGATGGGCATGCACCTTTACCAAGTGAACAATTCCTTCAATATCAACCATTTCCGCACGGCGCACCCCTATGGGCAGAACAGGCGGGTGAGCGGGCAATGGCAAAAGTGGGGGTTGGGTGTGAGCGGGAAGCATGGCTGGATGCGGGAGATGGAATACGGAATGCGGGAGACGAAACAGGCGGTTTTGTAGAGCCGCAATGNNTTGCGGCTTATGGGTTTCGATAAACTAGACATACTGGGTCGGTAATAGTTGTGATTTCTGCCCGCTTTTGATTCTACCGAATGCGGGAGACGGGGGATAGTGAGGGGGCATTGCCCCCTCACTATCCGGCAATACGGAATATTTTGAATCATCAGTTACTCCAGCGATTTCTCTTCGAGCAGGGCAAAGGTATTCCCTTCGCTGTCTTTGAGAAAAGCCATCCACAAATCATAAGTTGGCATTTTTGCCACCCAATGGGGTGCATCCACACTGGTTACACCTTGTGCCATCAGCTCGGCATAACAGGCAGAAAGGTCGGCGACCTGATAGTAGAACACGCTGGAATGAGTGAAGCCTGAATTGGGGGGAGCCAAAACCAGATACAAACGGGTACTACCCAATTGAAAAAATGCCGCATTGGGAATGGAAAACAGATAGGGAAGCTTTAGCACATCCCGATAAAATGCAACGGCGCGGGCAACATCCTGAACGGCAATGGAAACTTGGGTGAGTTGGGTAATCATAAATGCAGGGACAGGTTAATCACGAACAAACACCGTGCCACCGCCGCTGTTTACCCCGGCAAGGTTTACCAAGCGGGCAGTGGTTGCGCCACGTTCAAGCGCGGCAAGAGCGGCTTGCACTTTGGGAATCATGCCATCGGTAATCACACCTTGGGCAATCAGGTCATCTACTTGGGAGCGGTTTAGGCTGGGCAAGACATTGCCCGCGTGCAAAACACCCGGCACATTGGAAATAAAGGTCAAACCAGTGTGCAATGCCCCGGCAATTGCACTAGCGGCTTCATCGGCGTTGATGTTGTAGGGCTGAAGCTCGGCAGAAAGGCTGACCGGGCTGACAACTGGGGTAAAGCCGTTTTCTAGCAAGGTGTGCAAGATGGCTGGCTGGCAAGCGGTCACCCGCCCCACAAAGCCCAAGTCTCCGGCTGGGGAGAGCAGTTTCTCACAGCGTAGAAGATTGCCATCTTGCCCGGAAATGCCCACGGCTGGCACACCCACCCCAGCCAGTGCCCGCACCAACAATTTGTTGCTCTGCCCGCACAGCACCATTTCCACCACCTGCATTGCGGCAGGGTCTGTGACCCGCTGTCCTTGCACCTTCTGCACGGGCAGTCCCAAGCGGTCTTGCAATTGGTTAATCGCCTTTCCGCCCCCATGCACCAACACCACCGCTTCTGCGCTGGCAAAAACTGCCTGCGCAAGCCCGCTCACAAAAGCCGGGTCATCCAGTTCATTGCCGCCAATTTTGTAAACTTGCATCATGCTCTATTAAGGGAGTAAGCCAGTGGTTTCTGGCAAGCCAAACACGGCGTTCATATTCTGTACGGCTTGCCCCGAAGCCCCCTTGACCAAATTATCTAGGCTGGAGGTGACAATGAGCAAGTTGCCAACTAGGGTTAAGCCAATGGAACAGCGATTGGTGCGCACCGTGTGCTGAATGCTGGCAGTTTGCCCGGCTGGCAAAACTTGCACAAACGGCTCGCCGCGATAGGTCTCTTCATATAATAGGTGGATATCTGCCAGCGTGGGTGCGCCGACCAACGGGATGTAAATGGTGGACAAAATGCCGCGTGAGATGGGCAAGAGATGGGGGGAAAAGACCAACTCCGCCTGTCCGGTGGGGCTCCACAAGCGCATTTGCTGGAGCATTTCGGGCAAATGGCGGTGCGCCTGCCCAATGCTGTAGGCACTGTAATTTTCGGCTACTTCCACAAAGTGGATATTTTGTTTGGGCGCACGCCCCGCCCCACTCACCCCCGAAGCACTGTCGGCAATGATGTTGCCCGCCACCCAGCCTTTTTGCAAAACGGGGGCAGTGCCCAGCAGAACACTGGTGACATAACAGCCGGGATTGGCAACCAGTTTTGCCCCGCGCAATTCGGCACGCGCAAATTCGGTCAACCCATACACCGCCGAACTCAGCAGTTCTGGGCAGGGATGGGTGACCTTGTACCATTTTTCATAGGTGGCAAGGTCTTTGAGCCGAAAATCTGCGCTTAGGTCAATCACCTTTACGCCTGCATTTAGCAAACCCTGCGCGGCACTGGCAGAAGCGGCATGGGGCAAGCACAGAAAAGCAACATCTAGCTGGCTGGTATCCACTTGCTCGGCGTTGACCAGGGGTAAGGCGGGCAAGGCAGGGTCTAAATCGGAGAGCAGTTGTCCGGCATTGGCATTGGCGGTTAGTGCGATAATTTCTACAAAGGGGTGGCGCAGAAGGATTTTCACCAGTTCAAAGCCGGTGTAGCCGGATGCGCCATAGATGGCAACAGAAAGTTTGGACATGGGCGAATTCGCTTTTAGGAAAATCATGGATATTAGATACGCATGGAAAGTACGCGTTTATGCTTAGGAAAAACGTGTAACTCGATATTTAGTGCGTGTCAAACATAAAAAATAGCAGATAAGAAAAAACCGCCAGACAAAAGATGTTCTGGCGGTTACAATTGCGAAACGATTCGGCAATGGCTAATTAAGCAACGCAAGCCAGAACTTGGGACTGGCTACGACGACGGCTATCAAAGCAATTGGCAAACATGGGCGGAATTTTATCGAGTTATTGCGGATTTGTCAATGGATTGTTTCACGGCAATCAGGGCAACCGCATGAAAA
>DKKK01000200.1 GCA_002455215.1 Anaerolineales bacterium UBA6668 | reverse complement strand
CTTGGTCATATTTGCCGAACAAGTATTGGTTGTCTTCGGCATTGCTGGAACCCGGGAATGGGATGTAGCCCCATTCAAAGGCGGGTGCGGCTTCTTCAATTGCGGCGGCATACCAAGAACCACCGGAGAACATCCCCACAGCACCGGAGGCAAAGCGACCTGGGGCGGCATCCGCGGCAACGCCACTCGCGCCTTCTTCCATCATGTCGCGGGCATACACTTGCATTTTCTGCCACATTTCCAGCGACTTTTCATCGTTCCACTGGATGGAGCCTGTCCACAGCCCTTCAACCAAACCGGCTTGGTCAGGATACATGGCGCCAATCAAACCATACGCGCCAACGAAAATGGGCCAGCCATCCTTACCCCCGGCAGTCATGCACGGAATGTCGGCGGCTTTGAGCGTTTCGCAAGCGGCAACCAATCCTTCCCAAGTGGTGGGAACTTCGATTTTGTTGGCAGTGAACATATCTTTGTTGTAATAAATGCCACTGTACACCACACGCCCCAAGTTGACGGCGTAGGTTTTTCCATTGTAGGAACCGGCATCCGCAATGGCAGATGGGTCATAATTGCCAATGAAGTCCATTCCCGACAGGTCCATCAGCAAACCAGCGTCAATCAGTTGTTGCCAGTTGGGCGCATCTACCAGCTTCATGTACGGTTGAGCGGCATTGGCAAAACCAAAAATGTCGATCACATCAATATCATTGGCAGAAAGGCGGGTTTGCGAAACGGTGCTTAGGTCGTTGGCATTGACCACAGACATATCAACCGTGATATTGGGGTGAGCTTCGGAGAATTTCTTGTTGAATTCTTCCATGTAAGCCACCATCGGTGGGTTTTGGTGAACCAAGACGCGCAACGTCACACTTTCGGCGGCGGGTGCTTCGGTGGCAGGCGCGGCTTCGGTGGCGGTTGTTTCACCACCCGTTTCGGGGGCGGCAGTTGGCGCAACAGGCTGTGTGGTGCCGCTTCCGCAAGCCGCCAACAGGATTGAACCAGCTGTCAAAACACTCAGAGCAATCAGGTTTTTTTTGAACATAAGATCTTACTCCTTCTTAGGGTGAAAAAAATGAAATCGGCGCAAAACACAAATCAGCGAACATTAAACATTCCCTAAAACACAGGCAACTTTTACCACCCGCAACTGTTTTTGGGTGGTGAGCCATTGCTGTTCTATAGGGCGTGCTTTTCTGGTATTGTAAGCGGAAAAGGCGGGGGAGTCTTGGAGAAAAGCGAGGTGGTTTTGGAGAAAAGCGTGAACCTGCCAAAGAATGCCCCCACGCGGTGCAAAGCCATGCAACGGCACTAGCGGCGACCCTGCCCGATTGGTTCTCCCCCAGCATGGGCTTCCCACCAGCCGGGTTGCGCGGGCTTATTCATGGCGGAAGGCTTCCGGTGACAAGCCTGTTTCGCGGTGAAAGATGCGGCTAAAATAGCCACTATCCGAAAAACCAACCGTCAGCGCAATCGCCGTAATGCTATTGGAGGTGTTTTTTAGCAAGAGCTTGGCTTGATTAATGCGATATCTCTGCAAAAATTTGATGGGTGTGGTGTTCAGTTCACGCCGGAAGCAAAAAGTTAGGTAGTCTTCAGCGATGCTGATGTGACGAGCAATATCCCCACGCGAAATCGGCTCGGCGTAGTGTTCCTGAATGAAAAGCAGTGCCTGGCGCACCAAACGCTGGGCATCGACACTCAAGCGGCGCTTGCGCTCCAACGCCGCGCCAATGTGTGCCGCGGTTTCATCGGCGGTGAACAACCCTTTCTGCAATACCACTGCCACCCCTTCATCGAGCCGCGCCATTTCTGCCGCGTTTAGGTCTTTGCCGGTCACCACAATCACGGGGATATCGTGCGTCCAGGCGGCGGAACGCATTTCGTCTAACATGGCAAAGCCGTCCATCTCTGGCATTTGCAAATCTAGCAATACTAAATCCACTTTTTCTTGCAAAAGCAAGTTCAGGGCTTCGCGCCCATTGCGTGCCATCAGCACGCGGTTACTGGCAGATTGCAGGCGCACAATACGCGCATGCATTTCCAGCGTATTCACATCATCATCCACCACCAAAAAGGTGCGGGCGGTTTGTGCCGGGTTTGCCATTGCCCAATATTGGTCAATCACATGAATCAGCGACTCCGGGGCGACCGGNNCCGGTTTGCTGACAAAATTCAGGTTGAGCAGGGCATCCCCTTGCTCGGAAGCGGCATAGAGCATGACCGGAATATCCTGCGCCGATTGAATTTCCTTAATCCGCTTCATGGTTTGCCAGGCTAAGCGAGATGCGTGCGTTATGGAAAGCACAATGATATCGGGGTGAGAGCGAATCAGCCGCGCTTGCCAATCTTCTGGTTGGTTCATCGCCACCGATTGCAATTGCACGCCTTGTTGTTGCAAATGCTGGGCAAGGGTTGCCGATGGTTCGGGTGCTTCATGTAAGAGCAGTAGGTTTTTACCGGGAGTCGCTAATTTCAGCGGTTCGGGCTGGGCAGGTGCTTGCCCAACTTGCACTTCGGGCAGGGTGAAGGAAAAAGNNGCTCCACCCCGCTAGAGTACAGGTAAATTTTTCCCCCGTGCAATTCTACCCAGGTTTTGCAAATTGCCAAGCCCAGCCCCAAGCCGGAATAGCCTTCCGAAACACTGCGCTCGGAGCGGTGAAATTCTTCAAATATCTGCTCTTGCTCTGCCACAGGCACGCCCCAACCGGTGTCGCGAACAGAAACAATGACCTGTCCGCGTTGGGTTTGCACGGTTAGGTTCACTTCACCCCGTTGGGTAAATTTAACGGCGTTATTGACCAAATTTAGTGCCACTTGTCGCAAGCGGGTGCGGTCGCCCCACACCCAGGGTCCGCTGGCGGGAATATCTGCCGACCAGCGCAAACCTTTGTCCAATGCCAACTGCCGCCCACTTTCGGCAACCAGTCGCAGGGTTTGCCCTAAATCTACCCACTCCGAATGCAAGCGCAGTTTGCCCATGTTGCTAGATGCCAAGTCAATGACATCGCCAATCAACCCGCCCAGGTGTTGGGCATAGGCGTGAACCCGCTCAATATCTTTGCGGATATTTTCGGGGAGCGGGGTTTGCCCTTCATCGCTTTCCTGCAAAACAAAGCCGCTTAAGCCCACAATTAAGTTTAAGGGGGTGCGCAGTTCGTGGCTGATNNAGCGGGGTGCGCAGTTCGTGGCTGATGGTGGACAAAAAGCGAGTTTTTAGGCGGTTGGCATCTTCGGCAATTCGGCGTGCTTCGGTTGCCTGGCGGTATAGCCGCGCTTTGTTGAGCGCCCCACCCAATTGTTGCACAATCGCGCCATATAAATTGAGTTGTTTGGTGTCAAATGCCATAAATCCGATTTGCCCGGAGGGGTCCATGAGTGGAATCAGGGTCAACCAAAACGGGCGGTCGCTGGGCAGTAACCCGGCAGGCGGGAAGGCTTGGCTGGGAAACCGAAGTAGGGGCTGGGAATTTTTGAGCGCATTGCGTAGCTGACACCAAGCAAAGGGGGGCACGGTTTCGCTTTCAAAGATGCCCACCCAGGCGGTTTCAATATTAAAATCGGGCAGGTGTTTTTCCAGGGTTTGGTAAATTTGCCCTTCGTCCAGGGTGGTAAACAAACGTGCGGTGAGCAAGCTCAAGCGGCTGGCTTTCCAGCGTTCTTCCAAAACGTGCAAACGCCGTTGCTGTTGCATGTGGGCGCTCACGGCAATCCGGGCGGTGGGAATGAGCGATTTTGCACTTGCTGGGGTGGCAGTTTGTTCCAGCAATGAAAGTGCCGTCTGCCAGATGTGCGAATCGTCCCCACGAGCGGCGGTGTACTGCAATGCGTCATTCAGTGCCGCAAGAAATTCCGCTGGGCTGGCAGTGTAGGCTTGTGCCACCGATTGAGCCAATAGCAAGCACTCGCTTTCGTCCAAGCCAAAAACTTGGCTCTGAATTTGCGCGGCAATTTGCTGTGCCAAGGATTGGGGCATTTCCTGCCCGCCAGAAGCCAGTTGGGTTTCATTGCCCACCATCCCACACCCGCAAGATTGGCGCACCACCAAATGCGCGTTGACTTCCAATCGGTCGGGCAATGGCAGGTGGTGGGTCAGGTGTTGGTGCAGTAGCTCCACCGCCCGGCTCCCCATATTAAATAGAGGGACGTGCAAACTGGTCAAGCCGGGGTTGGATACCGAGCCTTCCAGCCGATTGTCAAAGCCGATGATGGAGATATCTTGCGGAATGCGAAAGCCCGCTTGTTGTAGGGCGGTCATTGCGCCCAATGCCGATTCGTCGTTGCTGGCAATGATTGCCGTAAAGGGGAGATGGGTTGCCAACATTTGCTGGACGGCATCGAACCCACCATCATAGACGTGCCGTCCATACACCACTAAAGCGGGCTGGTAGGGCAAGCCAAACTCGGCACAGCCAGTGCGAAATGCCTGCAAACGTTTGCCGGAATCTCCGAGTGGGTCATCTGGCGAACCGGCAATGAAGGCGATTTGGCGGTGTCCGTGCGCGACCAAGTGTTGCAAGGCATCGAAAATGCCTTTGGCATTGTTGGTGGTGATGGTTGTGCCTTGTTCGCCCGAGCCAATGAAAACAACGGGCAAACCGCTGGCGCGTACTTCTTGCAAGTAGGCAGAGCGTTCGGCGGAGTGAAGCGGGGTGGCAATGATGAGCGCATCGGTGTTCCACGCACCAATCGGGACAAAATCTTGCTGGCTGGCGGGGAAGGGCCAGGCTGGGCGGAAGGGGTCATCTGGGCTGGCGGAGGGTCCCAACCCACAGCCCAGCAAGACATTGCACCCCAAAGTTTGCGCCGCATGGCTAATTCCTTTGAACAAGGGGGTGAGATAGCTCAGGTTGGTGGCGGTGCGGTAAAACTGCCAGCCTGCCAACACGCCAAAGGTTGGACGCTGAGCATGAACGAATTGTTTTGGGGAGTGTATTTCCATAGCGGAGGTTTACGCTGGGGTTTGTTTGCCACAATTTCTATCCGACATGGGTTTGTTGTGCTTCTCCCCGCGAATATTGCTACACTTGTGGCGCGGGGGTGAATCTGACAAGCACTGCTAAGATCAGACAGCATTACTCATCGCTCCAGATATTCCGAGCCGCTCAAGTTTTTTCTGTTCAACACAGGGAGATTCGCACTTTCTTAGTTTAGATGAAAAAGTGCAGTTTTCCAAGCGTGCCGAATGTTGAAGTAGTATATGCGTTTGTAAAAAATTTCGCAAGGTTTAGAGCGCGATTGCGTGATTAGGCGCGGGGCTAGCGGGGCGATGGTTAGGGGCGGTTCAGTTTTTCGGAGAATGCGAATCGAACTCTGCCAAA
>DKKK01000025.1 GCA_002455215.1 Anaerolineales bacterium UBA6668 | reverse complement strand
AGAGTGAGAAATCTTTGATATTCAGTACAGGTTATATTCGGTGTGCATACTAAATATAACCCGTGCCGAATATAGCACAATGAGCGGGATTTCTCCCTTCGGTCAAAATGACCGAAAATCAGGCAATCTCAAGTAAAGGTTGGCACTACGGAAAAATGCAATTTGTCCCCGCACCCGGTAAAAACGCGGGAAACGTTTCATCATGCTATCGTGATATAATCAACACATGACAAACCCAACCGACACTGCCATTCTAACCGAAAATTTAGGGCGCATTTACAAACTGCGCAATACCAAAAAAGGCGAAAATACGGAACGCGTGGCGCTAGAAGGGGTAAGCCTGCAAGTCAATCGGGGCGAACTATTTGGCTTGCTCGGTCCCAACGGCGCCGGAAAAAGCACGCTCATCAAAATTCTGGTGACTTTACTCGCCCCTAGCTCCGGGAAAGCCTTTGTGGCTGGGCACGATGTTTGGGCAGAAGCACAAGCCATCCGCCCGAAAATCAACATGGTTTCCGGTGGCGAATCGGTGGGTTATGGCTTGCTGACCGTTGAAGAAAATCTGTGGATGTTTAGCCAGTTCTATGGCTTGGACAATGGCGCGGCTCGCCGCCGTATCAAGGAATTGATGACGCAAGTGGGCATGGCTGACCGCTTGAAATCTAAATCTTCCGACCTTTCCACTGGCCTGCGCCAAAAAATGAATATTGTGCGCGGTTTTTTGACCGACCCTGAAATTTTATTTTTAGATGAGCCCACACTCGGGCTAGATGTCAATGCGGGGTTGCAAATTCGTGAGTTGGTACGCGGCTGGATGAAACAACACCCGGAACGTTCCATTTTGTTGACCACCCACTATATGATGGAAGCCGATGATTTATGCGACCGCATTGCCATTATTGACCAAGGCAAAGTGTTGGCGTGTGATACCCCTACCAACCTAAAACGCACCTTGCAAAAGGATGCCATCTTCCATTTACAAACCACCCCGCTTGGCGAAAAAGCCCAGCAACTGGCGGGTGTATCTGGCATTCACAAGTTCACCCACACCGCGCAAGATGGTTCGGACACACTCGAAATGATCTTGCAAGCCGAGGACGCACTCGGCAATGTCATTTCCACTATCAACCAAGCGGGTGCTCAATTGCTAAACTTAAGCAAACGCGAAGCCACCTTAGAAGACGTATTCATCCACTTGGTTGGACGCAGTTTGTCTGACGCTACACAGTGAAAACTCTATGATACCCAAAGTCAGTGGTTGGCGACTGTTTGCCAAGGCGGTCATTGCCCGTGCCTATCCCCGCATGGCAGGCGTTTTGCGCGAAAAAAGCTGGACTTTTTTCGATATTTTCCTGCCATTTCTCGGCACAATGGCGTATGTGTTTGTGTATCGAGCCATCGGCGCACCCGAAGACTTTATTGGGTTTGTGATTATGGGCGGCGCAATGACTTCCTTCTGGCTAAATGTGCTGTGGGGCATGGGTAGCCAACTGTATTGGGAAAAAGAAAGTGGCAACCTTGTACTGTACATCATCGCGCCCAATAGTCTCATGGCAGTTCTGCTCGGAATGGCACTAGGCGGTATGCTGAGCACTTGCCTGCGTGCCCTGGTGATTCTCGGTTTGGGCAGTTTGCTCTTTCAAGTCCACTTTACCGTGCAAAATTTTGCCGCCTTGTTTGGCGTGTTTGTACTCACCATGACCGCGCTCTACGGCTTGGGAATGTTATGCTCTTCCGTATTCCTACTCTGGGGGCGGGAAGCCTGGCATTTGGCAAACCTGTTTCAGGAACCGGTTTATCTGGTAAGTGGCTTTTTTTTTCCGGTCAAAGCACTCCCCCACTGGATCGCGCTCGGCGCATCCATTATTCCCATCACGCTCGGCTTAGATGCCATGCGTCAGTTGGTGTTCTCACATGGGGCAAGCCTAGGCTTCCTGTCTGTGCCGCTAGAGTTAGGACTGTTGGCGGTTTTGAGCGTAGTCTTTATTGCTACGGCTCGCTATGCTTTGGCGTATATTGAACGGATGGCCATCCAAGAAGGGCGTCTGGTTGAAATGCGCAAATAACATTGAACCTTATATGATTACCCGAACTCTCAAAAATGCCGCATGGCTAGGCTGGCAAATCGAAACCAATTGGGCAGACCCCTTTATCTTTGCCATTTACGCCATTGTCAAACCCATTGCAAGTGCGCTGATTTTGGTGGTGATGTACCGCGTTGTCAGTGGTGCCGGGCTGATTTCCAATGGGGCAAGTGCCAATTCGGATAGTCAGGCAATTTTTTCTTACATCTATTTAGGAAATGCCTTCTATATCTACGTAGCCACAGTGATGACGGGTGTTTCATGGGCGGTGATTGATGACCGCGAACATTACCGCACGCTCAAATACATTTACACGGCACCGATTTCCTTCCCCACTTATCTGATTGGGCGTGGCATTGCCCGCTTCTTCACCGGAACCATTTCCGTATTGGTGACCTTGATAGCCGGATTTTTGTTCTTGGGGGTAAAAATTCCGTGGGGGCAGGTCAATTGGCTCATGTTTGTTGGGGCACTCCTGCTGGGTATTGTGGCACTGGTGGCAATGGGCATGATTTTGGCAGGCATCACCCTGATGATTGTCAACCACGTGTGGTTTGTGGGCGAAGCAGTGGCAGGGGCACTCTATCTTTTTAGCGGTGCGATCTTCCCACTGACTGTCTTACCGGTATGGCTCCGCCCCATCGGCTTTGCACTGCCAATCACCTATTGGATGGAGCTATTGCTNNTTGCTCGGCAATCAGGCACAAGCCTTCCCAGCTTTGGCACAATTTTCCAACTTGCAATTATTCGCCATCTTGGGCGGTGTCACGCTGGCAATGATGGCTATTTCTGCCCTTAGCTTCCGTTGGTGCGAAAACCAAGCCCGCGAGCGCAGTTTACTGGATATGACCACCAATTATTAGGAATATTTTCCTAACTAAAATTCGCTCATTCTGTAAAATATTCACGATATACGCTCAGAAAGTTCAGGTATAATCCCCGCGCTATGCGTCCTGAGTCTCTTCCCCACATTGGCATCAATGCCTTATTACTGGCAAACAACCAGCAAAACTATCGTAGCGCTGGTATTCATCATTATATGGATGGTTTGTTACCTGAAATTGTCAAAGCAGATGACTTACGTTACAGCATCTTTCTAAGTGACGGAAAACCGCACGTTAACGGCACGGCACGCCTTGTAAAAACCGGCGCAAACAAAGCAAAGCCTTTGGGACGTGTGCTGTGGGAGCAGTTTTCTCAGCCACGCTTGGTTAACCAAATGCAGTTGGATTTGCTTCACAGTTTAGCCTTTGTTTCCCCGATGTTGAGCAGAGTTCCTTCTATTGTGACCGTTTATGATTTGTCCTTTTTGCATTTTCCCCAACGCTTTAAGACAGTCAACCGCAACTATTTGCGGATTTTTACCCGCCTAAGTTGTAAACGGGCTGAAAAAGTAGTGGCGATCTCTGAATATACCCGGCAAGACGTGATTCGGCAATATGGCATTGCGCCGGAGAAGGTTGAAGTGGTGTACCCAGGGTTAGACCCAACATTTTTGCAACATCCTATATTCAACACGGATAGAAATCGCGCTTTTTCCCCTAAGCATAACAGCGCAACTCAAGATTCGGCGCGTGTGCCGAATAGTAGCCGTGTTGAATATCACAACGCAATCGCTGAATTTCGCCAGCGCAAAGGCTTGCCAGAACGCTACGTCCTATATCTAGGCACCATTGAGCCACGCAAAAATTTGAGTACGCTCATCACTGCCTTTGCTCGTCTCCGTCCGGAAGGAATCAAACTGGTCTGTGCGGGTGGGCGCGGTTGGCTGTATGAAGATGTGTTCAACACTGTTAATGAATTGCGCTTACAAAGAGATGTCATTTTTCCGGGTTATGTGCCCCGCGAAGAATTACCGTTATTATACAGCGCCGCAGAAGCCTTTGTGTACCCATCTAGTTTTGAAGGGTTCGGGCTATCGGTGTTAGAAGCACTGGCATGTGGCGTGCCGACAATCACCACCCAAGCAAGTAGCCTGCCCGAAGTGGTGGGCAATGCCGCATTGCTGGTCGAACCGGAAAACAGCGAAGCCCTAAGCGACTGTCTGAACTCCCTACTAACCAGCCCTGCCCAACAAGCCGAACTGCGGCAAGCTGGACCGCTACAAGCAGAAAAATTCCGCTGGCAAACTTCTGGTGAACAAATGGTAAACATTTACCGCCAAGTTTTGCGGCAATCTCAACCCCACAGTGAAGCAGTCTATGCGCTGGCTGAGTAACGTAATTGCGGCGCAGTGGTTGCGCTATGTCCTAGACATCATGGGGATCGCGCTGGCTTCGGTTTTGGCGTGGTATATTCGCTATCAAACCAGCTTTTTTAGAAAAGTAGAGCCGGGCTATTACAGCAGTTTAGATAGTTACCTACTTTTATTCGGCTTTTTAATACTCTCTATTCTTGGCGCTTTTTACCTTAACCGCGTCTATAGTGTGCAACGCCGGACCACAGCATTTGAAGAATTAGGGCGTATGGTCAACGGTGTGGTGATGGGCATTATGATTTCCGTGGTGGTGACATTTGGGATGCGCCCATTGGCATTTAGCCGCTTGCTCTTCATCTACGATGCCGCTTTAATCGTACTGTTTTTAGGAACCATTCGCCTAGTACGCCGCCTATTGCTAGGCTACCTACGAAGCAAAGGCTACAACCTACGGCGGGTGCTGATAGTCGGCGCGGGCGAAAACGGGCGTGCCATGTTGCGTGCATTTGCCGCCGAACCGCAATTGGGGTTTCAAGTCGTGGGCTTTTTGGACGACAACCCACAGGTTGGACATACTGACATTGGGCGCTTTCGCGCGTTGGGAACGCTTTTACAATTGGAAAGTGTACTCAAAAGCTACAAGATAGACGACGTAGTCATCGCCTTGCCGTGGCGCGTACAACCCAAAATCAAATCTATCGTGCAAAGATGTGAATACGCTGGCATTCGCCCGTGGGTCATCCCGGACACACTACAGTTGAACTTAAGCCGCATCGAAATCAACGAAATTGGCGGGGTGCCCCTACTCGGTATCAAAGAGAGTGTTTTTACGCGGGTGAGTTTGTTTGGAAAACGAGCTTTGGATCTATTTTTGATTATTCTCACCAGCGTGCTGTGGCTACCCTTATTCTTACTAATCTATGTTTTGATATGGATACGCGATGGGCAACCCGTAATCTTTAAACAAACCCGCATTGGGCTAAAAGGCAAGCCATTTAAAGTATGGAAATTCCGCACAATGGTGCCCAATGCAGAAGCGCTACAAGCCCAATTGATGCACAAAAACGAAGCATCTGGACCCTTGTTTAAGATGAAAGACGACCCGCGTTTAACCACATTCGGTAAATTTTTGCGCAAATGGAGCTTGGATGAACTTCCACAAGCGATTAATATTTTAAAAGGCGATATGAGCATCGTGGGTCCGCGCCCAGGCTTACCGCAGGAAGTAGAGCGATACGAACCGTGGCAAAGACAACGTTTACAAGCGATGCCAGGCTTAACCGGCTTATGGCAGGTTTCCGGACGCAGTGATCTATCGTTTGAAGAGATGTGTTTATTGGATATTTATTATGTAGAAAACTGGTCTACGGCGCTAGACCTTTCCGTGATGGTGAGAACCCCCTTGGAAGTGGTGCGGCGAAAAGGAGCGTATTGACAGCAAAAAGCCACAGAGCAAAAAGCACGCTCTGAAACCGAAACCCAAACGAGAAAAGGTTTTCTGCCCTTCTCGTTTGGATTTGTCTTACAGTGCTAACCTAGCCGCTATATTTTCCTTTCAGATAGTCAAGATAAGGCTGTGCAGACATGCCCCCACCCGTCACACGTTGCACGATTTCTTTGGGCGTGAACTTACTGCCATGCGCATAAATATGGGTTTGCAACCAATTGAGCAAACGGTCAAACTTTCCCTGCACAAAATCATCACTCAAGCCGGGCAAGTCTTGCTCTGCCTGTGCATAAAACTGCGCCGATAGCAAATTCCCAATTGAATAGGTAGGGAAATACGCCAAATAGCCGACCGACCAATGCACGNNTGCTTGCAATACACCGTCCCTATCGTTGGGTGGGGTAATGCCCAGATAGTGGGTATATTTGTCGTTCCATGCCGTTGGCAAGTCATCCAAACTGATTTGGTCGTTGAGCAAGGCTTGTTCCAATTCAAAGCGCACCATAATATGCAAGTTATACGTCACTTCATCTGCTTCAACGCGAATAAGTGAAGGTTGCACATAATTGATGGCACGGTAAAACTGGTCAAGCGAAACATCACCCAACTGGCGCGGGAAGGTCTTTTGGGTAAAGGGATACGCCCACAACCAAAAGGCTTTGCTCCGCCCGACAATATTTTCCCACAAACGCGATTGGGATTCATGGATGCCGAGTGATGTCCCCCCTGCCAAAGGTGTTCTCTCCAAATTTTGTGCTGAACCTTGCTCATACAAGGCATGACCACTTTCGTGCAGGGTGCCAAACAAACCGCTAGAAAGCCAATTCTTTAAGTAGCGCGTGGTAATGCGTACATCATTGATAGAAAATGTAGTGCAAAATGGATGGGCGACTTCGTCTGAACGTCCGCGCTGATAATCATAGCCAATCTTTTCAGAAACCAACCGACTGAGCTTGCGTTGCCCTGCCACCCCATAGCCGCGTTCCAAAATAGCACGGTCTTCGGGACGGTTACGCTTGGCAATGTCTTGCACTAGGTCAATCAGGTCATGCTTGATGCTGTCAAACATGTTTTGGATATCTGCCGCAGTCGTATCCCGTTCATAATCCGCCAATAAGCTGTCATAAATCGGGGCAGTGGTGGAAAAGCAAGCCGCGTACTGGCGAGTCAGTGCAATCACCTGTGCCAGATGTGGCTTAAAGGCGGCATAGTCGTTGGCTTTGCGAGCAGAAACCCAAGCTTGCTGGGAGAGTGTCGTAACCCGCGTGATTTCTGCCGTTAATTCGGCAGGGACTTTTGTGGCGCGGTCATAATTGTGCCGAGTCACGCGCAATAAGCTGGCAATGTCGGAATCATACGCCCATTGGTCAGCCTGCGCTTCCAAAGCAGAAAGCCAATCGCCAATGCGTGGGTCGGTTTTCATGCGGTGGGCAATTTCGGAAAGTGTAGAAAGTTGATTTGCCCGGGCTTCTGCTCCGCCCGTAGGCATATAGGTTTGTTGCTCCCAATCCAGCAAGGCGATTGCGCCTTGCAAGTCAGCGATTTTTGCCAAGTGATTTTGAAGTTCGGTCAGCATAAGATTCAATTAATTGGAACAAAGGACTTTGAAAAAACGAAACATACGATTCGGCGCGTTACCGAATATCATGGACGAATGCACGATCCAGACAGGGGAAGCAGTCGCTTCCAACCAGAAAAAGCGGCTTATGAGCGGGTGCGGGTAGCGGATTTGCCACCCAACAACACACCGACTACACCTAAAAAAGGTAACAGCCAGCCATACCACACCATTTGCGGGTTCGGTTGTAAAATGGCAGAAACGATGCCCAGCATAAAAAGGATGCCTGCCAAAATAGCGGCATGAGCAAAGGCATTCTTACCCGCTACATTGGCAGTTACCCACCCACCGCAAAAAGCCGCCAGCAATGCGCCCATTGCGTCTACAATAATGGAGGTAGTCGAAAGGTCTTGCATGGCTTCGGAAATGTTCATGCCCGCACCAATCAAAATGGCATTGTAGGCGGCTGACCAGATGCCCACCAAAATGTAAATGAGCAAGAAACCCAGTAGAATAGCAAAGATAGATTTAAGCATAGGAATTTTTGAGTGTGTAACGGAATTTTACGTACAAAAACAAGCTGTTAAATGCTGTTGATTCGCCACAGATGAAAGCCACGCTTTTTCCTAAGAGAAAAGGCGCAGATACAACTGGCGGGGTTATGCACATTGCTAGGGAACTTCACTACCCGCCGCGGCAGTCCACAATTCAAACCACTGTTCACGAGAGATGTTTATCTGTAACGCTTGTACGGCTTGTGCTAGGTGCGTGAGATTGCCCGAACCAACCACCGGCACAATGCGGGCTGGGTGCGCCAACAACCAAGCGAGTGCCACTTGCTCGGCTGTGCCAGCACCCACTTCTGCGGCAATCCGTTCCAGCAGTGGAAATAAGCGAGCATAGGCAGGGTGTTGCGTGTTGAACAATTTTCCCCCCGCCAAAGGCGACCAGACCATCGGCGCAATCCGCAGTTGTTGGCATTGCTCCAACGTACCATCCAAAAACGGCTCGCGGTGCAAGAGAGAAGCTTCCACTTGGTTGGTGACTAACGGGATAGGCAGGCGTGACTGAAGCAGATTAAACTGGCTTGGCGTGAAGTTTGACACCCCCACAGAACGCACCTTGCCACTCTGTACCAAGCCAAACAAAGCGTCTGCGGTTTCATCGGCATCCATAAAAGGGTCGGGGCGATGAATGAGCAGTAAATCGAGATAGTCTGTACGAAGCTGACGGAGCGAATTTTCGGCAGAAGCAAGGATGTGCGCGGCTGAAGTGTCGTAGGATTTTACTTTGTGGGCGGGTCGTGCTGGAGAAACCAGCTTAATGCCACACTTGCTCACCAACTGCATGTGCTGGCGCAGGCTGGGTTTCAGATACAAAATTTCGCCGAACAAGCTCTCACACGTATAGCCGCCATAAATATCGGCATGGTCTATGGTTGTCAAACCGATTTGAATGGCAGATTCCACCAATGCGAGTAGTTGCTGAGCGGAGAGACGCCATTCTGGCAAACGCCACACGCCCCAAGCAATGCGTGAGAAATTACCACTTTGCGAATGAAATTGAATGGTTGCTGGATACATAGCCAGATTATACCACCCGCGTCTCTCTCCGGGCAGGCTGGCAGTTGATATTGCAGGACAACCGCATGAAGGATTGGGTGACGAAATAGTACATAACGGCTATGCGTTAGGCTGATTTTCACATCAATCCGCGCGAAT
>DKKK01000026.1 GCA_002455215.1 Anaerolineales bacterium UBA6668 | reverse complement strand
TGCGGTTGCCCTGATTGTATACCTGAGTAGTTTGACAATAATTTAATATTCTGAGTATAATTATTGTGGAATTTAATCGGAAATCCGTTAGTAAACTGGCTTTTGATAAAATTATTATACAAACTCGTTTTTTCTTTGTGATGGTTCTGTGGAGGGCTTACCAATGGTCAAAAGAATTGCACTTTTATGGCTCGTTTCGTTTTTTGTGTTTAACTTCCCGGTNNCACACTCCGAAGTCGCGTTGCAACAATCCCCACCACCAGCAGGTAATGACTTGCTGGGTGAGCATTCGCCTGAAATTTTAGGGGACAACCAAACATCTGTCATACGCACCCGCACTGCGCAGGTTAACCCACAACTGTTGCAAACTTTGGTCGTAGGGCAAGTTTTTCACCTGTATTTGTTTGCAAATGCAGATTATTGGGTGCAAGTCCAATCCATTCATGCCAATGCGGAAACTGTAACAATTCAGGGAGTTGTGAGTGGTCGTGATGATAGCTTGGTGCTTCTATCTTATACTGCAGAAAGTGTCGGTGGTTCTATCCAAGTTGGAAATGAAGCCATTTACCTAAACCCAACAGATACTTGGTGGGTGAGTATTGACGAAATGAATGTCAATACAATGATTGACGAGTCGCAAGATGACGGAGTTTTACCCCCCAGCAAACGAGCCCCTTCATTGTTAAATATTTTCCCACCGAGTTTTCTCTCTGCCGATGATGGCGCGATTGTAGATGTGCTGGTCATTTACACAGATGATTTAGCCGCATCGCCCGGCTTGGCAACCTTATCGAATTATGTAAATCAATTTGTGCAATACACCAACACCGCCTACAAAAATAGCCAAATTACCCAACGTATTGATTTGGTGGGCATGGTGGAGCAAAACTATGCGGAAAGTGGCGTGCTGAATACCGATTTGTCTCGTTTACAGGCTCAGGGAGATGGGCATTTGGATGGCGTGTTGGCTTTGCGCAATGAATATCACGCTGATTTGGTGATGTTGCTGGTGGCAAATGACGGGAGTTCATCCGGCACTTGCACAGGTTTAGCCTATTTGCAGGATAACAATCCGCCTACGGTTGGTTTTCAACCTTATGCCTATAGTGCGATGAAAGGCTGTTCTTTTGGGGAAACTGTTTTTGCGCACGAACTTGGGCATAATATGGGCGCACGGCATGACTGGTATGTGGATCATGGCATTACACCTAGCACCTATGCACACGGGCATGTACATATTGACGGCACCAATAGCTGGCGTACCATTATGGCATATGCCAATCATTGTACTGCGGTAGGGGTTAGTTGCAATCGCATCCCGTATTTTGCCAACCCAGACGTTTTATACAATGGTGCTCCCACCGGGGTAACGGGTGGGACGCAAAGCAATTGTGTAGCCGGTAGCCTTAGCCCGAATCCATCCAATTGTGATGCGGATGTAGAACAGGTCTTTGATGAAAATACCACGCCCAACCATATCACGGATAGCTTTCGTACGAGCGAGTTATTGTGGAGCGGGGCAATTAGCACCGATTGGTTTACCGCAGGCAACTGGACCATTCAAGAAGGTGCGCCGGGCAGTACGTCACCAGCCAACCGCGTACCCAGAAGTATTGATGATGTGCGTATTCCCACCAGCCCCACAGGCGGGCGTTTCCCGGTCATTAGCAGTGGGACAGCCACTGTGCGTGAAATTTTACTGAATACAGGTGCATCTTTGACGATGGATGGCGGTATTTTGGAGGTTTATTACAGCTGGAAACAGGAAGGTACCAGCCAATTTTGGGGGAACAATGGTACTGTCGTTTTTAAGGGGCGCTTTGATAGCTCTCTGACCAGCAATTTACTTTCCTACTTTCCCAACCTGCAAATTGGTGACACCAGCAATAACCAAGTTACCTTGCTGAGCGACTTAGATGTCAATGGTAATCTGACTTTGAACAGTGGAGCAAAATTTTGGGCAGGCGGAAATACGCTGAAAGTGGCTGGCAATTGGAGCGAAAATTCGATTAATACCTTTGAACCGCAAACTAGCACGGTTATTTTGGATGGCAACGGGCAAGCGTTGAACAAGATAACTACCGCAACCGTGTTGAACGAAAACTATTCTGCGTTTGATTCGCCTGTGGGTGGGGTTACTACTGCCACCCCAAGTGGGTGGGTGGCGGTGCGCTTGGGTAATTCGAGCGGTTCTTTTGATGGCAAATGGCTTTCCGGAAATATTAGCTACGCCCCCAATGGCGCCAACACTGCCGGTGGGCATGGCAGGCGCTGGGCGTCAGGTACTGGGAGTACGTTTGTATCGTCTTGGCTATTTAGCCCAATGCTCAATCTTTCTAATACGGTTGATTATACAATCTCCTTTAAGTACGGTGTGCGTAATGCCAGTGACCCTTCTAACTTTGAAGTGTGGTATGGAAGCAACCAAAGCGATGCCGGGCGAACTGCGTTGGTAGGCTCGTATAACAATGTTACTGCAACAACTTGGCAAAATGGTAGCTTTGATTTTACGGTTCCCAGTGAAGCCAGTTATTCAATTAGTATCGGCAATTTGGATAATACAATTACCAGTAGCACCAATAATGACGCGGCTGTGGATAACATCTTGCTGGTTAGTACGCAAAAATTGCGCTTTTATAACTTGGTCGTCCGGACAGGTGGTAGTGGCGCTAGTCTAAATGCGCCGTTGGAGGTTGGCAACCAGCTAAGTGTAGAACGTTACGGCTTGCTCGATTTGCAGGTCTATGATACTGCAGTGGAAGGGCTGGTTAGCAATGCCGGTGGGTTGCGTCAGACACGCACGGTCAATGCCAGCACCACCCACTTCTTGCACTTGCAAAACAAAGCCGCGAGCGTAACCCGCTATTATGGGTTGGAAGTGGCGGCGGGTGCGAATAATCTGGGGGCGACCACTGTAACCATTTGGGGACAGCAAGCTTGCAGTGAGAGCGGCAATACAGTACTGCGTTGTTATAGTGTCTCAACCACCAATCCCAATAGTGTCGGCTTAACTTTTTGGTATTTGGATTCTGAACGGAACGGGTTGAACTCTGCAAATTTGAACGGGTATGTGTGGAATGCTGGGTGGAATCTGCTGGCAGGCAGTTATAGCTACCAGCCAAGCGGGGTAGACCGCTCTGT
>DKKK01000158.1:35743-35927 GCA_002455215.1 Anaerolineales bacterium UBA6668 | reverse complement strand
AGGGGGCAATGCCCCCTCACTAGGTCTGTAACCACCTTAAGAAAGCCATGGGGAGTCTTTATTGTGACTATTGACAGCCTTCGCAATTTGAATTTTTAATCACTATAGGAAGAAATATATTGTATTGATTATTCTGTCCTGAGCCACCTGAACCTGCCACTAAATAGTCTTCTGTTTCACCATA
>DKKK01000158.1:0-35700 GCA_002455215.1 Anaerolineales bacterium UBA6668 | reverse complement strand
TCTGCCCAATCGCCATCTCGGTTGAAATCAACCCAAACGTTCAATTGCCAATTAGTAACTGGCGAAACTGCAGTGGCATTGATGTTGAGCGTGGTATTTTGGCAAGCAGGGAGTGTTCTGAGTGTCCATCCATCGTCAAACCCATCTTGATTATTATTATTTGAAATTGGGTCAATATTGTTTAAGGTATCTTGATCGGGCAAAGAATCAGCTTCATCTTCCCAACTAATTTGATTACCCAACCATGCCACTAGCGAACCATTTAAGTGTTTAGGACCAGGCACAAACACCGAAAAAACGCTGGGGAAGTTTGCTGGAACGCCAGGGTATGCAGACATCGGTTGACTGAAATTATTATCACTTGAAGGTGCATCGCCCAAATCAGGGATAGGTGTAGCTGTGCCAGTGGGTGTTTCGGTTGGGCTGGGCACAGGGGTAGGCGTTTCTGTACCGGTTGCCGTAGGTGAGAACACGGAAGTGGGTGTGCTGGTGTGGGTGGGCGTAGCAACCACTGGCGAAGTGGGTGTGCTGGTAGGTAGTGGGGTGTGGGTGTTTGTGCTGGTTGCCGTAGGTGGAAGCACGGAAGTGGGTGTGCTGGTGTAGGTGGGCGTAGCAACCACTAGTGAAGTGGGTGTGTTGGTGGCGGTGGGTAGTGGGGTGTGGGTGTTTGTGCTGGTTGCCGTAGGTGGAAGCACGGAAGTGGGTGTGCTGGTGTGGGTGGGTGGTGGGGTGTTTGTGTTGGTACTGGTTGCCGTAGGTGGGTTTAAGGGCGAAACCAAATAGTCTTCTGTTTCACCATAATCATAACCGCTGGATGGACCCCGTCCATCACCAGGCAGTGGCGCGGGAGAATCGCTCAAAGTAATGCGAACCCAATGCTGAGTACCAGAAGCATCCGAAATAAAAGGGGTGGTAATCAGCGCATTGGTTCCCAGTGCCAAACTCACACTTTGATTTGCAACCGCCCACTCGTTCACCAACTGAAGAGAGCCAAAAACATCTCTGCAAGTGAAGGTGTCTGCCCAATCGCCATCTCGGTTGAAATCAACCCAAACGTTCAATTGCCAATTAGTAACTGGCGAAATTGCAGTGGCATTGATGTTGAGCGTGGTATTTTGGCAAGTTGGGAGCACTGTTGGGCTCCATCCATCGTCAAACCCATCTTGGTCAGCTAGATTAGATAACGGTAGAATGTTATTGGTAGGGTCAAAGTCAAAGAAATCGTCCGCATCAATCTCATTACTAATGTTTCCTCCTAACCAAGCAATGGCAGGTCCATTCAGATGTTTGGCTCCAGGAACGGGCATTCCTGCGAATACAGATGGGAACGATGCCAATACACCTGGGTACGCAAGCATGGGCGTACCAAAATGATTCGTACTGCTTGGCGCATCTCCAAAATCTGCAGTGGCACAATTAGAGTAGGGGGCTGGTGGTATTCCCGCGCCACCAGGACTCCAAGAGCCCCCAGCACTCATTGTGGTTATCAATGGAATGTCGCTTGGATCATAGATGCCAATTGGTGCGTTGTCTGGGTAAAACTCAACAATTGCACCCACCGGCAAATTGAACAGAACATTTGTAAAACTCGAAAACGAAAGAGCTTTCACTTGGTTAGGGGTTACGGAAGTTACCACGGCAATGTAATCTTGCCCAATGATAAATTGAGCACCGCTACCTGGGTTCCCCGCATCCACGCGCAGACAGGTGCCTGTAGATTGCCAATCGAAATTCCAAGCACTAAAATGGCTTACTTGAGCGGTATAAGAGTTTCCTTGTAATTGCGCCAAACCTTCCCCCAGCCAAAATCCTTGTGTTGTATCATAAGACCAGATTTGTAAAGGCGTACTCTGAAAAACGACTGCTGGAATGCTTACATCTGCAAGTACACCTGGTTTTAAGTTGAAGTAATTACCTGCGTCATCTACAAAAGCCGCAGAAAATGCGCCCGCACTTTGCAAAACACTCAAATTGCTTGCATCCACTCCGCTCATATCGCCAGGCATTGGCTCAATATCTAATTGATACGTGTATAGTTGAGCCCATAACTGCCCAATGGGTGGATTGCCATTTTCAGACTGTAGCCCATTAGCGGGAATTTGAATCATTGTACCGGCACTGTCTTGTACCTGAATCGGCAAGTGAATAGAAATTGGAAAATTTTCAGTAAGGCGCAAGACGATTGTCAAGTTAGTGAGAGAACCACCCGCGTGGATTCTGGAATATAGGGCATAACCCGTCTTCTCAACATTAATAATGTTGCGATCATTAACAGTTGCAATCAAATTAAAAGCCCCCATGCTATTACTGATTGTCTGAGTTCCATTAACGGATATCTTTGCATTGGCAATTGGCACTCCAAACTCATCAAGCACTTGTCCAGCCCAAGTAGTGCCACTTTGTGGGCTTGCCAACACTGTTGGAGCCTTGGGGAGCAATCCAAACAACCCCAAAACCAAGAAAACAAGTGCTAACTGCACGAAAAATTGCTTATTAATTGACATGTTAGCCTCCAGAAAAGATGTAAAAGATAAAGCTTAAAAGCGATTTTTGGCACGTACGCCGAATAAAAACGAATTACTCAACTCCAATTTTGGAAGTCTCAGAAGGTAAAACGCTTGAGTGCCTCCAGTATATAAACTTTCCAATAGCCTAGACTCTAATAAAGGTGCAGAACACTATAATTTTCAGTGCGCGGGAAATCTAATTTGTGAGGGTGGTTGATGTGATACTTAACAAGTTTCAAGTTGGCTGTGATACTAAAGTAAAAGGTAACTGCTTAGCTTTGTTTGGCAAAAGCGGTTAACATCTGAATGTTAGTAGTTGCACAATCGTTGCACTTCTGCAGAGCCACTTTACGGTTTTGGTGTCAATAGGTTCAAAATGATTTGATTTTCGTGGGTGAATTCGTAAAAACCATTTGAATTTCAGCCTGTATGCTGTGTCTACGGCTTTGCGGCTAACTTTATGTCAATATGTATCTTTGTAGTTTCAAAAATTTACCCAGTTTCGTTAGATTGATTGGTTTTCTCAATCATACCTGAGCCATTACATTGGTTCTAGTAGCTCTACCGTCTTTCCCAATCAAGCTAAATAGTGCAAATAAAATATGATTGTTATACATGCCTTCATTGGTCAGAGGCGTGCATAACAATCATAGGTAGAGCCTGCTACATACAGACTACGCATTCCCCAAAAACGGCTTACTATCTTTTTTTATAGCACGCTGGACAGGTTGCAATTTCCGGGTCCAGCAGTAAGGGTTGTATTAACTGAATCGAACCAGAAAAAGTTTGGTTGGTGTTGGGGTCATAACCAAAGTAAACGGTATCAGCCCCGGTGGAAAAACGTAAGGCATCACCAGAATTAAGGAATAACTGAGTTCCGCTCGCCAGTGAATAAAACTCTAAAGGATTTTGCCAGTTTTGTTGTATTCGAGAGTTCGGAAATGGAAAATGCAATATCGGGATGGTTGACATTGAAAGTGGTAAATGCAACTGCCCTTGTGCTGAGCCGGGCATTTGGTGCCAGCTTAACCCTTGAAATGAAAGTAGGGGTCCAGTCGCGTTTGGTTCAATTTGTTGCAATCCATCCAGAGCAAAATTCACCCACTCGTGAGTGCAAATGGTTGTGCCCGGTGGGTTGGGTGGTGCGCTACAAATATCCCATTGAGTGTCATAGCTTTGAATTACAGCCCAAATATCCTGTGTATTACAAGCTAAATAGGCGTTGTCAATCAACAGGGTGTTTGGCGTAGTCAAAGAAATACTGCCAGTTGGAGTAGTGTGAATCTCCACACAACTTAACGGAAAACTATATGAACTTTCTGTTATATAATAGCCAGGGTTATATTCATCATCGCTTTTTGCCCAAAAAATTGTGAAATTTTGTCTAGCTTCAAATTTTTGCGGTAAAGGACTGCTCTCAAGTGTAAACTCCCACGAAAATCTTAAAATTTGCTCTGGCATTGGGGTTACAGAAGGTACAATCGTTGGTGTTTCAGAAGGGACAGCGGTTGGTGTTTCAAAAGGGACAGCAGTTGGCGTACTGTTATCGAGATCATTTAAGACAATGGGCAAGTATAGACTAAAAGTTTCTGTGGCAAGTGCCTTTGGCTTTTGGTTTAAAAATAAACTCAGCAAGACAATCAAAAGAAGGGGGGATGAAATTTGTAGAAATTTTGACATTGTATCGCCTCGAAAATAGTTTCAGGTAAGATTTTTCAGGGCAAATAGCTTAATTTTTATTTGCATCAGATATACAGCAAGCATGAAAACACAGCATCTTAATTAGATATTCAACCTAAAATTATGAACTTTCATAATTCGTATGCTTCTTAAGCCCTAAAATCTTGGTTTTTAATGATGATAGATGATATATGAAGTTTTATTACCTCGACTCTAAATTAGAGTTGTTTTAGTCTAATTATTTTTTACATATGAAACTATTTGAATTTCAAGATGTATTGCGTACAACTCTTGAACATTATAACGACCGAAAATGGTTAGAACAAAATTCTCCATTTTGTACGGCTTCGTTACTTGAAAAACATTGGGATAAATACCAACGTGCAGATAAAAAAGTAAGCCTGGTAGCGACACTACAGCACCTGCTTTTGGAAACCGCACAGGCATTTTGGGATACCCACCTTCCGAAAACAATTGGCGAACTGGAAAAATTAGTCGATGAAGACCGGAAAATTTCTGGCAATCGTAGCAATCGTTATCTCTTTTTAGTTTTAGAATTACGATATTTTCGCAAATACTTTCATCCAAGAACTGCACCCATTCGGACCACGGATATTGCTGAATATTTACACGTTAGTTCAGCTAGTTTTTTTCTTCATTTGGAAAACGCATTAAAACAATATAGTGAAAAATTACTTTTCCAATTACGCCCCCATTCCGATATTTTACCCATACCCAAAACGCATAAATTGTATGGACGAGACGATGCATTACAATACTGTAGCCTGAAGTTAACGAATCGGCAATCGTTAACTTTGTATGGTCCGCCAGGCATCGGAAAAACCCAAATGGGAGCGCACATTGCCACGCAATGGAAAGAACAATCGGCATTTTGGTTCACCTTTCATAAAGGAATTAATGTCCATCCCCAAGTTCTAATGATACACATCGCCCAGTATCTCTATAAATTTGGGCAACACTTACTCTGGTTATCTTTATTCAGCCAGCCATCTAGCCATTTCAATTTTCAACGTGCATTGGGATTGTTAGAATCTGAATTATGGCAACTAGCTTCTCGGCTGGATTTATTATTTTGCTTTGACAATGTGGATTTGCTACAACTCACATCATCAGGAGACGGCGGAATCTATGAGCAACGTCCGTTGTTAGAGATAGTTCAATTAATAGGTAAGCATTTTTCTGTATTAGCTATTTCTACACAACCGATTATCTTCACAAAATATACATTTGCTTTGAGTGGGTTATCGCTCATTGAAATGCAAAAATGGGTGGAAGGTGAAAAAATTCATTGCCATCCGGAAGTTTTTGAGAGATGGGTCAAATTATCGAATGGAAACCCTCGCTTATTTCAATTACAAACCTATACCGTTCTTGAAAAGCGTTTACCCATCCCCATACACGAAGATAATCTGTTCACGGCATTTTTTCAAACCATTTGGTTACAGTTGTCACCCCAACAGCAAGAGTTATTAATTCTCTACTCCGTATTTCGTTTTGCCATTCCAATCCCGAATCGTTACCTGGATAATCAAGCCACTGAAAAATTATTGTCATGGCAATTACTAACCAAAGAAACACCTTATACCATCCAAATTTCTGATTGGTGTCGTTTGGAAATTGAGAAAATTCCACATTTAGACCATCAAGTAGCCTATGCACACCAGATTGCCGCTCAAGTACGGAATGAATTAGGCGAAATTACAGCGGCTTGCTATCATTTGGTGGCTACACACCAATATGATATGGCTGTTAAGCTATGGTTCAAATACAAAGATGTCGAAATGCAACAAGGTAAAGCTTTTTTTGCGTTCCATGTATTTGACCCAATAAACTTAGATCAGGTCTCAGAAGAAAACCGCTCCACTCTTTTGCTGGTAAAAAATGATATTTATGCGCTATTGGGAAAGTTAGACAAAGTAAAATCCCACACAGGGATCATCACACATCCAACAGACATTGATATTGCCACGGAAGGACAATCTGCTCGAGCTCAAATGTTATTGGGAAATTTAGATTCTGCCGAAGCATCTTATGAAAAAGCTTTTGGCTATTTAATGAGCCTTGAATCTCAAGCTGCGAAATTGCTTTGGAATTGGGGGCAAATGCATATTTCACAAAGCGATATCTTACATGCAGAGCACACAAGCGACAACTTGCTTTTGCGTCACAAGCAACTTCAAGGTTTGATTCACTTAGAGCAAAATGAGCTTAATTCTGCGGAGCTATGTTATCAAGAAGCTTTGGAATTAGCGATTCGGCTTAATGACAATGATGCAATCATTTCGACTCAAAACCAGTTGGCGGTTGCATATGCTATGCAGTTAAGGATTAATGACGCAATTTCTGAATTACAAAAATCTGAGATAATGCTCAAAAAACAAGGAGATCTACCGGGTATCGCTTTTCAAAGAGCCAATTTATCTGCCATCTTTCTTAAAGCACGAAGCTACCAATCTTCTATTTGGGTTGGAGAACAATCCTATCAAGAATTTTTTGCAATGAACCATAAAATGGGTATGGCAATGACAGCTACAAATTTGGCAATTGCCTATTTTTATCAAAAAGAATTGACAAAAGCGCATGAATATACCCAACTTGTAATTGACTTAGATATCCCGTTTTATCGACCCTTTGCGCTATTAAATCTCGGAAGGATATACATTGCTCAAAACCAACCGCACCAAGCACTTTCTTATCTTCAAACGGCTCAATCTCTTGCCGAAGAGCGTAACAACTCGGCTTTATTAGGTTACATTCTTACAGAGCTTGGAAATGCATTTGGGCAAATAGGCAAGCTTGAATTAAGTGCGGAAACTTGGCTTTCCGCACTTAAAATTTTTAACACTTTGGGGATTGTGGATGAAATTGCTTTACTAAAGGCTCAATTGCGGAACATCGGTATCATTGCAGAGCATTCGTTGAGCCACCCATAACACGACATTTGTTTTGTTTTATACTGAGCATGGTCACAGATCGCAAATTTTTCTGTTTGACCAGAACACAACGATTCGTTACCAAGCAACGACTTTGTTATTTCGAATGAGCGAAGCGAGTGAGAAATCTTTGATATTCGGCACGGGTTATTTTCGGTATACATGCCGCATATCGATACGTGTTTTTCCTTTAAGGAAAAACGTGCAACTTTCATCCGTGTCGAATTTCGCACAATGGGCAAGATTTCTCCCCGCGGTCGAAATAACCCAAAAATCAGATGCTCTTAAGTGATGGTCAATGTTACGAAAAAGCGCAATTGCTATTTGTGTCGAGCTATCCCCCGCCAGGCAACTTCAATGTTAACAGTTGCTATATATTCAAAACAAAAAGGGAAAATTATGTAAAATTTCAGCAGTCTAAAAATCCACCTTTTGGAGGTTTGTCGTGAATTGGAAAATAATCATGGTAAGATGCTTTTTTCTGTTAGGGATACTTGCGGGAAGCGTTGCCTGTCAGGCGCACCCAGCCTCCCGTCAAACAACCACCCCAAGCCTTATAAACCCACCCACTCTTGTAGCCACGTACACTCCTTCAAAAATCCCACTTCCATCGGCAACCGCCAGCCCTAACTTAACCCAGCAAGCCCGACTCGTGGCACTATTTACCCAAATTGCTGAAATCACACCCTCACAAACGCCTAGCCCAGAGCCAACTTACCCAACCGAAGAACCTTCCCCTACAGAGACACCCTTCAACTTTCGCCAAATTAGCGTGCGTAAAATTGACCCGGAGCAGATTATTTCGCCCCCTTGGGTTGGTTATCAACACCCGTATGATGCTACTGCTCGTATCAAAACCATACAAGCCGGAACCGATGCCCTGAACGCCGCCAATGGCGATATTGATACAATGCTGGAAATCATATCGAGTTGGTCGCCAAACAGCCCCAAAAATGAAATCAAGAGTGTGTGGATCTACCCAACCGATTTGGACGATGATGGTGAAATGGAATGGCTGGTTAGTTTGCCGTTTCTGTTTATTTCATCTGATGACAACCCCAAAACGGTGAACTTATTGCTGTGTGGAGTAAATTTTTGTGATCGGATAATGATTTTGTATCGCCAGATAGCCGGAAAATTCGTACCAATCGCCGAAATACCTTTTGGTGGTGTTCGGATGATCAATGTTGACCGTGTAGCAGATATTAATGCGGATGGTAGAAAGGAAGTGGTTTTTTCCGGTTATTGGGGTGGAAATGGCGCGTCAGGGCAGGGGTTGTATATTGGCACTTGGCAAAATAAGCAGTGGAAATGGTTAAGCAAAATTGAAGAAATGATGGGCGTTTACCAATTTGTAAATTTAGACCCTGACCCTGCCTTGGAAATAGCCGCTGAATTCGGCACTACCAATACACTTGCCGGGGGCATGTTTCAACGGGGTGGCACTCGTTATTATGATTGGCAAGGCAGTCGCTATGTGACGATAAACATGGTTCGTAAAGAACCGGAACTATTTTGGTATTCGCTGTTAGATGCTCAAACCGCCTTAAGCCAAGGCGATACAGCACAGGCAAAAAAGTTGCTTACTTTGTTTATCTCGCAGAATGAACCAGACCTACCAATAATTTGTAAGGACATCCATATTGATGGCGGTTTTTTTGATATTTTTGATGACCGTAATATCTGGGGATACGCCACAATTGAGTGGTTGTTGGCAGAAATGTTGGAAGGCAAATCGCCCGAGCTTCCAATGCAAATGCTGAATGTCTTGCAAACATGCCAGGTTGAAGAGATTCCTTATCTAAATGCCGCCCAATTAATGCAAACAGCTTACGAGCAAACCGGCAATCCCCTGTTGGCTTGCCAAGCGATGGAAGAATATATTTTGCAAGAGACTGGTTGGCGTGAAGTGATACTTACCAAGAAGATGATGAGAATGGAGCGCATTTCGCCTGAAGATTTTGGGCGGGCTTGCCCGCTTTTGCCCTCTCGCCCATAAGATTCGGTAACTGACCCACGCCAAACCGAACAAACTAACCCCTCCGCGTCAACTTTTGCAACACCTGCTCATCGCTCACGGTGCGGGTAGCTTGCACAACACGCCGTTTAGCCAGCAGGCGTGGGAGTGCCATCAGCCCTGCCCATTGCCCGCGCAAACGAGCCCGCGCTTCCTTGCCCCGCCAAGCCTGTAGTGCTTCCCATGCCAGCAAAAATTGGCGGCGCACAATCTTCCCTCCATGCATGCGCCACACCACACTTGGCAAATCCTTCACCAGCAGATAAATTTGATTGCGCCCATCGTGAAAACTGGCAGTCACCCCACCACCAGTTGCCGATAGTTGATGAAACACCACCGCTTGGGGGGCATACCACACTTCCCAGCCGCACAACTGNNCCCGCCATGCCAAATCCACATCTTCACAAGAGAAGAAAAAATCATCATCCAGCCAGCCAACCGCTTGCAAAAGCTCAGCCCGATACGCCGCCGCCCCGCCACACGCACTAAACACCTGCCCCTCGCCGTACTGCCCAACATCCTTCTGCCACACCCCACGATTGCCCGGCGTTCCATCTTCATAAAAGACATCACCCGCATTGTGAAAGGTATCGCGGGAGTCAAACAGCAACATCTTGCTGGCAACAATGCCCGCTTGGGGGTGACGGGCAAAGGCGGCAACCACTTCGCTTAGCCAGTTTTCTGCAACTTCGGTATCGTTGTTGAGCAAAATTTGAATTTCACCTTTTGCCGCCCGGAAGCCCGCATTGCACGCGCCCGTAAAACCCGTGTTTTGCGAAAGTTGCACCCAGCGAACAGCGGGATAATGCGCCGCTGTCCAAGCGCGGCTATTGTCCGTGCTGGCATTGTCAACAATCAGCACTTCATAGGCGGGGTAATCTTGGCGAAACAACGCCGAAAGACAGGTTGGCAAAAAACGCAAACCGTTCCAATTGGGGATGATAACAGAAATTAACATCATTAATATACTAAAATCATCCCGCCAATCGAAAGCCCAGCCCCTGTTCCCACCATCAACACCTTTTGTCCGCGTTGGAGACGCCCACTTGTGATGGCTTCATAGAGCGTCAGTGGGATAGATGCCGCAATGCAGTTGCCATACTGCTCCAGTGTGGTGACAATGCGCTCGGGAGACCAGTTAAAAGCTTGCAAGGTCCTTAGCCCCATGCGGCTGGCTTGGTGGGGGGTGACCCAATCAATGTCCAGCAGGCTGGTACTCAGCCCGGGTGCGAGGCGTTCAAGGAAGCCAGGTCCGTATTTAATGGCCATGCGAAGCACCTGCGGACCGTCCATGTGGAATAGGTTGTCTTCGGGCAGGGTGTTGGGGCGATTGGGATGTTTGCGTGAGCCACCGCCATTGATGGTGGTCAGGTATGCGCCATCGCCATAAGTTTCCAGGCGGGCGGCAAGCACGCCGGCAGAGTCGCCAGGCTCGGCTCGCCCAACTACTACCGCCACAGCGGCATCCCCCATCAGGCTGGCACTTTCTCGCTCGGCAAAGTTCAGCCCCGCCGAGCCCACATCACTGCTCACAATCAATGCCCGTTCATAGCGACCCGTGGCAAGCAGATTGGCAACCACATCCAGGGCAACCAAAAAGCTTAGGCAGGTGGCATGAATGCTAAAGGCAGGCATCCCGCTTCCCCCTAAGCCCAAATGCCTTTGCAGGAGGGGACCGCTATCCGGGATGGTTTGTTCGGGCGTACCGCTGGCGTTGACAATCACATTCAGTTGGCTGGCAGNNACCCTCACCCCACTATGACGCTCTATCCAACCGCTTGGAATCTGGCATAAGGCTTCCACCTCGGCATTGGAGACAACACGGCTGGGCACATAACGCCCGATTCCCAGAATTTTCAGGGGTAATTTTTGCATAATAGACCTGTGCGTGGGTAGGTGAACAGTGAACTTAAAAAGAAAATGCTTACGTTAATTACGTAAGCATAAGTTCTTTCAAGATACAGCAAAAATGCTTTTTTGGGAAGGCTGAAATTGTGGGGATTAATCTGCGCTATCCGTATTTGCCAACCGAGTCANNAGGGCTTGTTGCAAAACACGGTCAGCTACACTGCCAAACACCCAGCGTCCCATGCCCCCGCGCCCGTGTGTGCTCATGGCAATGGTGTCTGCGCCAATTTCATCTGCCAAGTTAAGCACGGCTCGCGCAATGTCATCTTCCACCAACATATAACCTTTGGCACAAAAACCAGCCGCTTGCAGGCTGTTTTCCACCTTCTGCAGATACTCTTGCGCTTCCTTTACTGCAATTTCTTGCAATTGTACATACAATTGCATGGTGCTGGCTTCAAATTCGCTCAACAAGGCGGCAGAAGGTTGCACAATTTGGCACACCGAAAGTTTGGTGTCGGTTTGCAATTGTGCAAGTTGTTCGGCATATTGCAAGGCTTTTTCCGAAAACGACGAACCATCCAGTGGAACTAACAAATGTTTGTACATAAAATTTCTCCTTGCGAAAGCATCTATTTATATTCGACACGAATACTATTCAGCATGTACGCCAAATAGCGAATTGTGGATATTGGTGTCCGCTTAAAGTGTTGGTCCTTGCAAGCCGTATAGGCGACAAGCAATACTATTCCCTTCAAAATGGGTTTGCCGCAATCACAGTTATATTCGATTCGGGTCGAATACGCCTTTTAAGGGTCTTTTGTTCATTTTTTACAATACTAATATAGCTTTTTTGTGGTATGTTTCATAGTGTGCTGTGTCACATCTCGCGCTGACATTTGTCTACCCAAATCGTTACTTGGCTTGCAGGTTTGCCGAATTATGAGAAACTAGGGGACAAATACTTGATAGCGCAATCTCCTATATTCGATATGAGTCAGCGTTACGCTCTTTTCCTTAAGATTAAAAGTGCAATTTCCATCTGTGCCGAATATAGGTGAAATTGTTGCAATGGCACGGTTGGCACATACGAAAATTATGCTTTTTCCTATAAGAAAACATACGCTATGCTGAACTGTGTCGCATATAAACCGTTATGAAAAATTGGGAGTGTTTTCCATTCCTTTAGAAAACGACAAAAAATCATGGAAACAACAGAAAATTTAAAAAGTCAGCCGCCACTATCCCCGGTTGCGTTGCGCGATGTGATTGAACTGTGTCTGTGGGCAGGTCAATTGCTGATGCAAAATGGTGCAGACTCTGACCGTGTCGAATCCACCGTACACCGTATCGGCACTAATTTGGGGTGCAATTGGCTAGATGTATTCATTGCCGCCAATGCAATCATTATCACTGCAAACAACGACCCCGAATTCCGCACTAAAACCCGCCGAGTGGTGCGCTTTGGCGGAGTTAATTTAGGCATGATTGCGGCAGTCAATGACTTAAGTTTTCGCGTCCAAGCCGGTGAATTAGACCGTTTTGGTTTGCGCAAAGAATTACAAGCTTTAGACAAGCCAACTCGCTATTACAATCGCTGGGTAACGGCTGTCTTAACTGGTTTGGGCTGTGCCGCCTTTTCGTTGCTGTTTGGCGGCAATAGTACGGTGTTTTTCGTTACATGGTTGGCTTCGACCCTTGCCATGCTCGCTCGCCAGGAGATGCACCACCGCTACTTTAATCCATTGCTAAATGTACTCATCACTTCGTTTGTCTCCGCTTTTAGTGTGGCAGGAATCGCCAAAATCTTTCCCGATATCGATTTACGGTTGGCATTTGCGTCTTCGGTTTTACTGCTCGTACCGGGTGTGGCGCTCATCAACGCCCTTGAAGATTTAATTAGCGGGCACAGCAACGTAGGGGTTGTACGCGGTCTAAATGGGCTGTTGATCTCCTTTAACATCGCACTAGGTATCACCTTAGCGATTCGCTTATTGGGAGTCAAAGACTTGTGGCATGGGCTGGGTCATGCGCCCAATTGGTGGAGTGCGGCTTTTTGGGGAGCGCTATCAGCGGTATGTTTTGCCGTATTATTCAATGTTCCACCGCGCTTGCAAGTGTGGATTTACCTGCTGGGCGGGCTCGCTGTCGGTTTGCGTTACTCTTTGGTAGATAGGGTAGGTGCGGAAGCCGCCACACTCATCGCCGCTTCGCTGGTCGGGATTATCGCCAAATTACTTGCCATTCGCAATCGTGCTCCAACGATTATCTTTTCGCTAAGTGCGGCAATTCCAATGGTGCCGGGGGCTTTGGCATTTAGTACGATGATTGGCATCTTGACATTGGTGGGGCAATTGCAAAGTACATCCACCAGCCCAGCTGATATTTTGGTGCAAACCACCGTAACTGGTATCAAAACCGGCTTATTGCTCGCCGCCATTGCCACTGGTGTTACTCTGCCGTCTTTGGTCTTCCGCGAAAAGCCAGTGGTATAACCGCCTTTTGAAAAGCATCCATTGGCGTTTGTATTCTTTGACATAATCAAACGCCTCACCCTTATTTGACAAATACCCCCAGATAAGGGTGAGCCATTCGGATAACCGATACCATCCCCCAAAAAACCCCACCCTTTCAGGTCTACCTTTCAGGTTTAAATAGGCGGTATAAAAAATGCAATTTCACCCTGTATATTCGACACAGACGAAATACAACTGCGATTGCGGCAGGGCATAGGATTGTTGCCGCTTGTGCGGTTACGCCTAAGCAGTTATCAGTTTTTAAACATGTGGTGATATCCTGCTTTTCGCTACTTTTTTGCAGTCAAATTTGCTGTTTCTGGTAAAATAACGATATGAATACGTCAACTGTTGCCCCAAAACCGAATCCAACGTCTCAGAAACGTCATCAAACTGAAATGATTTGGCAAGTGTTCCTGCCGATTGCGCTTGGTTCCATATTGACAGTTGGGATGTTCGTTTTTGTTTTGGTCGGGTCATTGNNCATTGGGTGCTAACGTTAATGCTTCTGTACTTGCCGATACAACCGTCATTTGGTTTTCTCTACCGATGATATTGTCTTGTTTCCTCGGCTTTGCACTGGTAGCCGGAATGGCATACGGCGTGGCTTGGCTATGCACATTCATCCCGCGCTATAGTGGCATTGCCATTGACTTTTTACAAAAAGTCTCCTTGCAAACTCGCCATTATGCCAAGCAAGTGGAAAAACCCGTCGCCGACACGCGTGCCAAATGGGACGTGCTGGAAAAAAACATCAGCCAACAAATTCAAAAAGCTGACCGTGTATTTGCTCGCAAAAAATAAGTGTTGCCTTGCAACTGATAAACACGCACAGGAGAAAAATATGAACCAGTCCGAAGACAATGAACAGTGGAAATCCATTTTGCTATTGGTCGGCGCAGGAATTGGAGCGGTACTCGGTGCAGGCGCCGCTTATCTGTACACCCGACAGCTAGAAGAGACCGGCGCTGAACGCAAGTTAGCGCCTACAGATGCTATGCGCATTGGCTCTGCCATTGTCGCGCTTTTGCGTCAGATTGCTGACTTAGCCAGTTGAGTTTACACACTTGATGCAAGACTCCAATTCCACTCAAAATCCCCCGCCTAACCGTTCACAACTGCCCGCAATGCTATTCACCAGTTGGGCAGTCGTTTCATTTTTCGTTGCTGGGTCAAATTTTTGGGTAATCCGTGAAATATTTAACATGGAAGGCGCCAACCCAGCCGCGCGTGGTTGGACATGGGGTTTGCTCGCTTTGGGGTTGTGGTTTGTGGTTGCTGTTCCCGCCATCATTCTCAGTTACTGGCTTCGTAATTCTCACCATCGCGCCTACTTTTTTACCTGGCTAGCGGCACTACTATTGACAGCAATTTGGCTGTTTGCCTACTTGCCCGGCTACTCACGCGACCAAGCTACCAGCATATTACAACTCGGCTTATTAATTTTGTTCCTAATTGGCTTTGGCTTTGTCACCCGCCGTGCATCCCCTCCACTGCCACCTGCGCAAAGTACTATTGGCGTTGCCGTAGCCATCTGCATATTCATTATACTTACTTTGCCGTGGGTTATCAACGGCGCGTATGGCTCTTTGTTGGATACCGTACTCAACGGCACACTGGCTACAATCTATGGGCTAACCATCGGTCTGATTGCCAAGCGCTTGCTACTGCCACACGTTTTAAAACACCGTCATTTCTTCAGCGCAGGTATCGTGCTGGGAACGGCGGTTTTGCTTACACTGCTTGGGCTAGCGCCCAATGGCAATTTTCTGCCACTCCTGCTAACTTTACCAGTAATCACCTGGCTGGCAATTCCGCTGGCACAGTTGGGGCAAAAAGAGCAAACACTGGATTGGCGGGTAATTTTCGTGTTGGTGGGCTGGTCTGCCTTTGACCTGCTGACCTTGATGGACCCTGACGAACTCAACCTTATCACCAATCTCACCGGACAAGCCGAAACGTTTGCTTGGGTTTTTTCTGCCGCTGGGATTACTAGCTCGCTGGCAATTATTTTCGGGGCAATCGCCCTATCTCAACGCACCCGCCTGGCGCAGTGGAAAAATGCCCTGCTTGGTTGGGGGGTGGCAGGTTTGCTGACTATTGGCGCATTGGTGGCGTATTTTACGCTGGGGCAGGTAGGCTTTTACGGCGAAAAATTATATGTAGAACTGAATACGCAAGCCGACTTATCAGCGCTCGCTCAAATTAGCGACCCGCTTGCCCGCCGTCAGACTGCCTACCAATTGCTGGTTACCCATGCCAACACCACCCAAGCGGAATTGCGTGCCACCCTAACCCGCTTCAAAATACCTTACACCGCTTTTTACCTATCCAACGCGCTTGAAGTGCCCAACAACCCATTCTTGCGCCTGTGGTTACAATCCCGCCCAGAAGTTGCCAAAATCTTGCCTAGCCCCAACTTGCGCCCCCTGCCCAATATTCCCGCCTCAGTCCCCGGTCCATTTTGGAAAACGCAAGGCGAGTTTGTGCAAAATTTGAGCCAAATTGACGCTTTGCGTGTTCATAACGAGCTAGGTGTACGCGGTGCGGGTGTGGTGCTGGGAGAAAGCGACTCCGGTGTGCAGTGGACTCACCCCGAATTGGCAGATAGCTATCGCGGACGAGACGGCAACCACAACTACAATTGGTACGACCCGTGGTTTCACAGCGCCGCGCCCTTTGATATAGGCGGACACGGTACGCACACCACTGGCACAATGGCAGGAAACACTGTAGGAGTCGCACCCGATGCCGAATTTATCGCCTGTGCAAACCTGATGCGCAACTTAGGCAACCCGGGTGATTACCTGACTTGTATGCAATTCATGCTTGCCCCGTGGAATTTGGCTGGCGACCCATTGTTAGACGGCAAGCCGGAACTCGGTGCAAACGTACTTAACAATAGCTGGGGTTGCCCGGCCTTGGAAGGCTGTGACCCCACCGCGCTCTTACCCGCCGTCCGAGCACTTCGCGCGGCTGGTGTATTTGTAGTCGCTTCGGCAGGTAATTCTGGACCGCAATGCTCCACCGTTTCAGACCCTATCGCCATTTTTGATGAATCGTTTACCGTTGGCGCAATAGACGAAGATGGCAATGTGACCAATTTTAGCTCGCGCGGACCGGTGCTGGTGGATGGTTCGGGGCGCATCAAGCCAGATATTCTGGCGCCCGGCAATGATATTTTTTCTGCCACACCCAATGACAGCTACGCTCGCTTTCCCGGCACCAGCATGGCGGGTCCGCATGTGGCAGGGGTGGTGGCGCTCATGTGGAGCGCCAACCCGCACCTGATTGACAATATTGACCTAACCGAACAAATTCTCAGCGAAACAGCACGCCCTTACACAGGGGAAATCCCCGACTCGTGTGGCAACACCAGCCCCAGCAATGTGAGTGGCTATGGCGTGGTAGATGCGTATGCGGCAGTTAAGCGAGCCTTGGAAATAAAATAATGGGTGGAATGGTTGCCGCTGGAGATATTCAAACCGCTCAAGCTGGAGCGGAAATGTTGCGCTTGGGTGGCAACGCCTGTGATGCAGTCGTGTCCGCCGCCTTCACCGCATGTGTGGCAGAAGCCGTTTTGGTAAATATCAGTGCCGGTGGGACGGCAATTGTGTGTTCTGCGCACGGAACAGCAGAGAATTTTGATTTTTTTAGCGCCGCACCGAGTGGCACTCTGACTCCCACCAGCGATTTTCGCGAAGTGGTGCTGGATTTTGGCGCGACCCAGCAAAGTTTTTTCATCGGGCATGCTTCTGTAGCGGTGCCAGGCTTGGTGGCGGGCTTGTGCCAATTGGCAGAGCGCAAAGGATGCTTGCCACTGCCTGCACTGTTGCAACCAGCGATTCGGCTGGCACGTGCAGGCGCAGTCATTTCCCCTGCTCACCAAGATATTCTCACCATGCTTGCGCCGATTTTCTCCGCAACTCCAGAATGTCAGCGCATGATGACCTTGCAAGATGGGCGCTTATTTTTGCCGGAATTAGCTCATACACTGGAACAGCTCAGCCAGCAGGGTGCAGGACTGTTCTCGCATGGGCAGATCGCCCAAGCCATTGCAGAAGTACAAGCCCAGCATGGCGGCTTGGTTACTGCCACTGATTTGCAAACCTACTCAGTTTGGCAACAGCCGCCATTGCGTATTGAGTTTTATGGTTACGAAGTGCTCTTACCCCCGCCCAGTTCTACTGGGGGTGTATTGGTAGGGTACGCATTGCAGTTGTTACAGGCTGTGGATTGGCAAAAGGTGCGCTGGGGAAGCTTGGAACACCTGCAAGCCGTGATTGAAGCAACCCGTCTCACCAATTTGGCACGCCAGCAGTGGGAATACAACCCACCATTGGCAAGTGTGGCACAAGGGCAGACGCAGGCACAGCAATTTTTAAGTTCGCCCCAAGCCCAAGCGCACCGTGCCCAATTTCAAGCAATTTTGGCAGGCGGGGAAGCCCCGTATGATGCGCCGCTCGGGCGTAGCCCCGAACATACTACCCACATTTCGGCAGTAGATGCAGATGGCAATATGGCGGCTGTGACCTTCTCGGCTGGGGCTAATTCCGGTGTGGTAGTGGGCAATACTGGGGTGAGTTTAAACAATATTCTTGGGGAAGCTGATTTGCACCCGCATGGGTTTCACCGCTCGCCAGCGGGCACGCGCCTGCAAACCATGATGACTCCAACTGTGGTGCTGAAGCAAGGGCGACCGATTTTAGCCTTGGGCAGTGGCGGGAGCAATCGCATCCGTAGTGCAGTTTTGCAAACTTTGCTCAATGTGGTGGCTTTTGCCATGCCGCTGGCGCAGGCTGTCTCTGCCCCTCGTTTACACTTTGAGAATGATGTAGTACAAATTGAACCAGGCTATGCGCACAGCACCTTGCGGGCGTTATCGCGGCACGGGTACACGGTCAATTTATGGGAACGACAAAATATGTTTTTTGGCGGCGCACATGCAGTGGCATGGCAACAGGGCGGTGCGCTGGCGGCAGGCGATGCACGGCGCGGCGGCGCAGTCAGTACGGCTTAAAATAGACCATGTGCTCACCACCTGTGATACGTTTGTCGCAGATAATCCTATACCCATCATTCCATTTGGCGAAAGGCAATTTTTGCGGCGTTTGCTTGTGCTTGCCGAATTTGTTGGGCAGATAATCCTGCTTGGGGAGCGGCAATTTCGTACTCATAAGCCAAATCAATGCCGCTAATGCTTGGGTCATCCGTGTTAATCGTTGCCAATAAGCCATGTTCCAAGAATTGTTTGAGCGGGTGGGCAGAATAACTTGGCACGGTGCTGGTTTGGACATTGCTGGTGAGATTGGTTTCAATGCCAATTTGGTGCTCGGCGAGATAATCTAGCAATGCTGGGTCGTCCACCGCCCGCACGCAGTGCCCAATGCGAGTTGCGCCCAGCAAGCGCACTGCATCCCACACACTTTCCGCTCCACCTGCTTCACCAGCGTGAATAGTCACCCCTAGACCGGCAGAGCGCACCAAACGAAAATGTTCGACAAACCAACGAGCAGGAAAGTTTCCTTCATCTCCTGCCAAATCAACTGCAACCAGTTGCTCGCGGTACGCTAAAAGCGCTTTCAGCTCCTTGTGGCAGGTTTCTACCCCGTAAGTGCGGCTGAGAATGCCAATCACACCTGCTGGAATGCCCGTTTCTCGACTCCCGCTCTGAATCCCGTCCAATACGGCTTCAACCACACCGCTAACCGGCAATTGGTGGGTTTCAGCCATAAACCACGGGCTAAAGCGCAATTCGAGATAGTGTAACCCTTCGCGTTTTGCATCTAACAGGTTTTCGTAGGCAATGCGGCGACAGGCATCCAAATCCGCCATTACCGCAGTTAACCAGCGAAATTTGGCGATAAATGCCATTAGGCTCGGTTGTGGCTCCAAAACTTGCACATGCGGGCGTAGTTCTTCGGCGGTTTTGGCAGGCAAGCTGATGTTGTGCTGGTGTGCAAGCTCCAAAATGGTGTTTAGGCGCACATTGCCATCTAAATGTCGGTGTAAATCTATCAAAGGGAGAGCGGATGCAATCATTTTTTGGGGGAGTGGGTCGCCGTGCAAGGAACTTACACGGGTAAGGAACTTACACAGCTTGGGGATATGATAAGCTCCTGCAAACCAACCTGATAAAGCGGCTTGCAGGAGCGGCAAAATACGGGGTAGGTAGGTAGGTTGGTTTATTGATTGGTTTCGGGCATATGCGGTTGATTGTGCAAGGACACCGGGTCGGGTTGCTTCATGCGCATTTGCAAAAGGTCAACAATCAACGAGAATGCCATCGCAAAGTACACATAGTTCTTAATGTGTAAGGAGTGTGCCATTTCCGGATTCCAGCCTTCCATTACCAATACCAAACCAATCATAATCAGGAAGGAAAGTGCTAAAATCTTGATGGTTGGATGCTGGTCCACAAAGTCAGAGACAACATTGGCAAAGAAAATCATCACGATGGCGGCAAGGATGATAGCGGTAATCATCACCCACAACACACCGGAAATGCCCACAGCGGTAATGACCGAGTCGAGCGAGAAGATGATATCTACCAGCATCACTTGTACCAACACGCCAGCGATGCTAGCGGCGGCTTTACCCTTTGAATTTGTCTTGGTATGTTCATGGGCTTCTACTTTTTCATAGATTTCAATGGTACTTTTGCCAATCAGGAACAAACCACCCACCAAGAGCAAAATTTCTTTACCGGATAGCGGCTCGCGGAATGGCACGGGCAAAATTGGGTCTTTTAGGTGTACGATGACATTGATAAATAGTAGTAGCAGAATGCGGCTAATGACAGCCAATGCAATACCCAACATCCGCGTTCTGGGACGGTCTTGTGGCGGTAATTTGCCAGACAAAATCGCGATGAAAATGATGTTATCAATCCCCAACACAATTTCAAGCAGCACCAAGGTTGCTAAAGCGATTAGGTTTTGCGAAGTAAAAATTTGGTCCATGTAAACTCCTTCGTTAATAAAGTATGGGCAGGTTAGAAAATAGCGGATTTTTGTAGTTCCATCTCACAGGCATTTGTAAAGCCGCGTAAGCCGCAACGTATGTCATTGAAACAATCTCCTTGTGATTTGAGAATAGCCCGCTTGCCACTTTTGCGGCTTGCAATGACCTACTCAGTTTGAAAACTGTTCAAAGGTATATTCGACACGGGTCAGAACTGTGCTTTTCCCGCAAAGGAAAAGCGCAACTGCCATCCATGTCGAAATATACGTAGGTTATATCAAAAAGTTGCAGTTTTTACAACTTTTGCACAGCCTGCCGTTCATGGTTCAATAGGTCTAGCAAGGTGCTTTCAAAAGCAATTTGCGGTTGCCAGCCGGTTGCTACTTGTAGTTTGTGGGTATCGGCGGTCAGTGGCGCTTTGCCCGACTTGCGTAAACGCGCCGGGTCCACCTGTACGGTAATTTCGGTAGTAGAAAAACTGCACAAGGTATCTAGTAAATATTGGATGGTGTGTACCTGCCCACTGCCCACATTGTACGATTCACCACTTTGTCCGTGTTCCAGCAATAAATGATAGGCTCGCACCATATCGCGCACATCGGTAAAATCCCGTTTGGCAGATAAATCGCCAACATAGAGCGTAGGCTCTTGCAAACCGGCTTCAATGCGGGCAATTTGCGAGGCAAAGGCAGGTGCGACAAAACGGCGGTCTTGGCGTGGACCAATGTGGTTGAGTGGACGGACTGCCACAATGGGTAGGTGATACTGATGGGCAAAGACTGCCCCAAGCAAATCCTGTGCCAACTTGCTCACCCCGTAAGGTGTGTCCGGGCGTGGTAGGCTTTGCTCGTTGACGGGCATTTCTGCCAGTGGGATATTGCCATACAATTCCAAGCTACTCACCAACAGGATGCGTGTTTGCAAGCCTGAGCCAATCACAGCTTGAAAAATGTTCAGTTGTGTTTGTACATTTAGCTCAAAGGTGCGCCAGGGCTTGTCCCAACTTTCGGGCACAAAGGCTTGCCCCGCCAGGTGGTAAATACGGTCGGGTTGTGTCTGTTCAATGCAATCCCTGACGGCTTGTGCATCACACAAATTGAGCGATTGATACCCATGCACTTTCCCTTTTAATAGTGCAGGCAAGTCGGCTTCTAACGAACAGCCGTAAACTTCCCAGCCAGCTTGGTTAAGCAAGTACTCTGCCAAGTGGCTTCCGGCAAAGCCGGCGATTCCGGTAATGAGTGCTTTCAATAAACCTCCGAACGGTTTGGTGTGCGAATTGAAATTTATTGTACTCGAAAAAGCAAAACAGGGTAGGCAAATACCCACCCTGTTGTAAGTCAGAGACTAAAACCCTTCTAACTTGCTAAAATCGGCGGTTTGTTGCCCCAAGCGTGCAATTTGTTGCAAAATGCCAATGCGGTTGGCGCGTTCTTGCAAGTTTGGCGACATGACCATGACTTTATCGAAAAATGCAGTTACTTGCGGAATGATTTGGCGGAAAGCACTCACAAAATCGCTCACACCATAGCCCGCAGGTAACGCGCCTGCCAGTTGTTGCACGGCTTGGTAGAGCGCTTTTTCTTGCGGGTCTTGCAATTGGCTGGCGTCCACCGTTTGTTGTGCCTGGTCACGGGTGATACGCACACAGCGGGCATAGCTATCCAGCCATTGCTCCCAAGCTGGCTCTTGCACGGCTTGTTGTAGGGCTTGCGCGTTTTGCCGGGCACGCAGGGGGAAATTACCATTGGCAGATAGTGCCGCTTCTACCACATCGTGGCGCAAGGGTTCGGCAGTCAAACGCCCGGCATCCTTTAGTAAACCGGTTAAACGCCCGATAATAAACTCGACTACCTGATTTTGCACTTCAACTGAAACGGTGACGGACTGCAATTGGGCGGCAAGGCTCACCAGTTGTGCCAAATTTACGTCTAGGGCGCGGTCTAACACAATTTGCACGATGCCCAAAGCGGCACGGCGCAGTGCAAAGGGATCGGCACTGGCAGTAGGCACTAACCCGACTGCAAACAGCCCCACCAACGAGTCTAGGCGGTCTGCCAAGCCTACTGCCACAGCGGCGAGCGAGCGGGGTAAGCGGTCTCCTTGTCCAGCGGGTAGATAGTGGTCTTCAATCGCTTCTGCCACAGCCGCTGGTTCACCACTGCGCAAGGCATATTCTCGCCCGATGACCCCTTGCAAGCTGGTCATTTCAACCACCATTTGCGTGGCTAAATCGGCTTTGCACAGGTGGGCGGCACGCTCTGCGCTGGCGGTTTCTGCCACGGGTAGTGCCAAAACGCTTGCTAGTTGGGTGGTTAGCTTTTCAATGCGCTCTGATTTGTCCAACATAGAGCCAAGTTGCTCTTGGAAGGTGAGCTTGCTCAGGCGGGGGCGGTAGGCAGAAAGCGGTTGTTGTTCGTCTTGGCGTACAAAGTAGGCGGCATCGGCAAAGCGTGCGCGGATTACTTGCTCGTTGCCAGTCGTTACTACATTCAAGTGTTCACAGTCACCGTTGCGCACTGCCACAAAATATGGCAATAAACGGTTGTCTTTTTCCACTGGGAAATACCGTTGGTGTTTGCGCATGACGGCGATTAACACTTCTTTGGGTAGTGCCAAAAAGCGTTCTTCGAAGGTGCCTAAGAAAACGGTTGGTTGTTCTACCAGATTGGCAACTTCCGCCAGTAAGTCGGAGTCGTTGGGAATACTGCCACCAACACTGCTTGCCAAGGCGCTGGCTTCTGCGGCGATGTACTCGCGGCGGGCAAGCACATCGGGCATGATGTGTTGGTAGCCTAGCAGAGTGCCGTAGGCATAGGCGTCATCAATCTGGAACAATGGGCTTCCATAGGCACGTACCCCGCGGCTGGTTTTTCCGGCATTTAGCCCGGCATATTGGAAGGGCACCACTTGGTCACCCAATAAACTCACCAACCAGCGCACCGGACGGCTGAAGGCTGTGGCATCTCCATCCAACCAGCGCATGGAACGTTTAAACTGCAAGCCAGTGACCCATTGTTGAGCTAGCTTTGCCAATACTTGTGGGGCAGGTTGCCCTTTGTCCGGTACAACCGCAAACAGATACTCCACCCCATTCACCAAACGGCGTTCTAAATCGGCAACGGTTACGCCCTTGCCACGTGCAAAGCCTTCGGCGGCTTTGGTCGGCTTGCCTTCCGCATCGAAAGCACTACTCACGGCAGGTCCGCGCGATTCCAGCACGCGGTCTGTTTGGCGAGCGCTCACTTCGTACACCAACACAGCCAAACGGCGTGGGGTGGCATAGTAGTCAATATCGCGGAAAGTTAGGCGAGATTCGGTAAGTGACGCCGGTACTTTTTCGCGCAATTGTGCCAGTGCCTGATCCACATCTTCGGGGGGCAATTCTTCACAACCCATTTCTAGCAAGTAGGGCAAGGGGCTGGTTGGCTCGGCGGGCATGGGGTATGCCAGTCCAGCAGGGATGGTGGGAATGGTAAATTTTTTCTCAAAGGGCAGATTGAGCGCTTCTCGTTGCTCAACATAGGCTTTGGAGACGGCACGGCTAAGATTGCGCATGCGTTTGAAGTAGTTGGCGCGTTCGGTTACGCCCACTGCGCCACGCGTATCTAAAATGTTGAAAGTGTGCGAACAACGCAAGACACAATCGTGCGCCGGGAGCACCAAGCCACGCGCCAGACATGCCTGGCATTCGGATTCATAAATATCGAACAGGGTGCGCAGGTGTGTTACGTTGGCAACTTCAAAATGGTAGGCGCTATGTTCTTGCTCGGCTTGCAAATTTACATCGCCATAAGTGAGTTGGTCTATCCACGGAATGTGTTGGAAATCGCGAATGTGGCGTAAACCCATGACGATGCGCTCTAACCCATAGGTAATTTCTACGGCGGGCGCTTTTAGGTTGAGTCCGCCTGCCTGCTGAAAGTAGGTGAATTGGGTAATTTCCTGCCCGTCTAGCCAGACTTCCCAGCCCAAACCCCATGCGCCCAATGCCGGGCTTTCCCAGTTGTCTTCGACAAAGCGTACATCATGCTCGCGCAGATTGATGCCAATGGCTTCAAGCGATTTTAAATAGACTTCTTGCGGGTTCTCTGGTCCAGGTTGCAAAATTACCTGATACTGATAGTGCTGGTTTAGCCGATTGGGGTTTTGTCCGTAGCGCCCATCGTCCGGGCGAACGGATGGTTCTAGGTAGGCGACTTTCCACGGTTCTGCACCCAAAACGCGCAGGACAGTTGCAGGGTTCATTGTACCCGCGCCTACCGGCTGATTGTATGGATGCCACACGACACAGCCATACTCTGCCCAAAATTCATTGAGCTTTAAAATAACTTGTTGAAATGTAAGTGCAGTCATTGGGTCAAGAATAAGAAACTAGATTCGGCACGGATGGAAATTGCGCGTTTATGCTTAGGGGAAAAGCGCAACTCGTTATTCGGCACGGGTAAAAGCCGCTGGTTTTCTTTGAAGAAAGAAAACGCAATTCGATATTCGGCACGCATGCCGANNCATCCAGTCTCGCCAGATTGTTGGTTGCGCCCAACCAAGCTGAGCAGTTACGAAATTTCGATGGATGAAATGCTTGACATTGACGTTCCGTCATAGTTTATACTCTAAAAACCTTGAAACCCGCTACAGACACGGGGCAAGCACAGGATAACATGTTAACCGTCAAACAACTTGCGAATTTAGCTGGCGTGACCCCACGCACCCTACACTATTACGATGAAATCAACTTACTAACACCTTCGCAAACAGGCGCAAATGGTTACCGCTACTACCAAAAGGATGCCATCTTACGCTTGCAACAAATTTTACTCTATCGCCAAATGAACCTGCCGTTGCAACAGATTAAGGCACTACTGGAACAACCGGATTTTGACTTACTCTACGCTTTGCAATCCCATCGAACTAACCTGCAGGCGCAAATTCAACAACTACAAACTTTACTCCAAACAGTAGACCAGACGATTCAACACTTACAAGGAACAACCACTATGACTCCCAAACAACTTTTTACTGGATTTAACGAAGCACAACAAGCCGAATATGAAGCAGAAGCACTACAGACCTATGATGCGGAAATTGTAAAAGCTTCGGCAAAGCGCTGGAAAAATTATTCGGCAGATGAAAAAAACAATATCTTGGCAGAAGGTGGAGAAATCTATCAAGCCATCATTGCCGCTATCCCGCAAGGGGCAGGCTCTGCCGCCGCTCAAGCGGGTGTGGCACGCTGGCGGGTACACATGAGCTATTTCTGGACTCCGAACCCAGCACAACTGCTTGCGATTGCCCAAAATTACAGCGCAGACTCGCGCTTCAAAGCAAATTTTGACCAGATGGATGAACGATTGGCAGGGTTTATGGCAGAAGCCGTGCGTATCTATCTGGAACGCAGTGGCGAATTGTCGGCTTAGTCATCGCAACAATCTGAAAGCGGCGCTGGGCGTTGGTGGGTTTCTGGCTGGAGTTGGGCAATCACCATCCCCAGCAACATAAAGGCGCACCCCCACAACATGCGTGCGGTGAGTATTTCGTGCAATAACCACCAACCACCCAAAGTGGCAAATACGATTTCCAAACTCAGGATGATGGCTGTTTCAGTGGGGCGGGCATGCTTTTGCCCAACCACCTGCAAGGTATATCCCACCCCCACTGACACCAAGCCAGAATAGAGTAGTGGCGCTACATTTTGCGTCACATCCTGCCAAAGCGGCTTTTCCCACAGGAGGCTTACTGCCCCACAAAGAAGCCCAGTTACCAAGTATTGTGTGCCCGCCAATTTTAGCGGGTCGGTCTGCGTTGTGGCGTGAGACAGCCACAACACGTGAATAGCCCAGACAAATGCTCCAATAATTAGCAAAATATCCCCCCACTCAAAGTGCAAATTTTCCTGTATGCTAATTAGCGCCAAACCCAATACCGAAAAAACAGAACCAACCCAAGCTAACCCATGCGGACGATGCCCAACCCATAACCCTAAGATGGGCACTAGTGGCGCATAAAAAGCAGTAATCATTGCCGACTTGCTGGCAGAAGTGTAGATAACGCCAAGGTGCTGGAGTACAGCCCCGATACTCAAAATTGTTCCAGCCACCAACGCCATCCGCCATAGGGTAGCGTCTTGCCACATTTGCCAAACTCGCCACTGGCGGTTAGTCACACCCGTCACGATGCTGACCAAACCAGCCCCCAACAGAAAGCGCAAGGAATTAAACAAAATGGGTGGAAATGCTGTACCGGCAACTCGCTGGGCAATAAAGCCAAACCCCCAAATGATTGCGCACAGCAACAACAACGTATTGGCTTGAGAACGGCTCATTAATCGTCAAAAACAAATCGGTACAAGACCATTTGCCCGGCGGAACTCCAGCCCGCATCTTTAAATAAACCGGAGAGTAGGTTTGCCTGCATGTGACGGCTATCGGTGATGGCTTGAAGGAGTGTTACCCCGGGTTGGGAAAATGCCCACTGCGCCGCACTGGCTAACAAGTTCGCGGCACACGCCCCATCCGTTGCCGGGTTCACCCCCAACGCCAACACGCTCACTGTACTGGCAGGGTTTTCCGACTCAGATAACTCCCTTTCTAGCAAAATAAAGCCTTGCAACAGCGTATCTTGCCAGTATGCAAGTAGTGCATTGTTTTGAGAAAAATCGGGGGACTGCACCGCTTGCAGAATCTCACTGGCGGGAAGCGTGCTTTTGGGGTAGAGCAAACTGTGCAAATCGGCAAAGCGCGGGAATAGGGCAGGTGGGAGTGGTAGGGCGGGAGTGGTTGCAGTTTGGGCGTGTGCCAGACGCCAGATGGTTTCGGTGCGGCGCACTTCAAAGCCCAGCCGCTCGGCGAGTTGGGCGATGTTGCGGTTTCGCACATCTGCAAAAAGTTCCAGGGTGCGAATGGCATCCGGCAAGTTGCGAATCAAGCGGCGTACCAATTGCTCTGCCACCGCCTGCCAACGGGGTGCTTGCACAAACGGACCATAAAACCAACCCCGCTTGATTTCTTCATCTACATCTAGCCCCAAAAAGCCCACTACTTTGCCTTTTTCCATTGCCAAGACACAGCCATCTTCCGGGATGGGGTCAAACTCTTCAATTTGGCTGGCAATTTCTGCCGGGGATACGCCAAAATAACCGATGTGGTGAATGGGGGAGCGGTTCAATTCAGCAATAAATTGACTCACTGCTGGTAAATGTTCAGGGGAATATGGGAAAAATTCAATCATGTCATAGATTATAATAGATGGGTGGGCAAGATGGGAAGATTGGGCGCAAAATTATGTCAGGGTTGTACGATATCCGACATGGATGGAAATTGCGCTTTTATTGACAAAGTGTACGAAATCTTCATTTACTATTTATACCCATTATGCCAGCCAACGAACAAGGAGTCACCATCAGCCGTCATCGCTACTCGTTCATCCCGCGTGCGCTGTGTTTTGTTACCCATGAGCGGGATGTACTCTTGCTGAAAGGCGCACCCACCAAGAAAATTTGGGCGAATAAATACAATGGGCTAGGTGGGCACATTGAGCGAAATGAGACCATTCACCAAGCCGCTTTACGCGAAATTGCCGAAGAAAGTGGCTTACAGTTAAGCGAAGTGGAATTGGTGGGGGTGGTAAACATTGACCCCGGTGAAGGGCAGGGAATTGGCATGTTTGTCTTTCGTGGGCAAGCCCCGCATCGGCAGGTCATCGCCAGCGGGGAGGGGACGCTCGAGTGGGTATCCATTGCCGATATTCACCGCTATGACTTGGTAGAAGATTTACACCAGATATTGCCACTTGCTTTGCAAGTTCACCGCCCTTTTTTTGCCCATTACAGCTATAATAGTGATGACCAACTCGTGATTGTATTAGAGAACACGCCATGATTGCAACCAACAACTCGGCAACCATGCTGAACGGCGAATATAGAGATGGGTATCCACCTATCAAACTGGGGCAAATTCTCATCGCTGTGGTAGCTGATAACGGTATTCGCATGGTTGCTGAATATCGCAAATACAATGTGTGGCTACGCCTAAGCAGTTACCATTTTTCAACCTAAAGTGCAATTTTTCAGTGTGCCGAGTAGGCATTTTCGTAGGACCCTTTCTTAAATTAAGGTATTTCTTGTGAAACCAGTACCCATGCCGTTTTGTTTCTTAATTGTGCTTTTCTTAGTTGGGCTAAATGGTAGTGTTCAGCCAATTTTTGCCCAAAGCAACCCGCCACAGCCGAGTGAATATCGCAAAAGCGGTTCTCCCATCCTTTCTGGCGCACTCAATACATTGCTAGAATCCCATCCATCCTTGTTGTCAAACACCAGTGATGGGCTTGGCTTACAAATGGAAAACGGGCGCGTGTTGGTTACGGCTCAACTGGAAGATGTCTCCGCCGCCAGTGTGCTCATCGCCCAATTGTCAAACTTCTCTGCCCAAGAGAGCGCTCATTTTGACCGTTGGGTCGATATCTGGGTTGCGCCAGCAGATTTGCCAAATTTGGCGAAAGTAGCAGGTGTGCAGAATATCAAACGAGCAGTTCCGGTTTATTCCCTAGCACAACAAACACCTGCTCCCAACACACCTGCCGCCTTGCAAAAAGCACTTACCGTGGGCGTTTACCAATCTCAAGGGGTGAGTGCATCCAATGCCACTGCCTGGCATTCTGCCAATATTTTAGGGAGTGGAGTAAATATTGCTGTGCTAGACTCGTTTCAGAACTATACCGGAGCGATTACGGCGGGTGAATTACCTAGCACGCTCTCATTTTATCCTAACCTAGCCAGTTTGGATTTATCCAACCCGCATGGCACAGCAGTAGCAGAAATTATTCACGATATGGCGCCGGGCGCACATTTGACGTTTTCTAGTACTGTTGGAACGTGTGTAGATATGGCAGACCGGCTTGTACAGTTGGCAATGGCAGGTAATCAGATTATCTCTTCCTCGGTAGGATACATGCAGTGCGGTGCTGGGGATGGCGATACCGCAAACGATCCAGTTGCCCTTGCCGCTCAAACTGTGCGCAACACCTACAACACTTTATTCTTCCAAGCGGCGGGGAACCACGCCAAGCGGCATTGGGTTGGCACTATGACGGATGCAGATAACGACTTTCTCATGGAGTTCGCTCCGGGGGTAGAAATATTGTCACTGGGCTACCTATCCAATGGCTATCCGATTGATGCCTACCTGCGCTGGAATGCCTGGCCCGTTACCAATCAGGATTATGATTTGGTTGTTTATAAATGGAACACGCTTTCCAGCTCTTGGCAAGTTTTTGAGAACCTGGGTAGCTTCCAAACAGGCACTCAGCCACCCATTGAAGATGGCTTCACTTATTCAAACGGAGGCATATTTGGCATTGGGATATATCGTTATAGTGCTACCAATACCAATTTTGTCTTTGACCTAATCAACTTTTATTCCAACTTTGACACGCCTGTCGAGAGTCGCAGTTTGGTGGGTCCCGCCACCAATGCCAATACGGTGGCAGTGGCGGCGCTAGACAGTGTCGCTCCGTACACACGTGAAAGTTATAGCTCCACAGGACCCACACTAGGATCTGGGGGCAACTTAGGCGTTGGGTTGAATCAGCCGGTTATCGCTGGCTATGCCAATGTGGACACATGGGCATACGGGGCAGGTGTTTTTAATGGGACAAGCGCCGCTACCCCGCATGTGGCGGGTGCCGCCGCATTGGTTTGGAGTCAGTATCGTTGTGTTTCTGCCAATACGGTGAAAACCAATGTGCTCAATTTGCTCACCAGCCGAGCGGTAGATATGGGTACAGCCGGCTATGATTTTCAGCATGGGTACGGGCGGCTATACCTAGGTGCGCCAATTTCACTGACCCATAACTGCACCCACTTCATTTATTTGCCCATTCTCTTGCGCTAAGTTTAACAATTTCGTTGGCTGTAGAAGCGGGCTAAACAGATTGTGTGACTGCACTCTTGGCAAAAAGCAGGGCAAATAACGCAATGCCGGTGGCAACGGTGATGTTGAGTGATTCTTTCTGCCCCCACATTGGCACATACACCGTGCGTTCACAACGCGCCAATAAATCTGGGTCCACTCCTGCCACTTCATTGCCCAAAACCAATACGGTCGGGCGTGTGGGCGCAGGCATGGCAAAAACCGACTGCGCGGTGGGGGTACATTCTACCGCCCACAGCGCCTGCCCTTGCGCCAACAGCAGTTCCGCCACCTGCACGGCATTGGGGAATGCCTGCCAAGCAATGGTTTGCTCTGCTCCCAATGCGGTTTTCCCCACCCCTTTGTGTGTTGGATTGGGAGTCATACCGCACAGGTACAACTGTTGAACACGAGCGGAATCGGCGGTGCGAAAAATACTGCCCACGTTGTAGGCGCTACGCACATTATCCAGCAAGAGCGAGAGCGGAAAACGGCTGGGGTAAGGCTGGGGGGCTGGAGGATAGTTTTGTGAGCGTGTGCCAGTATCCAGCAGTTCCCCACCACACAGCGGGCAAGGTCTTTTTTTCCCACTCGCAAGCAGTTGACTGCTATCGGGAAAGCGAAAGGCGCAATCTGTTTGGCTACATTGCCAAATGACAATGGGTGGTGTACCCCCTTCTTCCGCCAGAATCTGCGGTTCTTTGCCCGAAAAATGCACTCCAAATGACATGACTTACGGCTCCCTTTCCGCGGCTGATGTTTGCCCATATACTTGCAAAAAGATTGCTTCCATATCCGCCGGGATATAGTCAGCGGGTTTCATCCACTTGCCATCGGCACGCCGCCAGCCGTTTACTTTTGTCATGTTGGAACGGTGGACTTCGGCAAAGAAGGGCGCACTCTCTACCCCCAATTCAACTAGCGTACCATACACCACATATAACAGGTCACAGACTTCCTTAATAGTGTCAGGCAATGAATCAGATTGAGCGGCTGTAATAAATTCTGCTAGTTCTTCTTCTATCAGTTTTTTGCGGCGGGCAAGGGCATCTGCCGAAAGTGGGGCAGGCGTTTCTGCTACTTCCAGCTTCATGCTTCGGTGGAATTGTTCGACAAGGGCTTGTTGTGGGTTTTTCATGGCAGAATTATACCAATTTTCTGCCTGTGCCAACTTCTTTGCGCAACCGATATTCGGCACACGTACCGAATATGAGTATATAATTACCCGCGTTAAATTTCACATCTTCTTTTCCTTATTATAGGATCCATCATGTTGCCGATCTACGACCTGCCCCAAGCTCAAACTAGCATCCTTTCGCGCAAGCAGATTACCCCCACCGTTTCCCCGCGCCTACTCGCGGGCATCTCAGCCATCTTTGGCGAGCCACTCTCGCCAGAGCAGGCTGTTTCGCGCATTTTGGCTGATGTGCAAACGTTAGGGGATGCGGCTTTGCGAGACTACACCGCCCGCATTGATGGGGTTTCGCTGACCGATTTGCAAGTGCCTGCCCACGAGTTTGCCAATGCGCTCGCCACGCTAGACCCTGAATTGCGTCACTCTTTGCAGTTTTCCATTGAACGGGTGCGTGCCTTCCATCAGCTTCAGCCGGTGAACAGTTGGGAAACCCGCACGCTGGGTGGCAGGCTGGGGCAAAAGGTGACTCCTTTACAACGAGTGGGGCTATATGTGCCCGGCGGCACCGCGCCATTGCCGTCTTCGCTCATCATGGCGGCAGTGCCTGCCCAAGTGGCAGGCGTGGCAGAGATTGTGGTTTGCACGCCCCCCGACCGCACCACCGGCAAGGTTCACCCAGTTATTTTGGCGGCGGCGGCACTGGTGGGCATTTCCAAAATTTTTATGTTGGGCGGCGCACAGGCAATTGGCGCAATGGCATATGGCACACAGAGCGTGCCCCGTGTGGACAAAATTGTCGGACCGGGCAACTTGTTTGTCACACTAGCAAAGCAAAAAGTGTTTGGGCAGGTGGGGCTGGATGGCTTGGCGGGTCCCACCGAAACGCTGGTGATTGCCGATGACAGTGCCAACCCGGCTTGGGTTGCCGCCGACCTGCTGGCACAAGCCGAGCACGATATACTCGCTAGCGCGATTTTGCTCACCCCCAGCCGCACGTTGGCGGTGAAGGTGCAAGCAGAAGTGCAAGCCCAACTAGCACATTTGGGGCGCACCCACATTTTGGAGCAATCTCTCAGCACAAACAGTGGCATTGTCCTAGTCGAAAATNNGGTCTCGAAATTGCCTGCCAACAAGCTAATTTATACGCGCCGGAGCATTTATGCCTGGCAGTGGCAGAGCCCACCCGCTATGCCGAGCTTCTGCACAATGCAGGTGGCATTTTCATTGGCGAGCGTTCGTTTGAAGTGCTGGGCGACTACATTGCCGGTCCCAGCCACATTATGCCCACTGGCGGCACAGCCCGCTTTGCCAGCCCGGTGAACGTGCTGGATTTTGTGAAGATTGTCAGCGTCATTGAGTTGGATGATGCCACTAGCCGCACTATCAGCCCGCACGCCGCCCGCATAGCCCGCGCCGAGTCGCTGAGTGCCCACGCCGCCGCCGCCGACCTACGGGCACACGCGCCCCTGCCCAGCGAAGCCACGCCGCACGCGCCAGCGCACCGCCCCCACTTGCGTCCCCACCTTGCAGATGTCACCGGTTACACGCCCATTCTGCCTTTTGAAGTGTTGAGCCAACAGTTGGGCTATTCCCCAGCCGAGATGGTCAAACTGGATGCCAACGAAAACCCGTATGGCACTTCGCCCAAAGTGCGCTCCGCGCTGGCAAACTTGCAGTTTCCCCACATTTACCCCGACCCCGAAAGCCGCTTTTTGCGTGCTGGCTTGGCAGATTACACCGGTCTGCCCAGCCAGTATTTGCTGGCAGGAGCAGGGGCAGATGAATTGATTGATTTAATTTTGCGGGTGGTGGCTGAACCCGGCGATTGCATTTTGGATTGTCAGCCCACCTTTGGCATGTATCCATTTGATGCGGAAATTAATAATCTGCGCGTGCTGAATGTGCCCCGTTTGCCGGATTTCTCGCTCGATTTGCCAAAGCTCTTGGCAATGGCAACAGCCCACCAGCCACGCGTGTTGTTTGTCACTTCCCCCAACAACCCAGATGGTTCCATTTTGCCAGATGACACGTTGAAGGCATTGCTTGCTTTGCCCTTGTTGGTGGTATTGGATGAAGCCTATATTGAATTTTCGAAAAATCCGCAAGGACGGATTGGCTGGGTGCAGGATTATCCCAACTTGGTGGTATTGCGCACCTTTAGTAAATGGGCCGGCTTGGCAGGCTTGCGCGTGGGGTATGGGGCGTTTCCGCTGTGGCTGATAGACGCTCTATGGAAATGTAAACAGCCCTACAATGTGAGTGTGGCGGGGCAAGTGGCGGCACTTGCCGCTTTGCAAGATTTACCGTTTCTGCAAGCACGTTTGCAAATGCTATTGCAAGAACGAGCGGTGTTGTTTCAACAATTACAAACCATCCCTTACCTGACCCCTTATCCCAGCCAAGCCAACTTCATTCTGTGTCGGGTGGCACAGCCCTATTTGGCACTGCAGGTTAAGCAGGAACTGGCAAAACAGGGGATTTTGATTCGGCACTATCAGAAGGCGGGGCTGGAAAACTGCATCCGCATCTCGGTGGGGACGCCCGCCCAAAGTGAGCGGGTGATTGCCGCACTGCGGGCGATTGGGACGTAGGAGTAGGCTGGCAGGCGTGGGCGTGGCACGGGGCAGGTAGCATCGCAGGTGCTACCACAGGTGTCAGGGACACCCCCACATTTGCCCCCGCACTCGGGGACGCAGTGGTAGGCGCAACTGCTTGTGTTGCTATTGCAGGTGGTAAACGCATCATGAAACCCACACAGTCTGGTGGTGCCCATCAGGCTACACGCCACTGTTTTGGGCGCGAGACATTTGAGATAGTCTTGACAGATGCCGTCTATGGTACGGTCGCCATTCAAGTCTGGACCACATGCTTTACCTGCCGAGTCATCACTTCCATCACAGAACCCCCACCGTGCGCCATTGACTATACACACCAGCTCGACTTCTCCGGGTACGTAGGTCACATCGCCGGTGCAATATTCATATCCCCACACTGGTGGCAAAAACACCGCCATACACAGACCTACCCCGGCAACCATGTGGTATAGATACCTACGCATATACCACACAGTATACACAATCGGCTACATCATGTGGGCACGAGATAGGGTCGCGCGTGGTGTGCCGCGCGTTTGTGCGCGACCTGCGCTATCGGTGTCGGTGTGACGCCCTTGCGGGGGAGTGTACTGCAGGATGAAATTATCCACTTTTTTGTCAATAAAGACAGCTGGTGTATTTTCGAGAGACCATGGTTTTGAGCTATAACTATCTGCCCAACTACCCGGTGTCAGACGGATTGTCTGCCAGCCAGGTCCGAGTATGTCTTGCATCTGCCCTTTTTCTCGCTGTACGTCCAGCACATGCCCGAGCCAGAGGGGCGCAAATGAAAAATCGGAAAACGCATCATAGAATCGGTTGTGTACGCCTTCGGTTGTCAGACCGATGTCATGGACTTCACTGTTCAGCATACCTGTAATATTGGGTTCGATGAAATACAAGCGACCGTTAATCACTTTAATGTCAAATGTGTTCTCTGATTTACGACCTGGTTGTAGTTGGTACTCGACTCTGCCGGGCTGGTTGGGTGTGCCGGCGACAAGTAGCATGCCTTTGTTCGGGTCTACTTCTACTTCTTCGCCTTCTATCATAAATTGCACGGGCTGGAGGTCTCCTGCTTGCATGTGGGCGACAAATTCTGCGCTGGTGTATTGGGTGCCTATGGCGGCATTGTAGATGTCGCGCAAGGTATTGACGGCAATATCGTTGGCTGTTTCGGGTCTTAGCGCGTTTGGGTTTTGTGAAAAATCCAAGCTGTTGTCTTGTGATGCAAACCCCATGACAAAGTCTGCGGGGAGACCTTCTTTTTGGGGTATGAGCAGGAGGTCAGTCAGGGGGAATTCGTTTGCCGCGTTGAATTCGTTGGTGATTTGTTCAGCGAGCTGGGCATCGGACCGTGTTTCGGGAGTGGGGGTTGGGGGTGGGGTTTCAGTGGGGGGGATTGCGGTTTGCGTGGGCATCTCGCTAGGTTGTGTTGTCGCAATGGCAACCGTCTCCCTAGCTGGCACAGCGGTGGGGGCTGTGCAGGCAGTTGCCAGCACCAGCGCGGCACTCATCCAAAAAAATCCAGTTCGTTTCATCTTGTTGTCTCCTTCAAATTTCCAAACTTACAATCTCTCA
>DKKK01000066.1 GCA_002455215.1 Anaerolineales bacterium UBA6668 | reverse complement strand
TCCTGTTTCGCCAGACTGTCGGTGGTGTAAAACATGGCTGAATAGTTACGAAAATTGAAGCGTTGGAAGTCACATTTCAGCGGGTGTGTTGGCAAGCTATCTTCGACACGGCTGAAAACTGCGCAAATCTGACCTGTGCCGAAGATAGCTACATACCAGCCGCTTCATCCACCATTGCTAGCACATTCTCGGCAGGCACATCATTCATCACCGTATGCACTGAGCCTAGCAGATAGCCCCCGCCTTCGCCCAAAATACTCACCACCCGGCGCACTTCCGCCCGCACTTCTTGCGGTGTGCCAAATGGTAAAATGCGTTGCGTATCAATGCCGCCACAGAAAATAAGCTGGTGTCCAAACTGCTCCTTCAACCGCTTAAAATCTGCCATCTTGCCGGTCGGTTGTACCGGATGCAGAATATCGACTCCCATTTCAATAAGGTCCGGGATTAGCGGAAAAATGTCGCCATCGCTGTGAAACATCACCTTGGCGTGGGTGTGTTGCTTGATGAAGGCAATGTATTCGGCGTGTACCGGTTTGATAATATCGCGGTACATTTTGGGCGACATCAAGGTGCTGGTGTTCATCCCCAAATCATCACCAATTTTAATAATATCAATGTGCGTACCACACTCGCGCAGAAAATGTCCCATCAACTGTTTGCACAGCGACAAATTTTTTGCCAGTAGCGCCCGTACAAAATCGGGGTGCATAATCATATTCATCAGCAGAAAATCCATTCTCTGCATCTCAAAGGCGCGTTCCAATGGGAATAACAGCCACGGGGTGGCGATAATGCCAAACTCATTTGCTTGATCTAGTGCGGCGGCTTGGGCGCGAACATGCGCAAAACGGGTCGGGTCGTCCATATCGGGCCAAGTGTGCGCTTCAATCTCAGCACGGGTGGTGGCATCATTCAGCGGATGAATAGCGGGAAACCACTCGCCGGGTTCGTTTTCCACTACGCCGCCACCCCAAGAATTGTAACGCGGCTCGTGGGGCGTGCGGGCTAGGTTGGCGACACGCACGCTGGCGGGTTCCAAATCCAATACCCCGCGCACATCACTATGCAAGCGCTTCAAAGTCTGTTCGTCTATCAAAGCAGTGCCAAGTTCCTGCCAATCGTATAAATAACGGTCTTCTGCGGTTACGCCTATCAATTCCTTAATACGGCGATAAGTTCCCATTTTAATACCGGTGGCGTTGCTGGGTCCAATGACAATCGGCACGCGGTCGGGAACTTGATGGTTTAGTACAGCTTGGATGCGTTGACGAGATGTGAAAGACATAGCGGGGGCAAATGTGGGGAAAGTGGGAAGTGAAAACAAGCGAGATACAACACGGGCGAAAAATGTGCCTTTTCATACAGCCCTATTTGGCATACGTGCCGAACAGGACTGTACGGATGTCTTCTGCTTTTTTATTGTGTGGAGCGGCAACCGTGCGAGAAACCCGAATAGTCCAAAAGACAATTCTTGCCAGTAACCGGTGGTTACGCTGAGACACTTAATTTAGGCTGAATTCGCTGTATAAAAACGGTGCTTTTCCCCTTTTAAGAAAAAAACACTCAGTTTAACCGTGCCGAATATAAATTTATTTTACGAAAAAAGGGTGGAAAATTCTGCATTGTTGGCAACATCACTGACAAATGTCACCGCCAAAACCTGTTGGGTTTGTGAGCCAATGCGGGTGCGTTCATCCGGGCGCAGACCCACTACCCACAGCGGGACATCACCCGCCCACAACACAGCCCAGCGCGTGCGTAAAATAGGCGGAATTTGCATATCATTAAAGAAATCATCGAAACGCTTGTGGTGTCCGTTTAGCCCAAACGGTTGAAAAGTGGCAGGGGGTGGGGCAGTGGCAAGCCTCCACGGTGCTGGGAACGTGTCTACCGCCAGCAAGGCTTGGTGATGGGGAAGTGGCGCTTGCAAGCGCATTTGGGCTTGCTGGGGTGTAATCAACTGCCAATGTAAAAAACCGCCTGCCAAGCGGATTGGACTTACAAAGACGGGTAACGAATGAGCATTGGGTAGGAGCGGTGAAAGGGTAAGCTGGGGTTGGGCGGGTTGTGTTTGGTGATGAATGAGCAAGTGAGTGGCTGTGCGCGTCATTTGCCAGCGCCCACCGAGCGGGGCACTTTGCCCGCTTACTCCGCTTCGCGCCAACTCGGCGGCAGTGCGAAACGGCGCACTCGGCAAGTCGAGTGGTGCATCGGCTTGGAGTGTTTGAACCGCACGGCGCAGGACAGCCATTTGCAGGGCGGGGAGTAGCTTTTGCCACTCAGCCAGCCCTATTTGCACCGTCTGTTCCCCACACTGCGCACAACTTTCCCATGCCGTTTCTTCTGCCATTGCCAACACTGCCTGTTCTTCTCCCAATAATTCGGCAGTGCGCCCAAAGGTTTCTACCCAATTGGGATTAAGTTGTGCCAAAAGCGGGGAGATCTGCTGACGGACAAAATTGCGGCGGTAAATTGGGTGTTCATTGCTGGGGTCTTCGCGGAAGGCTAGCTGGTGTGCGGCTTGATAAGCGGCTATGTCTGCGCGGGGGATATTGAGAAAGGGTCGAGCAAGGGTGAGTGTAGGGTCGGTGGGGCAGGCGGCAAGTGCCTGCATTGCGCTTAGTCCACGGGTGGCGGCTCCGCGAATGAGACGCAAGAACACCGTTTCCGCTTGGTCGTTGGCATTGTGGGCAGTAAAGATGTAGCGTGCGCCAATGTTTTGGGCAATTTGGGCGAGAAAGGTGTAGCGAGCCATGCGTAGAGCCGCCTCGCCCGCAAGGGGCTGGTGCGCTCGCTCACTGTGAAAAGGCAGTTGGTAGTATTGGGCAAGGCCGGCTGTAAAAGCGCAGTCGCTGGCACTATCTGGGCGGGTGGCGTGGTCAAAGTGGGCAACGTGCCAGTGAGTGTACTCCGGTAGCTGTTGGAGGGCATGTAAGAGACACACACTATCTATTCCACCGGAAACCGCTATTAGCAATGGCTGGTGACGCTCGCGGGGTAGGTGTTTTTGCAGAAATTGCCGCAGATGGCTGGAAAAGTCGGTCAAAACGTGTATAATTATCCGGCTATAGTTGGCACAGCGGGGAGTTTTCTTTTTTTAGAAAAAGAGCGCAACCCTGTGCTATGGCGAATATGCGCTGGAGAGGTGCCGGAGCGGTTGATCGGGGCGCTCTCGAAAAGCGTTGTGGCTGTAAGGTCACCGTGGGTTCGAATCCCACCCTCTCCGCTAGAAGGCGGCTCGTGTTACCCAAACAAAACGAGCCGCCTTTATATTTTTACAAATAGCGCTTATTCTGGCTGAACGGGTGTTACATTACTTAACTCAGGCAAGTTGAACAGATAGGGGCTATTGCTCGGCACTAGCATGATTTCTACATTGTCGCTAAGATTTTGCACGTAGGTATACTGCAACAAGTCGGGATTGCTGGAGAGCGCTTCGCCGATCTCACGCAGGGCTTGGGCTTGGGCTTCTGCCTTGATTTTAATGGCTTCGGCTTCGGCTTGTGCGGCAAGAACTTGCGCTTGGGCTTCGGCTTCAGCGGCAATCACGGCGGCATCGGCTTGCCCTTGTGCCAGAGCGCGGGCTTGCTCTGCTTCTTGTAGGCGTTGTTGCACCACAAATTTGGCTTGCTCTGCTTGTTGCTCAGCAATTTGCTTTTGTTCGATGCTTTGGGCGTACTCTTCGGTAAAGGCAATGTCACGGATGAAGAAAGAGTCGAGTAGTAAACCATTGCGGGCAAACTCTACGCGAATTTCATCACGTATCTTGTCTTCGATTTCGCCACGTTTTGTGCTATACACTTCTAAGATTTTATATTGCGCCATTACATCACGGATGATGCCGCGCGTAACCGGGCGCACCAATCCGCTTTCGTAGCGGTCTTGCCAATCTAGGTGAACTTTTACCACTTGAGTCGGATCCACTGAGTAAATCACTGATGCGTCAATATTGACCTTTTGCCCATCAATGGTACGTACTTCCACCGAGTCATCACCTGTCACTTGCCCTTCGGAGTTTGTGCGGCTCATGGTGTAGGTGGATTTTGCCACACTGTAGGTCTTAATAGATTCCAAAAAGGGCATAATCCAGTTGACACCGGGTTGGAGCGCTTCTGGGCGGATGCCACCTGCAGAGGCGCTAATGACCACAGCCCGCTCTTGCGGTTGTACAAAGACCAAACCCGAACTGACAATGGTAAGAGTCAGCGCAACAATGAATGCGCCAAGCACAAAAGTCCAGGATGCGCCGACTTTCCGTTTTGAATTGATTGAATAGATGACTAGGGCAATACTTGCAAAAAAGATTAGCCAGCCAATAAGTGAAAGGATGCGAACAAGGCCTGCAATGTTCATTTGATTTTCTCCATTGTAAAGGTAAATGAAAGTGGATTTTGAACGACTAAACGTGAGATGGGCAGATACGCTTTGAACGGTTTCGTATAGTTTTTACGTGTACCGAGTATATTACGCTTTATCAACCCAAAAAGTTTCTGTATCGTTACGAATTTGCCGAATGTATGTTAAGCATGGGCTATTCGGCATGTATGCTATGTTTGACGTGCGCCGAATGGCAATAGTGGATTGTGGATATTTGTATCCACCTAAAAATGCTGGTGATTACGAGCCGCACAAGCGGCAACAATCCTATGCACTTCAAAATGGGTTGCCGCAATCGCCATTGTATGCGACACAGGTCGAATGTAGTAATTTAATCATATCACCCTTATCTTTACTTGGCTATGTTCGCAGTATGTACTCGGCATGTATGTCGAATCTATAAAGTGCGGTGTTATGATTATTGTTAGTGGGTAAATTTATTTGCTAAATTATATTATGTTGTTTTTGCCGGAATATTGGTTAAAAATTGTAAATATTGCGGTAAAAACAGAGAAACTAGTCGTTTTTTGCTTGAGACATCAGAACTTTTGGAATTCTTTGTTTCACCTATTGACAAAACAAAGACATAGCATTATGATTAGAATAATTCGTTCATTGATACAAAAAACAAACAGTATTTGGTGAAATTTCCGGTATAACTATGAATTCTTGGGAACTGCTCTCGAGCCAAACGTATGACAGCACGGTTTCTGACCCACGCATTGTCAGAAAGACAAACAAAATGGCAATTGTTGAGACTGTGCGGATGCATCAAAATGGCATTTCCCGAGCAGATACGGCACGTTTTACCAATTTGAGCCGAGCAACTATTTCTGTCATCGTTGACGAATTATTGGAGCAAGGTCTGCTCCGAGAGACTGGTATTGGCGCTTCCAAAGGCGGGCGTCCGCCTACTATTTTGCGTTTGAACGCAAATGCCTGGCATGTAATTGGCATTGACATGGGCGCAACTCATAGCCGGGCAATGGTCGCTAATATGGAAGGTCAAATTTTGGCGGAGTCTAATATTCCATTGGATATTGCCTCTGGTCCGGAAGCGTGTATTGACCAAGTTGAACTACAGATCAATGAATTGCTGGCGAATTGCGGCAGTGATTGGAAAAAAATAAAAGCCGCCACCTTGGGCGTGCCAGGACCGGTAATCCAAGAAGCAGGGGCGGTGTTTGCGCCACCCATTATGCCCGGTTGGGATGGTTTCCCCATTCGTAAGTATGCTCAAGAACGTTGGCAAATTCCCGTCAATATTGAAAACGACGCGGATCTGGGCGTGATGGGAGAGTGGAAGTTTGGTAGAAACGGGAAAGCAGATAGCTTGGTTTACATTAAGATGGGAACCGGCATCGGCTGTGGCATCATTTTGGACGGACGACTCTTTCGTGGCAAAACCGGTAGTGCTGGCGAAATCGGGCACACGCTGGTTGCCCGCAATGGGCTTCCCTGCACTTGTGGCAATTACGGCTGTTTGGAAGCGATGGCGGGCGGCATTGCCCTTGCTCAGCGTGCCCAAATGGCGGTGCGTGTCGGTCAGCATACCACCCTATCTCGCATTCCGGTGGAAACCATCACTGCACGTCACGTGACGCAAGCCGCCGCACAAGGCGATGAATTGTGCCAACAATTGCTGGTAGAAGCTGGCGAACTGGTTGGACGTGCAGTTGCTAGCTTGATCAATCTACTCAACCCAGGCTTGATTACCGTCAGCGGAATGATTGTTGAAACCGGCGATTTTTTTATGAATGCTTTGGTTAAGACTGCAAAATCACAATGTCTTAAAGCCAATTCAGAGGCAACGCAAATTGAGCGTGCCATTACGGAGCAACGTGCTAGTGCATTGGGGGCTATTGCTATAGCCAATAGCACGGCGCTTTCTCGTATTTTGGAGATGTGAACGCATCACCAGATTTTTTGTGTCATGACTAAAGCCAATAATCTGAGCTTTATGAAATGAAAAACCTTATCTTCAATGCTTTTTCAGGAGGTAACAAACAAAATCAAAAACTCAAAAAAATTTCACCGTCACTCAGTAAATGAAATCGTTTATAGTTCCAAATTCATTTTACTCATTGGAGGAGTAGAAAATTTATGAAACTCAACAAGAAATCTTTGTTCCCCGTGTTAGGCGTGTTGACAGCCGCATCTATGTTCTTAGCGGCTTGCGGCACTCCGACCCCGGCTCCTGCTACTGAAGCGCCAGCCGCTACCGAAGCACCCGCCACCGAAGCGCCTGCTACCGAAGCCCCAACCGCAGAGGCAATGCCGGAAGGCTTGAGCGGTTCTGTTTCTTTGTGGCACGCTTATCAAGCAGGTAGCTCTGAAGAAGCCGCTTTGACCAAGATTGTTGCCGGTATCACCGAAAAGAATCCTGGTTTGACCATTGATGTTTTGCAAGTTCCATTTGACCAAATTTTCAACAAGTATCAAACCGAAGTCGCCGCTGGCGGTGGTCCTGACATGTTCGTCGCCCCGAACGATGACTTGGGTAACTGGGTACGTGGTGAATTGGTTGCCGATTTGACCGCCGCTTTGGATGGCAAATTGGAACACACCGCCCAAGTTGCTATTGACGGTATGACCGTTAATGGCGCGATTTACGGTGTGCCGGAATCTGCCAAGGCTGTTGCGCTGTACTACAACAAGAGCTTGGTGGATGCCGCTCCTGCCACCACCGATGAATTGCTCGCCGCAATTGAAGGCGGCGCTCCTGCCACCTTCTTCGTAGGTGCTTATCACATGTTCGGTTGGAGTGGTGCTTTCGGCGGGCAATTGCTCGGCGAAGATGGCACTTGTGTTGCCGACCAAGGTGGTTGGGTAGAAGCTATGGATTACCTGTTGGCTCTGAAGGAAGCCGGCGCCACCATGACCGGTGACTACGGTCAAGCAGAAGCCCCATTCCGCGCTGGCGAAACCGCCTTCTTCGTGAATGGTCCGTGGGCATTGGCTGACTATGAAAAGGACTTGGGTGAAAACCTGGGTGTAGCCGTGATGCCTGCCGGTACTGGCAATGCCAGCCCGTTGAACGGTATTGACGGTTTCTATGTGAACCCGAACACCCCTGACCTAGACTTGGCAGTGAACTTTGCCTTGTGGATGACCAGCCAACCCGCCAGCCAAATCTACACCGACAAGGCTGGACACGTGCCGGTTCGTGATGACGTTTCTTCTTCTTCCGAACTCGTGAACGCATTCGCCGCCGCATCTGCCAGTGGTTTCCCACGCCCACAAAGCGCCGAATTCGGTTCTTACTGGGGTCCGTTTGGTGACATGTTCACCAAGGTTATCGAAGGTGAATCCACTTCCGCTGATGGTGTAGCAGAAGCCTGCTCCGCTATGAACGAAGCCAACGGCAAGTAA